>NZ_JBWYIR010000010.1:0-150376 GCF_056779855.1 Acinetobacter sp. ANC_7654 | reverse complement strand
TGGTAGTGTGGGGTTACCCATGTGAGAGTAAGTCATCGCCAGCTCATTATTCTAAACACCCCCTTCAATAGAAGGGGGTGTTTTTTTATATCAAAAAATTGAATTTGAAAATAATTTAAGTAGTTATCGCGAAATTTTCGGATTTAATCTAATATTTAATGTACTGCTGAAATTTTCTCTAAAAAATACTTTGTTCTTTCATGTCGCTCTTGTGGCTTATTAAAGAAGTCATCAGTCGGGCAATCTTCTAGAATTTTGCCTTGATCCATAAATATCACTCGATCTGAAACTTTTTTTGCAAATCCCATTTCATGCGTAACACACATCATCGTCATGCCTTCTTTTGCAAGTTGGCTCATGACTTCAAGCACTTCACCGACCATTTCAGGATCTAATGCGGAAGTGGGTTCATCAAAAAGCATACAGACTGGGTCCATACAAAGACCACGTGCAATCGCGACACGTTGTTGTTGACCACCTGATAATTGTCCTGGAAATTTATCTTTGTGTGCTGTCAAACCGACTCGATCCAAATATTGTAAGGCCTTTATTTTAGCTTCTTCAGTTGAGCGATTAAGTACTTTGATTTGTCCTATTGTTAGGTTATCTAACACAGTCATATGAGGAAAAAGTTCAAAATGTTGAAATACCATACCTACTCTAGATCTGAATTTTGCTAGATTCGTTTTAGAGTCTTTTAAAGCGGTACCATCAACGATAATATTTCCTTGTTGAATAGGTTCTAAAGCATTTACTGTCTTAATAAGTGTGGATTTACCTGAGCCAGATGGACCGCATACAACGACAACTTCACCTTTGTTGATAGTGGTTGAGCATTCGCTAAGTACCTGAAAATCTCCATACCATTTGGATACATCTTGAATTTCAATCATTGGCATTTTGATTCTCCTTATCGAATAATGGCTATTTTTTGATGTAAGCGTTTAACTAGTCGTGAAAGTGCAAATGAAATGACAAAATAGACGACAGCAACAACTAGATAGAAAACGGCTTTGGTTTCCGAACCATAGGTATTAGCTAAAGTATTTGCATTGCCTAAGAAATCTGGTGCACTGATGACATAAACCAAAGACACATCTTGAAAAAGAACAATGGATTGCGTCAATATCACGGGTAACATATTTCTAAAAGCTTGGGGTAAAACTACGTATGACATCGTCTGGCGATAATTAAACCCCAAGGCGTAACCTGCATTCACTTGTCCTTTAGAAACTGATTGAATGCCAGAACGGACAATTTCTGAAAAAAAGGCAGCCTCAAAAATGGCGAAGGTTACTACACTTGAAAATAAAGGTCCCCAATAGGTGTGATATTGGAAATCGAAAAACTTAGGAAGTAAAAAGTAAAAGATAAAAATAACTTGAATGAGGGGAACACCTCGAAAAAAGTCGACATAAAATTTTGCAAATCCACTGGCAATTTTATTATTCGATAGACGCATCATCGCGATTGGTGTACCAAGAAGAATTCCACCAATAATCGAAAGAATGGTTACTGTAACTGTAAATTTAAAACCAGCGATCAAACTTGCAACGACATCGGGATGAGTTAGAACACTAAAGTCCATTTTATTTACCTCCCGAACCTAGACCTGGTACAGCCATCCGTTTCTCAATCCATGCCATCAGGTATTTAATTGAATAAGTGATGATGAGGTAAACAGGTGTTGAAAGAATTAAAATGACCACGTCTTGAGAGGTTTCTTCTCGCATTGTTTTGGTATATGCAAAAAAATTCAAAACACTTAAGGCAAAAAGCACGGCTGAATTTTTAAATACATTCATTGCTTCCGATGTTAGTGTTGGCCAAACGATTCGATAAGCCACTGGCAGAATGACATAACGATAACTTTGGTTTAAATTTAAACCGATCGCATAAGCTGCATTTTTTTGACCTTGTGAAACGGTATTAATACCTGCTCGAACCTGCTCAGCAATCCTTGCAGCGGTATATAGACCCAGCGCAAATACACCAATAATTGCTGGATTATTATTTAAAATATTTTGCCACCATCCGCCAGAAACCATTTCACCACTTCCAGTACTCATACTCAATGGTAGAAGTTGAGGGAAAACGAATGCCCAGAAAAATAATTGAACAATTAAGGGTATATTTCTGAATAACTCTACATAACAAGTCCCAATGAATGAAAGTAACTTATTGGGTAATGTACGCATAATGCCAATAAGTGAACCAAGTAAAAATGCGATGAAAAAGGCAATGACAGCAGTCCAGATCATGGTCCAAATACCTGATCCAAGTATTTGTAACCAAGTCGGTGCATCAGCAACAGCTGAATAACTTGAACCTCCAATCGCACTACAGATAGACTCAGCCCAATCTTTTTTATCAACGCCATATTCGTTAGATGCCAAGCAAAATGACGTCCAATTTAAAGAACCAACAGCCATTGAAATTCCCTGCAATGGTTATGAGAAAAAAGGGCTTAAGTGTTTCTATTTAAGCCCTCATAATTTTTGTTATTTAATCCCTGCATCATTCGGAGATGCTTTTAATTTTTTAAATGAGCCACTCATAGGCATGTTTAGATTGATATTGCGTGGTGGAATAGGTGATAAGAACCATTTTTTATAAAGGGTATCCATTTGACCATTTTTCCACATTCCAGTTACCACACGATCTGCAATCGCTTTAAACTTGGCATCCCCTTTAGGCAGCATAATTCCGTAAGGTTCTGACGAAAGGACTGGACCTACAATTTTAAAATCTTGAGGTTTTGATGATTTGGCAATGAGCCCTGCAAGAATATTGTCATCCATAACAAATGCAGCTGCACGTCCCGAAGCGACCATTGCAAAAGAATCAGCATGATCTTTACCATAGACATTGGTAACTTTTATTTTTTCTCCTCGTGCACCCATTTTAATATATTTATCCGAGGTTGTTCCTTGCGTTGTGGCAACGGCTTTACCATTTAAATCACCTAAATCTTTGAAAGGCGCTGAAGCTTTGACTGCCATACGTACTTCAGTGGCAAAGTAATTTGTAGAGAAGTTGACTTGCTGTTGTCGCTGGACAGAGTTGGTTGTCGTCCCGCATTCCATATCAATGTTTCCAGCGAGCATTTCAGGAATTCGCGTGGAGGAAGTAACCGCTTTATATTCAACTTTTAAGTTGGGGAGTTTTAAGTCTTTTTTTAATTCGTTAGCTACGTTATTACAGATATCGATGGCATATCCCATAGGTTTACCACCCACGATATATGAGATTGGATCAGAAGATTCACGATACCCGATGATCACTTTTCCATTTTTTTTGATTTTCGCAATGGTGTCAGTGGCATTGGCTTGACTCATTGTTCCGCCAGCGATGATGAAGCCTAATGCGCTGAGAAGGACTTTACCAGATAGACTTTTCATCAAGAAATCTCCATGTCTTTTAATATATCGTTCTTATAATTTTGACAGTTCTCAAATTTGGTTGAAATCTATTCAAAATAAGCTATTAATTATTTTTATACTTTCTATGAGAATAAGTAAAGAATAAAAAATAATCGAAATTCGAATGAATTTAGATTTTTTGATCAACGTGAAACAAATCATGAGCTTATAAAACCTTGATCATGAGTAAGTGATTTATTTTTAATCAACTATAACTGCAGATAACGCTAAAAAATTATTTTTTTAATTTAAACTTGAGTGTTCATATTTTTTTTGAATATTAATTAAAAAAAAGTGGTTGAATTATAATGTATTTTATCCTTATTTGTTATTAACAATTAAGACTAATTGATTAACCTAACACTTGAAACTTATGTTATAAGAATTGTAGGCATGATTATTGCTTAAATAATAACGATGTTAGGGGGTAATGATTAATGAAATTAGCGTTAGGACTAAAAGTATCCAATTCTTTGTCTTTGACACCCCAACTCCAACAAGCGATCCGACTTTTACAATTATCCAGCTTAGAGTTGGAGCAAGAAGTTCAATTGCAGTTGGATAGTAATCCCTTACTTGAGAAAGTGGAAGACGATTCCCCAATGCAAAGTTTGGAGGAGTTGAATCAGGAGCAGTCTGCTAGTGATCTTACTCGAGAATTAAATGCAGATCATTTACCAAATGATTTACCTGTAGATACTGAATGGGATGATGTCTATACTCATCAATCATCATCAATGGAATTACCAGAATATGAAGAACGTGAGGATAATCGTTCAATTCAAAATACACTGAAAGATCATATTTTAGAGCAAGTTAATCTCCTAAATTTCTCCCAAACTGATCTTTTGATTGCCTATTGCATCGTAGATGGTTTGGATGAAAAAGGCTTTTTAGATGAGAGCGTTGAAGAAATTCACCACGCAGTGCTGACTTTACTCGCACAGATGGATATTGAAGAAGATGTTGAGATTGATGAAATTTTAGTGGTGTTGAAACATATTCAAAGACTAGAGCCGATTGGCGTTGGTTCACGCAATCTTGTGGAATGCTTATATGTTCAGCTTCAAGTTTTGCCTAATACCTTACCATGCCGTAATGACGCGTTATTGTTATTGCAGCATTATGAATTATTGATTGCCAATGACCTAAATAAATTACTGAAGCAAACAGGTTTTAAACTTGAACAGTTAAAAGCAGCAATACAACTTTTAAAATCATTACAACCCTATCCAGGTCTAATGTTTGAGAATAAAGAATCTGATTACCAGGTACCTGATGTGGTGGTGGCAAAGAAAAATGACAGTTGGCATGTGCACTTAAATCCGGATATTTTGCCAAAATTACGCATCAATCCTTATTATGCAAATATGATTCGTCGAGCTGATCAAAGTGCAGATAATCAATATTTACGCAATCAAATGCTTGATGCTAAAAATTTTATTAAAAGTGTAGATGAGCGCCATAAAACGCTTTTAAAAGTAGCGACATGTATTGTTCAGCATCAACGAGATTTTTTAGAGTTGGGTGCTGAAGGAATGAAACCTTTGGTGTTGAGAGATGTGGCGGAGGAGGTTGAGTTACATGAATCAACAGTATCTCGTGTAACCACCAATAAATATTTGCTTACTCCGAGAGGATTGTTTGAACTTAAATATTTTTTCTCAAGCCATGTTGGAACAACGTCAGGTGGTGAAGCGTCTTCAACTGCGATCCGAGCAAAAATTAAAAAGTTGATTGCTGAAGAGAACCCAAGAAAACCATTATCTGATAACAGTTTAGCTAAGTTGTTAAATGAGGATGGTATCGATGTTGCACGTCGTACAGTCGCAAAATATCGCGAATCGTTACATATTCCTGCATCATCCGATCGAAAAGTCTTGATCTGAAATTTGAAGTGTGATTATTCTAGAGGTTCATTATGACGAAATAATGAATCTCTTTTTTTTAGTTACACGAGGTTTAGCCAGCATGATTTCATGACTTAAATTTGCAGAATAATTCTATGTTGAATGTTCTGTCATGCAATCACATGGCTTAACTCAATCAAATCCTTTAGAAGGAGAGGGATAGGATTATGCAAATAACAATTCGTGGACATCATTTAAGTATTACTCCTGCAATAGAAGAGAATATTCGTTGTAAATTCGCCGAAATGACCAAGCACCTTGATCAGGTCAATAGTATGCAGGTGAAACTCACAAAGGATCACCAAGTCGATAAACGTTCGAAAAAAGGAAGTTCGAATCATATCGCTGAAGCAATCGTGCGTTTACCCGGCGTCGAACTTTTTGCTCAAGCATCTGGCGATGATATGTATGCATCAATTAAAAAATTAACTGAGAAAATAAAAAGACAGTTAATGCGATATCGTAAAATGCAAATGGCTTTTCAGCCGCTGCCTATATGACGGTCTGTAGCTGAAAATAAAAAAAGAGGTATATTGCCTCTTTTTTTTATAGATAAATTGTATAGCAGATGAATTCATTGAATGAGTTATAGTAAAATAATCCGTTTTTACACAATCGATCGTCCCATGAGAGGTCTTTGCAATGAATAGTGAACAGCTCACTGAAATCTTAAAAGCTGCTTTCCCTTCTGCTGATGTTGCTGTAAGTGGACAAGGTGGGAAATTTGACCTCCGTATTGTAGATGATCTGTTTGAAGGTAAAAGAACAGTTGCTCGTCAACAAGCAGTTTATGCTCCTCTTAACGAATATATTAAAAGTGGTGCAGTTCACGCTGTAACCATACGCGCAATGACAAAAGAAGAATGGCGCAAAGCTAGTCTTTTCGGAGCTTAAGGAATAAATGGATAAATTTCTAATCACTGGTGGTAAAAGACTAGAAGGCGAAGTTCGCATCTCTGGTGCAAAAAATGCTGCATTGCCACTTTTAGCAGCAATGATTCTTGCTGAAACACCAATTACGCTCAGAAATGTACCCAAGCTTAAAGATGTTCATACGCTTGTAAAATTAATTGCAGGTCTTGGGATTACCATGAAGTATGAAGGTGACACTGTAGTCGCTGATACTTCAACCCTTGATAATCAATTTGCACCATATGAACTCGTAAAGACTATGCGAGCGTCTATTTTGGTGCTTGGCCCATTACTGGCGCGCTACGGTAGTGCAAAAGTATCTTTACCTGGTGGTTGTGCTATTGGCTCACGTCCTGTTGACCAGCATTTAAAAGCATTAGAAGCTTTAGGTGCGGAAATTGAAGTCGAAGCAGGCTATGTCAATGCAAAAGTTGATGGTCGCTTAAAAGGCGGTGAAGTTGTTTTCGATATGGTCACTGTAGGTGGGACAGAAAACATCCTCATGGCTGCTGTTTTAGCAGAAGGTGTTACTACCATCCGTAATGCGGCTCGTGAACCTGAAATCACTGATCTTGCACAAATGCTCATTAAGATGGGTGCGAAGATTGAAGGTTTAGATACGGATACATTAATCGTCACTGGTGTAGAAAGTTTGCATGGTTGTGAGTATTCAGTTGTTGCTGACCGTATTGAAACAGGATCTTATTTAGCGGCTGCTGCTATTACGGGTGGACGAGTTAAAACGACACATACAGATCCATTGCTGATGGAATCAGTGTTGGATAAATTTGAAGAAATGGGTGCAGAAGTTACGCGCGGTGATGATTGGATCGAACTCGATATGATGGGTAAGCGTCCTAAGGCTGTTAGTTTCCGTACATTGCCTCATCCAGATTTTCCAACAGATATGCAAGCACAATTGATGGCGGTCAATGCAATCGGTCGTGGGTTTGCAACAATTTCAGAAACGATTTTTGAAAACCGTTTTATGCATGTACCTGAATTGTCACGTATGGGCGCTAATATTCAGGTTGAAGGTAATGATGCAGTTGTAACAGGAGTTGAAAAACTTTCAGCTGCACCTGTTATGGCAACAGATTTGCGTGCTTCATTCTCTTTAGTTTTGGCTGCTTTAGCTGCTGAAGGAGAGACTTTAATTGACCGTATTTATCACATTGATCGCGGTTATGAAGATATTGAAGCAAAATTACAAGGTTTAGGTGCCCAAATTAAGCGAGTGAGCGAGTAAGTTAATGAGCGATATGAGAAACGATGATCCTAATTTTGACGTAATGGGCAATTTTGATCATGGTTTAACCTTAGCATTAAGTAAAGGTCGTATTTTAAAAGAGACATTGCCATTGCTAGAAACAGCAGGGATTAATCTTTTAGAAGACCCAGATAAATCGCGTAAATTAATTTTTCCTACGACGCATAAACATGTTCGAATTTTAATTTTACGTGCATCTGATGTACCAACTTATGTAGAAAATGGTGCGGCTGATATTGGTGTTGCAGGTAAAGATGTACTGATGGAACATGGTGCACAAAATGTCTATGAACCATTAGATCTTAAAATTGCAAACTGTAAGTTAATGACAGCGGGCAAAGTGGGTATGGAGCGTCCGAAAGGTCGTTTGAAGATCGCGACCAAGTACGTGAATTTGACGCGTCAATACTATGCGAGCTTAGGTGAGCAAGTTGATGTGATTAAACTTTACGGTTCGATGGAGCTTGCACCATTGGTTGGTTTGGGTGATTACATCGTCGACGTCGTGGACACAGGTAATACACTTCGCGCGAATGGCTTAGAGCCTCTTGAAGAAATTTGCAAAGTGTCTTCTCGTTTAATCGTGAACAAAGCGAGCTTTAAGCGTAAGCAAGCCTTACTTAATCCGATTCTTGCACAGCTTGAAAAAGCGGTGGATGAACGAGAAAATGCAAAGCAAGTGAAAACTGCTTGAGTTTGTTGATTTTAAGAACCGCCCGAAAGGGCGGTTCTTTATTATACAAGACTGTATTTTCTGATTTGTTCTATTAATTGAAATTGTAATTTATCTAGATTTACATATACTGGGATAAAATCAATTTCATATTCTGGATGTTTTCTAAGTTTTAAATTTATTTGATTTATCGTTAGCTTTGTATTTAGCACTTTCAAATCTGATATGAAAATATTGCATCCTTGATTCCAATCATTAAGAAATCTATTTAATTGATTATCTAAAGTAAACCGTGATAAATCTGATATTAACGAGTAAATATAGGCAGTATTGTCTTTAATTTCTTGTACTTTATGATTAAAGTCTTCTGAAGATTTTAACTCATCATAAGAGTTTTTTCTTTCAGAAATCCAATATAATAAATTAAGCTGTTCCCTATAGTTGGTGTTTAGTAAGCTGATAATTTGAAAAGAAAGTTTTGAAATTTGTTGGGAGTTAAATTGTTTTTTCCATGAAAGAAAACCAACAATAGCAACTATTGGCGTCAGTACATAAGCTGTTGTGGTAATTATGGTATTTATTCGATGCATACTTACAGCACAAATCAATGATTGACCTTGACAGTAATAAAAGTATTGAAAGAATCCACAAATAGCTAAAACAACGACATAAACACCTAAATAGTAACCGACATATTTTTCTATTTCTTTCATCTAAAACTCCCCCGAATAAAATCAAATCATGATAAGAACAGAGCTCAATAGAAAATTCAATTTAATCAAAAGTTATTTTCAATCATTTCTATCTGGGTTGCTTGAATGAAGATGCCCACAAATCAACAGAAAACAGGTAAACTAAAGCTTCCCTTTAATTTCATTGTGGATAAATTGATGCGACGTTTATCGACTCAAGATCAAAATTTTAAGCAAGACTTTGCTGACTTGCTCGCTTTTGAAACCGTGAGTGACCCAGAACTTTTAAAAACAGTAGACCAAATCATTGCCGATGTTCGTCAACATGGTGATGCTCATGTTCTCAAACTCACACAACAGTTCGATCGACATCCAGCGCATCAATTTTCAGATTTAGAACTGACACAAGACCAACTTAAAGCTGCATTTGATCATTTAACGACTGAAGTTCGAGAAGCTTTAGAGTTAGCTGCAAATCGTGTCCGTGAATTCCATCAGGCACAAAAACAAGATGGTTGGACCTATGTTGATGCTTTGGGTAACACCTTAGGCCAAAAAGTGACGCCGCTTGACCGTGTTGGAATTTATGTGCCAGGTGGTTTAGCTTCATACCCATCATCAGTACTCATGAATGCAGTTCCTGCACACGTCGCAGGCGTACCTGAAATTATTATGGTTGTGCCTGCACCAAATGGTGATTTAAATCCATTGGTGTTGGCAGCTGCGTATTTGGCAGGTGTCACTCGAGTGTTTACGATTGGTGGTGCGCAAGCGGTTGCAGCATTGGCCTATGGTACTGAAACTATTCCAGCAGTAGACAAGATCACTGGACCGGGCAATCGTTTTGTTGCAGCAGCAAAACGCGCCGTATTTGGTCAGGTAGGTATTGATATGATTGCAGGTCCTTCAGAAATTTTAGTGTATGCTGAAGGGGACAATAATGCAGAATGGCTTGCAATGGATCTTCTGTCTCAAGCAGAGCATGATACTGTTGCTCAAGCTGTATTTATTACGCCAGACGAGCAACTGCTTCATGATGTCGCGATTGCAATTGAAGAGCACTTAAAAGCACTTCCTAAAGCAGAAATCGCACGAACTTCTATTGCTAATCGTGGTGCGCTTGTTTTAGTTAAAGACCGTGCCGAAGGTGTGGAATTGATCAACCAAGTTGCCCCTGAACACTTGATGCTATGTTTAGATGAAGCACAAGAAATGGCTGAAGGTATTCGCCATGCAGGTGCTATCTTCATGGGGCGTTATACGCCTGAAGCAATTGGTGATTACTGTGCAGGTCCGAATCATGTATTGCCAACCTCGGGTACGGCACGTTTTTCATCACCACTCGGGGTGTATGATTTCCAAAAGCGTTCAAGCCTAATCATGTGTTCGGAAGATGGCGTGAAAACTTTAGCGAAAACAGCAGATATTCTTGCACAGCAAGAAAACTTAGATGCTCACGCTCGTTCAGCGCGATATCGTTATCAGTAATTTAAACCATAAATTTGGTATGAATATTCCTCTCTAAATCTGTTTTTAAGCATTGCTGGAAATCGAAATGCAAGTGAGGTTAGGTGAGGGTAATTAAAAAATCTCTCCCTAACCTCCTTAGTCAGTGAGGGGAATTTAGAGAATTTAAAAATGAATATTACAGTAGAACAAATGCGTTTTTGGAGTCCCGAAGTACGTGAACTAGAGCCATATGTGCCTGGTGAACAACCCAAAATCCAAAATCTTTTAAAATTGAATACCAACGAGAACCCGTATCCACCATCTCCAAAAGTTGTAGAAGCGGTACAACAAGTTTTAGCAAATGGCGCGGATGTTTTACGTTTGTATCCTGACCCTGACGCATCGGAATTAAAGCAAGCAATTGCGAAACAGCAACATGTTCCCGTGGGACACGTGTTTGTTGGTAATGGTTCTGATGAGGTTTTAGCTCATATTTTTAAGGCATTTTTTGTTCAAGATTTGCCAATTCTTTATCCAGATATTACCTACAGTTTCTATCCTGTTTATAGCCAATTTTTTGGTGTGAAAACTCAAATTTTGCCTTTAAACGAAAAATTTGAAATTGTTGTGGATGACTATAAGCAACCAAATGGCGGCATCATTATCACCAATCCAAATGCCCCTACCAGTATTGCACTTGGTTTGTCTGCAATTGAGGAAGTACTTCAATCGAACCCAAATTCAGTGGTTGTGATTGATGAAGCATATGTAGACTTTGGTGCTGAATCTGCAGTGGCTCTCGTAGAAAAATATGACAACTTGGTGGTCTGTCAAACAACTTCGAAATCACGTTCGCTTGCGGGATTAAGGGTCGGATTTGCGATTGCACAGCCGCATTTAATTGCAGCGTTAGAAGCGGTAAAAAATAGCTTCAATTCATATCCAATGGACCGTTTTGCGATTGCCGCTGCAGTGGCGTCTTTCGAGGATCAAGCCTATTTCGAAGCGCAAAATGCCAAAGTGATTGCTAGTCGTATAAAGTTAGTTGAGCAACTGAAATCCTTAGGGTTTGATGTGTTGCCTTCTGCCGCAAATTTTATATTTGCAACACTGCCTAGCAAAGATGCAGGTCAGCTTGCAAATGAATTGCGAGAGCGTGGCATTATCGTAAGATATTTTAATAAACCACGTATTAATCAGTATTTGCGTATCACCATTGGTACAGATGAACAAAATCAACGTTTAGTAGACACCTTGAAGAATGACATTTTAAAAGTGTGAGTGCTGCAAATTTTTGTTGTTGAAAAAGCGACCAGATAGGTCGCTTTTTTATGATTCGTACCATTGATTCATCAGTTTTAGCATGGCTTCAACCTTATCAAAACATTCTTGATATTCTGCATCGCAATCTGAACTGATTGTGACACCACCACCAGCCCAAATAGACACATCTTGCTGATATTTTTGAATTGTTCGGATCAAAATATTCCAAGAACCAGTACCATCAAAATTGAAATAACCAATAGAGCCACAGTATGCACCGCGTGGGGACTCTTCAAGTTCTTCAATAATTTCCATCGCTCGAATTTTGGGTGCCCCCGTTATTGAACCGCCGGGGAGCGCTGCGTGTAAAACATCTAATTGATGAACATCGGATTTTAACGTCGCTTCAATTTCACTGACCATGTGGTGGACTTGATTAAAGCTTTCAATGTTAAATAATTTTGGTGTCTTGACAGTGCCAGTTTCTGCATAAATGCTTAAATCATTTCTGAGAAGGTCAACAATCATTAGATTTTCGGCTTTATCTTTCTCAGAGTTGATGAGTGTTTGTTTTGATTCTTGGTCTTTTTGAGGATCTTTAAAGCGTGGCATGGTGCCTTTGATCGGTTTAGTGATCATTTTTTTATTGGGTCTAAACTCGATAAATAACTCAGGTGAACAGCTCAAAAGTTCAAGGTTATCAATTTTAAGATAAGCAGCATAAGGAGCATTTGTGAGTGCCCAAAAAGGTTTAGCTATACTCAGTAGCTCACCTTCAGCTTGTGCTACAAATTCTTGAGTTAGGTTAATTTGGTAACAATCCCCAGCAACAATGTAATCTTGTACTCGTTGAAATGCAGTTCGATATTGTTGTTTAGTCCAACGTGCTTGCATGGGTGAACTGAGTTGAAATGATGATGGACTAGATTGCTGAAAACAGTCTAATAATCGTGTATAAAGGCACTCGGCATTATGTTCAGTGCTATAGAAAACCCAATCATTATTTTCATAAATCAAATAGCTTTCATACAAGCCAAAAAACAATTGTGGTTGTTTTTTTACCTTGGTGTTGATTTGAAAATTTGCTGCAAAATTATAATCATAGTAACCAATGTAACCGCCTCTGAAATAATGGCTTGCAGAATCTGGAAGTGAATTTTCGCTACATTGAACAAAATCTTTGAGTGAAGAAAATTGGCTTTCATACTGATAATTAAAATCAGAGCAACGCACAAATTGACTGAATCCGCCGTTTATATAAACGCAATATTTTTTTGGCAAAAATCCGATAATCGGTAAATCCTGATTTTCAAGATATACCAATCCTGTCAATGAACCAATTTTTTGCAAAAAATCAGCTTTACTTAGTCCTGAAATTTTTAAGTTTTGTTTAAAAAATGAAGCACTTACCATTTGTGACTTGTTACACTCTTTTCAGAAAATTTGCATCACCCATTTAATACTAGTTCACACTTATGCCATTTATCGGGAATAGGTCGAATTTTCTTAACAGATATTGATCATAAGATAACATAAGGTTAACTTAATACTGCAAAGCGAACTGCTCAAGGATGAAGTTTCAGTCGTTAAATTATAAAAACTTCAGAAACACGGAGAGCAGTCAAAAAAATGAAAAAAATGCTCTTGGGAGAGTACATAATGAAATTATTCACAAAATTGGCTTTAGTTTCTTCAATGGCGGTGAGCGTGAATGCTATGGCGATGCAGGCAATGGATGATGCATCACTCAGCGCAACGACTGGTCAAGATGGTATTACTATTGCCATTGATACAACTGCTGGTATCGAAATCGATAAGTTATATATTCATGATAATGATGGTTTTACAAATAGCGCTTTGACATTCGGTGATACGACCATTAATACAGCTGGCACTGCTGATCCAACAATTGGTGCTGGTGCAATCACGGTTAACGGTTTAACGATTTCAAAGGGTACTGGAAATACTCAAAACTTAGCAACGTTGAAAGTTGATGCCGCAGATGTTGGTGGTCAAGCGGTACTTAATGTTCTTGCTGAAACTGGTGCTTTAGACATCAATGTTGGTTCTATTGGGGTTGCAAGCTCTGGCACTTACAGTTCTGATGACAATGTTCGTGGTGTTGTTGAAGGTTCTGAAAAACAAATTATTACAGGTTTAACATTATCATTGGGTGCAACCAAAGCAAACGTTCAATTAGGTAATGCACCTCAAGGCGCTATGATTGTCGTTGATTCTGAAATCACTGGTGGTTTATCTACAAGCTTAACTATTAATGATACATCTACATCGGGTGGTGGTAGCATTGGAATCGAGGGCTTGAAAGTTACAAGTTCAGGCAGTAAAAACCTGAATGCTGACGCCAAAATTGGTGTAACAAAAGATGGATTATATATCAGCCCAGCTCAATCACCATTGAATGCTTACATCCAAAAAGTTTCTTTAGGTGAAGCTAATAAGAGTATCGGTTCAATCGAAGTTCAAGGTTTGAATTTGGGTAGCACTTCAATCAAAATTTCTGGTCACTAAGTTTTTATACAAAAAACGCGTGTTGATCACGCGTTTTTTAAATTTTGCGAATTTGAAATTAAAAAGTAAAAGTACTGTATTTTTAGGATGAAAAAGGTATTCTGAATATAAGAATAAATGTGAGTGCAAACTCCAACTACAGAATCATAAAGGCAAGTACGCCGAACTAGAACAGTTAACATTATGATAGAAATTACTTTAGGCTCTGCAATTATGTATTTTTTTGCGAGTCATGCTCTCGAAATTAAAGAAAAACCACGCGAAGCAGTTTATTACAGTGAGATTGCAGACTCACGACATCTATCTTATACAAAAAATCACCGTGAACCTGTAGCTATCAAGCCGGCTATCGAAAATCAGTTTAGAGGAATAGTTCGTCAAGCGTATGACTATAGTTGTGGTTCTGCGGCGTTGACGACAGTTCTTAATGGTCACGCTGGTCTAAATTTGACAGAACAACAAACCATGGAGGGATTGTTGCGATTTGGCGAGTATGATCGAATCATTGAGCGTAGAAGCTTTTCATTATTGGATATGAAGCGCTTCGTCACTGCTTTAGGTTATGAAAGTGGGGGGTACCGTGGTGAATTCAAAGACCTGATTAAACAGACACAACCTGCTATTGTTCCAATTCACTATGCAGGTTTTAAGCACTTTGTTGTATACAAAGCATATAAAGATGGAAGGGTTTATGTTGCTGACCCTGCATTAGGAAATATCAGTTTTGATGAAGCACGATTTAAAGAAATTTGGGAAAACAATACCTTATTTTTAGTGAACGTTCCTGAATCTCAACAGAAAGATCTATTGGCATTACAAGAAACAGATTTAAGACATGTCGATGATGCAACAATTAACCGTTACGCCTTAGTTGATGCACAATTTTCGTCAGATTATATGAATAAAATCGCAGATAAAGCCTCAACTATGCGTAAAGTATTAGATCTTGATCCCAAATCTCCAACGTATAATCAACCCATTACAACATATATGCGGCTTTACTATAAACGTAAGTAATTTAAATGCAATTAAATTGAATTGAAACAAAATCCAAATAATGAAGAATTGTGGTAGGAAGTAAAATGAATAATCAATGGACGAAAAGAACGCTACTCGCAATCAGTATTCAAATGATTGTCACAGGCGTCTATGCAGCACCCGAAACAGTTGAAGCTCCATCAGAAGAGAATATTTCTCAAGATACTCAAAATAATACTGAAAATAGTTCGGCGACTCAGCTTGAACAAGCACAATCAAGTTATACGGCAGAATCTACTGAAAATGTTGATGCAACACCTTCTCTTAAGCCAGGTGTTGAAGGGCAGGCTGCAAATGCGCTCCAACAAAAAGAAGGTGATGCGACGCAAGAGACTAACTTGCAGGAAGTTTTTTCCTCTAATGAGCGACAATATTCACTGATTAAGCGTGGTGAGTTTTCAACGTTCTATGATCTTGATTATTCGTACTATCGGGATTCACAAATAAATGCTTCGATCGATGAAGGACAGTTGTATCAACTTCGTATTGATGAAGATGCAAATCATACGATTACCAATACCATCACAGCGCAATATGGTTTAAGAGATAACATCACGCTAAACGCTTCAATTCCATTGGTTGCAAAGTCTGATAGTGTCAAAGATACGACCACTGCTGGTTTGGGTGATATTAGTTTAGGGGCGCGTTGGGAGCCATTTCCACTGAAAGAAGGTCGTTTGCCACTTATTTTGTTTGGTAATCTATCGACAAAAACAGGTGATAGCCCCTATGAAATTAATCCTTTGACGGATCTCTCAACAGGTAAGGGGTATTATTCAGTTGGTGTTGGTGCAAGTACAAGAAAATATATTGATCCAGTTGTATTGTTTGCGTCAGTATCAACAAATTATGGTTTTAAAGAATCTGGCTTAAATCAAATCCGAGGGGGAGGAAATACTCAAGGTGAAGGTTTAACTGGGCGTAACCGTGTTTTAGATACTTTTGAACCCGGTGTTACGGCTGGATTCTCGTTCGGGTTTGCATATTCATTTAACTATGATGTCTCCTTGACCATGTCTTATCAGCAATCGATGAACATGGGTACCAAATTTACATATGATACAGGTGAATATTACGAGCCTGCGACTCAGACCAGCTCTATGTTTGCGGTGGCACTCGGTGTACGTGTTAGTCCGAAGACGATTGTCAATGGAACGATAGGTATCGGTTTAACTGAAGACTCTCCAGATGTGTCTCTCGGCCTATCGTTCCCATTAGATATACTTGGCTTCGGTAAGAAAAAAGCAAGCTAAAGGAGTTCGGAAATGAGTCAATTCCGTTTGCATCCTTTAGTTACAGCAATTGTTCTGAGTGGATGTAGTACGCAAGTCTTTGCACACCTTGGGCAGAATTTATCTGTAGATGTACGCTCATTATCAATGGGTAATGCTGTCACTGCAGATCCACCCGGGATTAGTGCAATTCACTTTAACCCTGCGGGTTTAACCAAACTCAAAGGGTTACAAACCGACGTTCAAGGCTTAGTTGCTAATTTTGATATTCAGCGTGAATTTTCCGCGCCATCAGGTTATGACGTCTTTGGATATTCTGATGATCCATTAATCTGTAATGATGCGCTTGATAATCCATCAAACCTCTGTACTGATTTTAAGGATTCTGTGAGAGGTGATGTCGAGTACGCATCCTTATATATTCCTGTATTGAAAAAAATGGTGGATTTAGGAGAAGGATGGCCAGTAGCAGCTCCAACTGGAGGGATCTCCTACAATCCACCAGGATCTAAGTTTACTTTCGCTACTGCAGTTTATGCACCTCTGGTTGCAGGTTTCGGTGCAGAAGATGGTAATCCGGGTAACTTCATGGGGCAGCAAGTTGCCATGGAGCGTATTACATATTTATCGCCATCGATTGCTTATCAAGTAAATGATGAACTTTCGATTGGTGCTTCAGTGGGAATGTCTTATCAAGCCATTGCCATGAAAACAGATTTGCGATTTCCAAATGAAATGATAGGTCTTCTTAGGATGGTGGATGAGTCTGTCTGTGCCCCTTTCCGTGGAGGAAATGACAATATTGTCACGAATATTTTGCTATTCGGCTTATGTAATACCAATGAGGGCATGAATCCATTTTCAACCTTTGGAAAGATCAATGTTGAACTGGAGCAGAGTTTATCTCCAAGCTACAACTTAGGTGTCTTGTGGGAACCCACTGAAGAGTTTGGTTTGGGGCTGGTTTACCAAAGCGGTGCTAAAATGCGCTTAAAGGGTAAATATATTGTAGAAAATGGAAACGCATCCCGAGAATTAATCAAAGGACTAAACTCCTCACCTACGGGGCAAGTTTTGGCAACCATACTTGGTTTTCCGAACTATGTACCTGCGATTGAAACTGGTCTAATGTCTATGGATTTAGAATATCCAGCACATTTCCAAGCAGGGATTAAGTACAAAGTATTCCCGGACTTACAGGTAAATTTCGATGTGGGATGGACTGACTATGCGGCTTGGGATAAGTTTAAATTTGAGTTCGATCGTCAAATTTCTGCTCTGAAAATTGCAAAACTGTTATCTAATGATGTAACAGACTCATCTTTATCTCTGCCTCTAGGTTTTCAATCTCCATGGAGTTGGGGCGTTGGCGTTGAATATTCTGCCAATGACCGTTTGAAATTCCGTGCTGGTTATGAACCTAGAACAAGTGCGATCCCAGATGGAAAGCGGAATACAATGGTACCGATCAATAATGCACAATTGTTTGGATTGGGTATTGGTTACCGTTTTGATGAAGATACAGATATTGATTTATCAGTCGGGTTCCTTCGGAGCCGCGATAGAATTCCAGCGGGATCAAGTAGCCTAGCCAATCTAGACGCCGTGGATAATTTATTACTTAATCCATATGCTGGCTTAAATGTATCGACGAATACCAAAGTTACGATTTTAGGTATAAATTATAGAACGAGATGGTAATGGACTTAAATCTTGAGCAATTTAAACAAATAAAGACAAGAGTAAGCCAGTCTCTCGGTTGTGTCTTATGCGCAGGTTCTTTTTTAATATGTCCTACATTGAATGCCCAAGACTTTTACACAATTATAGGTCCAGATGGTAGACCGATTGTCATCGAAAGAGCTGCATCTAGTGCTCAAAAAAACGAATCTATTAAAAATCGAAAATCAATTCAAAGAGAAAATGTTCAGCCAAAAATCATTCAAAACAAACCAGCAGATGAGCCTAAAAAAATACAGGTTGAAATCGCTCAGCCGAGTATTAAAGCTCCTACAGCGAGCAAATCAGTTGGGCGCAGTCAAAATGACAATGTTGAACAATCAACAGTGAGTGTTGAAAAAAAGACTCAAGATCAAATGACGAAAATTGATCTTGCACAGACTAAAGTCAATACGAAACATGAGCAGTCATTAACAAAAAATAAATCTACACACGATCAAAATTCTAAAGAAAGCGTTCAACGTGTTGAGCAGATTTCAGATAGCAAAAAAGCAGGTGGTTCACTGAAAGCTGAAACAGGAAGTCCTGTAACTCTGATTGATGGTGTTGAATACATTGATCATGAATATCTTGAAGATCGTGAGTTTAATCTGGAAGGAAGAAAACGGTTTTATGTAGTTCCTGATACGCAGGGTGTAGGTGCAGCTCGTTTTGAAACAATTGAGCGACAAAAAGGGATTACCAAAGCCGTTTTATCTCAGTTCCTACAGCCGACAGAGCCTACAGCGAAAGAAGCAATGGCTTTATCGAGTACGTATATGCGTATTGAAGCAAAAGATCTTGCGGAATCTTTGGAACATACATGTTTTAAAGATAAAAAAATTCAGAAAGCTAAGCGTTTGAAGGGTGCTCAAGATGAAATTGGTTTATGGCCAGTTGCGCCATTGAAAGAACGTTTTGCTTACGAGGTGGTGGAGTTAGATGAATCAATTG
This sequence comes from Acinetobacter sp. ANC_7654, assembly GCF_056779855.1. Lineage (NCBI taxonomy): Bacteria > Pseudomonadati > Pseudomonadota > Gammaproteobacteria > Moraxellales > Moraxellaceae > Acinetobacter > Acinetobacter sp. ANC_7654. Next base: position 131,313 of record NZ_JBWYIR010000010.1, on the reverse strand, counting down.
ATCAGATTCAAATTCAATCATTTGCTTCATCTCAAAATAACCCAACTTTTTATTGGCCGATTGCAGTATTTTTGGATCAGCAAGGTTGCATTTTAGAGGGAGCGACTGGTTTTAAAAGTACAGATACTCAAGCCAACGTCACGACATACTCTGCACTCGAAGGTATATTAAAAAAACCACCTCAAACACGATATTTATTACTCACCCCTTTAGTCGAATCAATTGATATTCAAAATCAAAAACTCGTGAATACTGGTCAGCTAAAGCTCAAGGCCATCAAATAAAAGAGAACTAGAATGAAAAAGTCTAATATTATCCCATTCACGTTTTCCACGCTTTTTTTAGCATTGACTGGATGTGGTGGAGAGAGTGCTAAAATAAATGAAGATCCTAACCGTGGTTCCGTTACAACCTCTAATGGTTGTTTAACCTCAAATGATGCTAATTGTCTGGGATTTGTCTTGGACTATCCTGTAGAGGGACTAAAGTTCGATTGTAGTACTGACAAATTGAATCACTATCGAACTGAACTCGATCCTAATGTTGCGATTGGTTCATGCAAAGTGGGAGACAAAGTTACATTTTATATTCAGGGTGAAGCCAGTGCTCGAAAAATTGAGTTAGGGACGGTCGATTTAGGTTCAATTGTGCCTAAGAAAATGAGCGATGTTTATATTCAGATTGGTGTGCAAGATATGGCTCAAGGGCTAACTGGTAAGCCAATTGAAAATTTTAATATGTCCGATCCTACCTATAACGCAATGGTCGGAATTACACGAATTTTGCAAACATTAGGTGTAGATCAAATCAGTAATGTGCCTGGTGATATACAGCAAGTTGTGCTTTCAAAAGACAATTTGGATGGGCTTCAAGTGATCAGCCAAAATATAACGGCCAATGAGTTCAAAAATGGCAGTTATGTTCAGATCCTGAAACCATGGTTAGATGTCGATAAGGTATCAATTGATGATGCGGAAAAAGTAGCACAACAGATCATAAGAATGAGAAGTGTGGGTATTTATCAGGCCAATCACTTACTCTTTATTGGACAAAATACTAATTTCGCAGGGTTTCACGGCTCAAGCCTAAACAATAATCAAGCAATTGCTGATATGAGCGTAATTACTACGCGCGAAGGTTATGCGAGTGGTTATCTCTCACAGTGGAGAGGGAAACCAATTGTTACGGGTAGTAATACTTCAGAAGAGTTAGCACGAGTATTATTAATCAATCAAGTACCACCTGAAAAATTAGATGTCGTTTCTAATTCAAAAGATTGGTTGAATAATATCTCACAAAAAATACAAAAACCTTTAGTTTTTAAAAGTATTGAATCTTCAAATGACAAATTAGAAATCTATAAAGGAACTCTGTTTGGTCAATCCATTATTCCTGGTAATCAGTATGCTTATCAAGGCTTCTTAGACAGCAAGGATACACCTACAAGCACTGAGGTATATGGGGAGTGGCGTCAAGATGTCAATTCTGAGCGCTATACAGGTAAGCTTGATATTCTAAAATACAGTCCAGTGAGCTATTTAGATCGTAAAGTGTTCAAAACACGTAAAAATGTTGAAGTTGGGGATCAAATTATTTTCCCATTATACGCAGATTTAGTGTTTAACTTTAATGATAAAACGATTCCATCACAAACAGTGAGTATTGTCATTGATGAAAATGGAGATATACGAACCAATCGTACTGCATCGAGTTTAAAATCTACCACTTGTCCAAGCATTAAGAATACTTCAACCATGACAGATGAATTGGATGTTCAACAATTCATTGTTGGTACGACAGGCACAACATATTCAACTGCAAATGATAAATCTCTGACAATACGTATGATTCTAGCGAATCCAATTTTTGGGAACCTAAATGGGGTCAGAGCTGGACTAAATAACAGACCAGACTTTGGAGTCGATTCTAATAGTGAACTTGTGTCATCTGGAGGTGTACGTTTAAATTTACAAAACTTAATCGTAAATAATGACATAAGAGCGGGTATTAATATCACGAGTTGGGATACTAAGGGCTCTACAGCCGCAGCTGAATGGGTGAATACGCATGCGACATACCAACACACGTACAATTCGATTCCAGAGAATAAACCAACGACTGAACAACTTAATCTAGCAAAGCTTAGAACAGGAACAATTGAAATTGCTTTAACACCTTGTTATCAAATAGGTCGAAAAGCTTAACCAAAAAAACTCCATCTTATGAGATGGAGTTTTTTTTAACCTGTTTGATCAAGTCGAGTACCTAAGGTCTCTAAGTGTGTAGGAAAATGATTCGATTTTCGGTCTTCAAAATAATGACGAAGCGTTCGTTCAACACTTGGGAAAGCTAAACTATCCCATGGAATCTCGTGTTCTTCAAATAAACGACTTTCGATGGTTTCTTCACCAGCTCCAAATTTACCTTCAACAAGGTGAGATTTAAATAATACGTAAATTTGACCAATACGAGGGATATTGTACATACAGTACAATTGCTCAATTTCCACTTCAGCTTCAGCCTCTTCACGAGTTTCACGAGCTGCACCTTGCTCCATTGTCTCGAAGAGTTCCATATATCCTGCTGGTAGCGTCCAAAGACCATAGCGCGGTTCAATCGCTCTACGACATAAGAGTACTTTATCTTCCCAAATCGCTAAGGCTCCACAAATGACCTTCGGATTCACATAGTGAATGGTCTTACAATGCGTACAGACTTGGCGTACTTTATGATCACCTAAAGGAATCTGTTCGGTCGTCGGTTGCCCACAGGCCGTGCAAAAAGGCATATGCTGTCAAGTAAAAATGAGATGATTCAGCATACCCCAAAAAAATAACTTTCGCATCATTTATAGCCTTATGCACAAAATTTCATATATGATGGGATGAGAATAAAAAAGAGAGATCGAGCTATTCAAGATGATGGATCATTCATTAACATTGCAACTGCAACAACACCTTAGGTTTTCTAAACGCATTCAAAAAGCTGATGCTGCAGTATTACTTGCAATCACCAATGAAGATGATCCTAAAATTCTGCTGACGCGTCGCTCTATTTATATGAATAATCATGCGGGTGAAGTGTCATTCCCAGGAGGAAAAAGAGATCCGAACGACACCAGTAATATTGTTGTTGCACTCCGAGAAGCGTGGGAAGAAACGGCTTTGAATCCGTTCGATGTAAAGTTGCTAGGTGATCTGCCTTCAGAGCGCTCGAAAGCGGGTGTTTTAGTAAAACCTGTGGTTGGATTGATACCGCCTAATGTGAAGCTTGTCCCACAACCTACAGAAATCGATCGTATTTTTTTTGCTTCAATCCGCGAAATGATGGATGCTCGCCCAACACCTTATGAAGTTCGATTGGCTAAGCAATCAATCTATTTTCCAAGTTTAAGAGTTGAGAATGAGGTGATATGGGGTCTTACAGCAAGGATCCTGATTTCGTTGTTTCAGTATGGCTTAAATTATAAAAAAAACTGGCCCTTTTTGCTCAATTCCCCAAGTTTTAAATCTTCAATTTTCAAACAACATTAAAATATTAAATGCATAGGATTGCTGTATATGATGTACAAATTTCAAGACAAAACCCCTTCAACGACGATTCAACCATGGAATGGATGGATTGCAGAAAATGCCACTGTGATTGGCGATGTTGAACTTGGACAAGAGGTGAGTGTTTGGTTTGGTGCGGTAATACGCGGGGATAACTGCAAAATTCGTATTGGTGATTTCAGTAATATTCAAGAAAATGCCGTCTTACACACTGATCCGGGCATTGAATTGAATGTTGGGCAATATGTCACCATTGGTCATCAAGCAATGTTACATGGTTGTACGATTGGAGATAATAGTTTGATTGGTATCAACGCCGTCGTATTAAATAATGCTGTAATCGGTAAAAATTGCATTATTGGCGCGAATGCGTTGATTCCAGAAGGTAAAATCATCCCAGATAATTCATTGGTGATGGGCTCTCCTGGCAAAGTAATTAAAACATTAGATGAGTTTGCAGAAGCTAAACTCAAAATGAGTGCGATGCATTATGCGCATCATTTCAAAAATTTCACTCAGCTTGAAAAATTTGAATTTTAAATATAAGTGTTGACATTGATACGAGCGTTCAATAATCACTAAATCTGAACAGATCTGCTCTCGCAGGAATAATTCGAGTGGAGTATGATTAGCACCATTTTTAACGATTTATAGGGGCATGCATGAAATTGCTTGCATTAGAAACTGCCAATGAGCAGTGCTCAGTTTCGTTAATTGATGAGAATCAAGTACTTTTTTATCAACTAGATGATCGTGCAAAAGCGCAGACCCAATCTATCCTCCCAATGATTGAAGCAGCTTTTCAGCAAGCTGAAGTACACGTTTCAGATTTGGATGCGATCGCTTTTAGTCGTGGTCCTGGCTCATTCAGCGGTGTGCGTATTAATGCAGCAGTCACTCAGGCGCTTGCATGGTCACATGACGTGCCTGTGATTCCTGTTTCATCCCTTCAAGCTCTGGCACAGGCTGCTTATCGAATGTATCAACTGACAGAAGTTACGGCTGTACTTGATGCAAGAATGAGTGAGGTCTACATTGCAAGTTTTCAGTTAAATGCTCAAGGTTTAATGCAGTTGGTGGATGAAGAGCAATTATTAAATTATGAAAATGCTGCAGCCTATCAAAAGTTTCAAATGATTGGTTCAGGAACAAAATGTATTCATCCCGAATTAAATGATTATTCACATGTCCAAGCAACTGCTGAGGATATAGCGACGATTGCACGTGAACATGCTTTAAAAGAACAATGGCTCAGTGCCGATCTCGCACTACCCGTTTATTTACGTGACAATGCGTGGAAAAAAATTCCAGAACAAGGCAAAGCATAATTAGGAATTTCTATGGATCTTTTACTGCTGCTTAAAGCGGCAATTATGGGTATCGTTGAAGGTATTACTGAGTTTTTACCCATTTCTAGTACAGGCCATTTAATTTTAGCCGCTGAACTCATGAATTTCTGGACCAAGGAAAAAAGTGATGTCTTTGTGATTGCCATTCAAATGGGGGCAATCGCAGCGGTTATTTATGAATATTGGTCGCGCTTATGGGGTGCTGCAACGGGTATGGTCACTGGCGAAGCACAAGGTAGAAGACTCGGATTTGGTTTAATCTTGGCTTCAATCCCAATTGTTACAATAGGTTTGACCTTTGGGCAAACAGTAAAAGAGCTATTATTTAATAACTACGCGATTGCAATTGGCCTGATTGTGGGTGGTTTAATTATCATTTGGGTAGAAAAAAATCCCCCAAGAATACGTGTCAAAGAAGTTGAAGAGCTCAGTTATAAAGATGCAATTTGGATTGGTTTAATTCAAGTGCTCTCTTTGATCCCAGGTACGTCACGTTCTGGTGCTACGATCATCGGGGCAATGTTTTTAGGCGTTTCCCGCAAAGCAGCGACCGAATTTTCATTCTTTCTTGGAATTCCAGTCATTATTGGTGCTGGATTATTAGATTTATATCAAAGCTATGATGTGTTCCAGACTGCTGAAGATTGGGCAGTGTTGACAACTGGGTTGATTGTTTCATTTGTCTCAGCTTTATTACTCATTCGAGCTTTGGTTGCCTATGTCGCAAAACGTGATTTTATGATTTTTGCTTGGTATCGAATTGCTTCAGGTTTAGTGATCCTTCTCTTTGCATTTACAGGTTGGAAATTATGGTAAGCGAAATACGCTTATTTGCTGAACGAGATTTTCTTGAGAAAGCACAGCATTTTAATGCTGTGCTTTCTTCTCGTGGGGTGCAGTCAACAATCGAAGAGGTTGAAAAATTGAATGCTCGATTTTTCAGACATCATCCTGAACTTGCGCTTTGTGTTGATCAAGATGGGTTGTGGCTGTGCGCACAGGGCATGCGTATGCAACCTGATTGGAAAGCCGAAGTCGGTCGCTTAAAACGTGCTAGCTTGAAATCTGAAATGATTGCGAGGGCATGCCAGTTATCTGAAAAACCCCAGCTCATTGATGCCACCGCAGGGCTTGGGCATGACAGTTTACTGATGGCACATTTAGGGGCAAATGTCACATTAGTTGAACGACATCCAATTTTATATACTTTGTTAGAATCTACTCATCAACAAGCGAGTCTTGACCCATTTTTAAAGAGTATTGTTGCGCGTATTCAGCTGGTTTACTCAGATTCTGCTGATTATCTTAAGCAATGTGCAAACCAACTCGTCGATGCCGATGTAGTGTATTTAGATCCAATGTTTCCACAGCGCGATCAGAATCAAAATGCCATTAAAAAACAAGCGCAAGTGAAAAAACAAATGCAGCTGTTACATCTTCTGTTGCCTGAAGATGGAGAGATGGATTTAGGTGAAGAATTGTTGGCATTGGCTCAAAGCGTTGCTAAGCGAGTTATTGTAAAGCGACCAAGACATGCTGTTTATCTCAATGCGCAAAAACCTGATCATCAATGGTTAGGTGATGCATGTCGCTTTGATGCCTATTTTCAAACGATTGTTTCTGAGTAGTTTGGTAAATGACTCAAAAATAATCGAAAAATTGTTATATAGTTAAAAGTAGCATTGATAATTATTTAACCGAGCATAAACTTAAAAAAGCTGATCCAAGCACCTACACAGTAATCTTATGATAGACCTTAAACCTTCAATTAACTTTTGGCATGATTTAAAAAGTAACCAGCTTGCAGGGATTTGGTTATTTTTAGGTTCAAGGAAATCACTACAGATTGTAAGGCCATCAATTCTTCAACTTATTTTTTGGGGAATTCTTGGAGGTTCAGCGAGCTCTTTATTTAGCTGGTTGTTATCGAATGGTGCTGGAGAATTTAATTCTCAAGGATTAGTGAGTTATGCGCTCTGGCCATTTATTGCTTTAATTGTTGGGATTTTCCTTTCACAGCGTACTAATAATCCACGTTTGATGTTAGTGCCAGCATTACTTTGGTTAGTACTAGACACACATATTGTTTTGATTCAGTGTCTTATCCAATATTATTTTAATAACTTTGACTATCAACCTAATTTCCTTGTTGATCATTTGCAGCACATATTTTCTTTATTGTTTGTTTGGCAAAGTTTAGCTGTTGTTTGGGTTTTTTCGCGTGAATTAAAATGGCCTTGGTGGGAGCGACTGCTCATCATGATCGCCACGTTTTTTACACTTTTTGTGTGGCAGATTTCGTCACAAAGTCAACCAATTTGGAAGGTAGATGAGGCGCCTCCAAGTATTTCAGAACAATCATTTTACGCGCAAAGCAGATTATTAAATCAGGCGCTTGAACAGATCCAATTTGGAGAGTTCGCGAACTCGCATTGGTATTTTATGGGCGTAGCTGGTACAAGTTATCAAGATGTATTCAAATTGGAAATTCAAAGATTTAAAGATCAATTTGATACGCGTTTCGGAACCTTTGGTCGTTCAATTGCGTTAATTAATAATCCTGCAACTCGCGAAGAATATCCAATTGCGTCAAAGACCAGTATTGATTTGGCATTGCAACGTATTGGCGCTCAGATGAATCGTGAAAGTGATGTCCTGTTTCTTTATATGACTTCCCATGGATTGAGTAACCAATTTCAAATGGAAAATACGCCAATTGATTTGGAAGACATAGATCCAAAATGGTTGCGCCAAACGCTTGATAAATCAGGGATCAGATGGAGAGTCATTGTGATTTCATCATGTTTCTCTGGTAGTTTTATTCCAGCGTTGCAATCGCCAGATACATTAGTCATTACTGCAGCTGCAGCAGATCGAGAGTCTTTTGGTTGTTCAAATGATGCAGACTCGACTTATTTTGGACGTGCTTTCTTTGATTTAGCGATGCGTGAAAAAAATAGCTTACGTGAAGCCTTTGAAGATGCATCAGTCAATATTGCGCATTGGGAAAATGCACAAGGGTTTATGCCATCAGAGCCACAATGGGTCATTGGTAAGAATATGGAAATTATGTTGCCGCAACTTGAAAAGAGATTATTTCCTCAGGTTGGATTATCAACCGTAAGTAGTGAACACCAGAGTGATAGTGCTCAGTTTACGAATATGCGATGATGTTTTAAAAATTAAATGTGTGAGGCAGTGCAATGGAATTGGTTCAAAAGAATAAATGTTTTGATGGTGAACAAAGAGTTTATCAGATCAATTCAAAGTTTTTGAAAAATCCCACTAAATTTTCTGTATTTTTACCTTCACAGGCACTCGAAGGTCAAAAATGTATTGCGTTGTACTATCTTGCAGGTTTGACTTGTACTGAAGAAACTTTTGTCATCAAAGCACACGCACAACGTTTAGCTGCACAATTGGGAATTATATTGATTGCTCCAGATACATCACCTCGTGGTGACGACGTGGCGGTCGGGGATTCTTGGGATATAGGGCAAGGGGCTGGATTCTATTTAAACGCAACTCAAGCACCTTGGGCTGAGCATTATCAGATGGAGTCGTATCTTATACAGGAGCTGTATTCTCTAGTTCTTACATCGTTTCCTGTACAGGATGAGGGGATTGGTATTTTTGGTCACAGCATGGGAGGACACGGTGCACTCACGCTTGCTTGGAAGTATCCAGACTTATTTAAGTCAGTCTCAGCATTTGCACCGATTTGTGCGCCATCAATTTGTCCATGGGGTGAAAAGGCATTTTCAGCTTACCTCGGAGAAGAACGTGAGTTATGGAAAGCACATGATGCGAATGAACTCGTGAAAGCAAAGGGTGCTCTATATCACGAAGTTTTAATTGATCAGGGGGTTGCAGATCAGTTTTATGCTCAACTTAATCCAGCACTATTTGCTGAATCATGTAAAACCGTAGGTCAAAAACTCACATTGCGGGAGCATGAGGGTTATGATCATGGATACTTCTTTATCCAAAGTTTTATTGATGATCATCTGCAATTCCATGCTTTACAATTGCAAAATTAATCTCATTTGAATTTTAAGATATTCATACTTAAGTTCGTTATAATGTGTGCGATATCACATTTAAACCATGTTGAATGATGACATCTCTCGGGATGTCATTTTTTATAATCAGAGAAAATAATAATGAATTCATCAGAACACTCCGCTGAACAAGCACCCTTACCATTGATCAACGATCCATTTCCATTATCTGATGCAGATGAAAATCGACCGATTTATATGGGGAAAGTATTTAAATTTAAATTTCATGGCAATGCGATGGAGTACTTTGGCATATGGATCGTCAATATTTTATTGACGATTGCGACATTGAGCCTATATGCGCCATGGGCGAAAGTACGTCGTTTAAGATATTTTTATAACAATACCGAATTTTTTCATCGCTTTTTTGATTTTACTGGTTTACCGACTAAAATTTTGATTGGTCGACTGATAGCCATTGGCATTTGGGCAATATTTGCGATTGCCTCATATATGGATATGACGATAGCAGCATTTGGTGGACTGATTATTTATATTGCTCTTCCATGGTTGGTACGAGCCACAATTCGATTTAATGCGCGCAACAGTAAATTTGGGAACAGCCGTTTTTATTTTTCTGGCACGAATAAAGAAGCCTATAAACAATTTTTAATTGCGCTTGCTATCACCATTTTTACATTAGGTATATTTAGCCCTGTCGCAATTTGGATTTATAAAAAATATACGCTTAATCATTTGTACGTTGGACAACTCAAATTTCAATTAAACAATGACTGGCCTAGTTATATGCGAGCAGTATATGTTCCCATGATTCTCTTTGTATTGATTCTTATGCTCATCGGATTTGGTGGTTCGACATTATCAATACTCAGTGGTCATGGAATGGATATGATGCTGATGATGATCTTTGCCGTTTATGCGATTGGAATGTTGTTTATTGGTCCGTTAATACAGGCACGAATTTTTATTACTACGTGGAATAGCACAACACTCAACAGCAGTCAGTTTAAGACCAGTTGTAATCAATGGCGCTATGCATGGATTGTTGCGAGTAATTGGATCGCTAGAATCTTAAGTTTAGGATTATTGTCAGCATGGGCTGCTATTCGCATTTATCGATACCAAGTTGAATCGATGAGCTTAGAATTAAATGATGATCCAAACCTGATGATGAATATTGCGCAAAGTGATCATAGTGCCATCGCGGAAGAAATTAGTGATATTTTTGATATTGATATTTCACTTTAGGAGTTAATTCAATGAATCAACCTCTCACAGTGACATATTATGATGGTGTTCTTTCTAAGCCTTTTACAGCACAGATTCGCCCTGTTAATCAAGACAGTATCGCTGTCAGTTATACAGATAAAGGCGAAGTGAAAACAGTCTACTATCATGCAGATGAAATGGTATTGCTTGGTAAAATTGGTCGACGTAATCCAGCATTAGAGTTAACACATGACGCTAGAATTGAATTTCATGAGCGTCAGCTTCCTGAATGGTTGCCTGTTGAGCATAAAAATTTTCATCAAAAAGTATGGAAACTTGAACGTACACCATCGTTGATTATTTTTAGTGTTATTTTCGTGGTCGCACTTGGTTTCTCCGTCATTAAATGGGGAATACCGACGGCATCTCATATTGTTGCTTTCCAGCTGCCAGAAAATACGTTGAATCGTTTGGGTGGTCAGGCAGAAGTTTATTTAGCCGAATACACTAAACCTTCCCAGTTATCACAGCAAAGACAGGATCAGATTCTTGCGGATTATCTGAAATATGTTGCTGAGGGTCGTCCCGCTCAGTTGAAATTTAGGGAAGGTGTCTCGCTTGGAGCCAATGCGCTCGCATTGCCAAACAATACAATTTATCTCACTGATGAATTAGTGAAGCTCGCCAAGAATGATCAGGAAATTATCGGCGTTTTGGCACATGAACAAGCACATTTATTAAAACGTCACAGCTTACAACAAGGTCTTTCGAGCCTAGGATTCAGCGTACTTTATATTGCTATCACTGGTGATGGATCGGATTTAATTGCGACTTTGCCAGTTGCCATGATTGGTGCAGGATATTCACGGAAGTTTGAGTTAGAATCAGATCAGTATGCGCTAGAACTCATGCATAAACATGAAATGGATACAGTGCATTTTGCAAACTTTTTAAAACGTATGAGTGATGATATGGGAGAAGACGAAGATCAATCAAAAATTCTTGATCTCTTTGCAAGTCATCCTGCCACTGAAGAACGAATTCGCCGTGTTACTGAATTTAAACAGCAACAATAATGAAAAGCCGACTTTATGTCGGTTTTTCTTTAACTTTCTCTAGACCATATTACTTGATAGTCAGCTTGAACCATGCGATTGATATGATCAAGCACGACATTTTCTAGTCGTATTAATTCTTCTAAAGATATTTCTTCTTTATTCACAATACTGACATGAAGTTGATCAGGTTGTATTGATAATTCAACTGTCACTTTTGGCATAAAAATTTGATATTGGTCATCGGTATTGGCGACATCAAATTTATGTTTCCAATGATTGCTTAATCGTTTAGCGATACGTAATGCTTCGGAGCTGTCTATCGTTGTGGTTGTTTTCATTATTTACCGTAATGCTTGAAATTTATTGTATCTTAACATTCATCTCACCATAAGGTTGTTCCGAATATGCAACATAGCTTTGCATAAGTCATATTCCGTCCTTGAAGATTTTTTTATCAACGATTTGCATTTTGAGTTGAAATTTAAATAGCAGTAATTTCGAAGGAATGAATAAACGAAGTTTTGCTATAATCAACTTTTGAATTCTAATTTCCCGCCAGGTCCTGACATGTCCAAGCCATTCTTAATTGCTCCATCGATTTTATCTGCTGATTTCGCTCGCTTAGGTGAAGAAGTCGAAAACGTACTTGAAGCAGGTGCAGATGTGGTCCATTTCGATGTAATGGACAATCATTATGTACCAAATTTAACTTTTGGTGCTGGTGTATGTAAGGCACTTAAAAAATATGGTATTCAGGCCCCAATTGACGTTCATCTTATGGTGAAACCAGTCGATCGTATGATCGGAGATTTCTTAGAAGCGGGTGCAGATATCATCACTTTTCATCCAGAAGCATCAGACCATATCGACCGTTCATTGCAGCTGATTAAAGCTGGTGGTGCTAAAGCAGGTTTAGTTTTTAACCCTGCAACGCCTTTACATTACCTTGATTATGTACTGGATAAAGTGGATCAAGTCTTATTAATGAGCGTCAACCCTGGCTTCGGTGGACAAAAATTTATCCCAATGACGCTAGATAAGCTTCGTGAAGCACGCAAAATTATTGATGCATCTGGTAAAGATATTCGCTTAGAAGTTGATGGTGGTGTTGGTCCAGCAAATATTCGTGAAATCGCTGAAGCTGGTGCTGATATGTTTGTGGCTGGTTCTGCCATTTTCGGAAAGCCAGATTATAAAGCTGTAATTGATGAAATGCGTGCAGAGTTGGCGAAAGTAGGTTCAATTAACGTTTGATCCGAAACATGTATAACACTACACACATCTGTGGATAAGTTTATGGATAACTTGGTGGATATCTGTGTTGATAACAGTCTGGATAATTTGATTAGATTATAATCATATTTAGTTCAATGGTTTGTTTATTAGACAATAAATGTATAAAAAGGACTCATTTGAGTCCTTTTTTACAAAAAATGGATCTTCTTATCCTTTCTGTTGAATTGTTTGGGGGAGAAATTTTCGTTGCTCATTATTTGGCTTATCTTCGTGAATAAGTCTTAAAAGAGCGAGATAAAAAATCAATTTAAATTTAAACATCCTAGACCAGTGATTTTCTATAGTGCAGTGAAGTATTCTAATTTGGTGCGGATTTAGTCTTCCATCTGACAATAGCGATCGCCTTCGCAATGCAATAGCCTAAAAATGCAGAAATAATCTAGAAAAGCTAGTCCAATAATGACCTATTTTTTGTAGGTGTATTTTGGGTCAAAAATTGTAAAATTGCGCCTATTTTGTGCGTGTGTTGATATAATTCAACCATCATTTGGAGGAACGACCTCCCTCATTTCTATGAGAAAAATCGTCAGGACGGCCTGACTCTTAAATTATTTTAATTGGGAGCAGGCATCATGGCTTGGTTTATTCTTATTCTCGCGGGTTTATTTGAGATCGTTTGGGCATATAGTATGAAAATGTCTGAAGGATTTACTAAATTCACACCCACTGCAATTACTCTATTTTTTATGGTTCTCAGTTTTGGGTTGTTGGCACATGCCATGAAAACATTACCTCTGGGAACTGCCTATACGATTTGGACGGGGATTGGTGCAGTAGGGTCTTTTTTAGTCGGCATTTTTATTCTGGGTGAGCCTGCGACAGCAATGCGGATGATTGCGGCTATTCTGATTATTTCAGGTTTAGTCATGATGAAATTAGCATCAGCGTAAGATTTAAGGCAGCGTATCCATACGCTGCTTTTTTTAATTGAGAGAGGGTTTATTTTGGCTTGGTTAGTCTTGATTGTTGCAGGGTTGTTGGAAGTGGTCTGGGCCTATTTTATGAAAGTTTCAGATGGATTCACCAAATTGACACCCAGTATTTTGACGATCGTTTTCATGATCGCAAGTTTTGCTTTACTTTCCCATGCGATGAAAACTTTGCCACTCGGGACAGCTTATACCGTATGGACAGGCATAGGCGCTGTAGGTTCATTTGTGGTTGGGATTTTTATTCTTGGAGAACCTGCAAATGCAATGAGAATGATCGCTGCAGTATTGATTATTTCGGGTTTGGTCTTGATGAAGTTATCATCAACATAGTTAGATGATTCAACTTTCAGGCGATTAAAAAATGACTCAATTTTATTTAAAAAAAATAATGACACCTGTCGGTGAACTTCAATTGGTTGCTCATGATCGAGCATTGATTGTTGTCGCTTGGGAGAATGCACTTCCTCAGTTTATCCGAAATCAAATCGTAATTCAGCGGGATGATCACGAGATTTTATGCATTGCCGAAACACAGCTTCGCGAATATTTTTTAAAACAACGTCAGGTATTTGATTTGCCCATAGAACTTTATGGGACAGAATTCCAACGCTCGGTATGGAATGCGCTGTTAAAAATTCCTTTTGGAGAGTCTAGAACGTATAAGCAAATTGCTGAGGATGTTGGGAATGTAAAAGCGGTTCGAGCGGTAGGCTTGGCCAATGGGAAAAATCCTATCGCGATCATTGTACCTTGTCATCGTGTAATAGGTGTCAATGGCAAGCTGGTCGGATTTTCAGGAGGTGTGGAAAATAAGCTTAAGCTGCTGCAGCTTGAAGATGATAAGTGGTGATGTTATAACAGCATAAACATATGAAATACAAAAATTATGTCTAATGAAAATCCTATAATTACAATTGTTTTTAATCTCATATCGCAGTTATAGTGGTTGATCTTCATTCTAGCAATCATCCCTGTATTCAAAATGTTTGTACCTTATATCAAAGGAAAATTGGGTGAATACATTGTCCAATATCATGCAAAAAAAATTTTGAATGAGGACTATATTTTACTGAATGATCTAACATTTTTGGATCAGGACAATCAGACCACACAGATTGACCATATTTTATTGAGTCCTTATGGAATATTTGTGATTGAGACCAAAAACTATAAAGGTTGGATTTTTGGCTCATCACATCAAAAAATGTGGACTCAAAAAATTTATAAATCTAGCCATAAATTTCAAAATCCATTGCACCAAAACTACAAGCATATAAAGGTTTTAGAGGGATTGTTAAAAGATTTAATCGATTCAAATCTGTCGATACATGGGTTAATAGTTTTCGTGCCTAATTGTGAGTTTAAAACACCAATTCCTGTACATGTTCATTGGGGTAAAAGTTGGATTGAAGAAGTTAAAAGCTACCAAATGAAAGTGATTGATGATCGTAGACTACAGAGAATTCAATATCGTATTGAAAAAGCAGCGCTTCAAAAATCGTGGAAAACCAATAGAGAACATATCCGATCAGTCAAAGAAAGACTAAAAGATTAATAAAAAAAAACCCACAGTCAGTGGGCTTTTTATTTAGAAGCGTTTTGGAATTCTTTGGCCACCTTCAACTGGGATTTCAGCACGTTTTAATACACCAAATAGCCATGTTTCCGCATGGTGAACTGCATTTTTAATTTGATCACCTTGTGCCAACCTCCCTGCAATAAAACTAGCAAGAGAACAGCCTGAACCATGATACTCACCTTCAAGACGAGGACATTTTGTTTCAGAGACCATATCACCGTTGATGTAGAGTGCATTTCTAATATAAGTCGGTGTGTCTTCGTGACCACCTTTGACTAATACAGCTTTAGCACCCATTGCAAATAACTTCTGTGTAGCTTGATCTAAATCTTCACAGCCTGTTAATGCGCGAAGTTCAACGGTATTCGGTGTAAGAATCGTAGCAAGAGGAATCAATTCAACAAAAGCCTTGACCAATGTTGCTTGATTTCCTAATGAGCCACCACTATTGGCAACCAAAACTGGATCGAGTACGTATTGGAAATCAGGATGTGCTCTTAGGAATTCTGCCAAAGCGGCGATATTGTCGGTAGTGCCGAGCATGCCAGATTTCACTACTTTGATAGGAAGATCGTTCACTACAGCATTCGCTTGAGCCAGCAGTAAATCTTTTGAGGTTGCTTCAAATCCAAAAACTTGTTGAGAGTTTTGAATGGTTAACGCTGTACATGCGATTGCTGCATGAGCACCACTTTGGCCGATCGCTTCAATATCTGCTTGTAAGCCAGCACCACCAGATGGATCTAAACCAGAAAAGCACAATACAGTAGGGCGCACAACAATGTCCTTCATCGATCAATTTGGAGTAGTATAGGCAAGTTTCTGAGAAGTCTCGATAGCATTTCTAAAAAAGGTACAGCATGATTAAAAATATTCTCATTGATTTAGATGGAACGCTAACTGATCCTAAAGTGGGTATTACGACTTCTGCACGTTATGGTTTAGAAAAAGTAGGTCATCTTATCGCGGAGGATGAGAATATTGATTGGATTATTGGACCACCTTTAAAAGCCTCGTTGGCCAAAATTTTGAAGGTTGATGTGAATGATGATTTGGCGGAACAGGCTTTACTTGGTTATCGTGAACGCTTTGCTGTAAAAGGTTTATTTGAAAATTTATTATTTGAAGATGTAGCAGAGACATTGGCAACACTTAAGAACAAAGGTTACAGATTGTTTTTAGCTACTGCAAAGCCTGAGGTGTATGCCCAGAAAATTCTTGAACATTTCAATCTCACACCGTATTTTGATTATGCCTATGGCAGTGAGTTAAATGGTGACCGCACCAATAAAGCTGAACTTATTGCATATATTTTAGAGCGAGAAAAAATTAAGCCAGAAACCTGTTTAATGGTAGGGGACCGAGAGCATGACATTATCGGTGCTCGAAAAAATGGGATTGAAACGATTGCGGTGGAATACGGTTATGGCAGTGATGCAGAGTTAGCCGCTGCTGCACCCAAAGCCAGAATTCAAGCTTTCCATCAAATTTTAAATTACGTTGATTAATCTAAGCCGAAATTTGGGCTCAAGAGCAACTCTCAAGAGATTGCTCTTCGTAGCTTAGCTTAGATCCAAGTACAAGGACTCTTTGACCTCTTCCATCACGATGTAACTATGGGAGGATGCAGAGGAGGGAAGCATTTTAAGCAGGTCACCCAGTAGTTGGCGATAAGCACTCATTTCTTTTAGTCTCGCTTTCACCAAGTAATCGAATTCACCTGAAATTAAATGACACTCTAATACCTCAGGTATCTCAACTAAATTCTTGGCGACTTGATCAAAAACATCTCCAGATTTCGCCGATAACTTAATTTCTAGAAAGACGAGTAAATTACGCTCCAATAACTCCGGATTTAATCGGGCGTAATAGCCCATAATAATGCCATCTCGTTCTAGTCTTTTCACTCTTTCCGAGCATGGGGTTGTAGAAAGATTTACTTTTGCAGCCAGTTCACTAATGGCAATACGACCGTCCTTTTGCAGAATATCTAAAATCATACGATCAGTGCGATCTAATTTCCGCATGAATAATTTCCTTATTTTTTAATTTTTTCAGGATAAAACCCTTAAATTACCTAAATTATAACGATTAAAAGAGTGAAAAAAACTATTAAAGCAAAAATATACTAGTGAAATAAACTACACAGTGCTGAGGGATAGTTCATGCGCGTTATTGTATTAGGTAGTGGTGTCATTGGTGTTGCAAGTGCGTATTACCTAGCGCAACAAGGAGCAAGCGTCACTGTATTAGATCGTCAATCAGGTCCTGCCGAAGAAACGAGTTTTGGCAATGCAGGACAGATTTCTCCTGGGTATTCTACACCATGGGCCGCACCAGGAATTCCATTTAAAGCGGTTAAATGGATGTTTCAACATCATGCACCATTAGCAATTAATGTAGATGGAAGCTTGTGGCAGCTGAAATGGATGGCTCAAATGTTGAAGAACTGCAATGCGGCACATTACGCCATCAATAAAGAGCGTATGGTACGTGTTGCTGAATATAGTCGAGATTGTTTAAGAGAATTACGCGAAAATATTGGCATATCTTATGAGAATCGTTCAAAAGGAACATTACAAATTTTTCGTAAGGATGCGCAATTAGACGCAGTTCAACGAGACATTGAAGTTTTAAAAGAAACAGGTGTCGAATTTGAGTTATTAGATCGTGAAGGTCTAGGTCGAGTTGAACCTGCATTAGCGGAAGTTAAAGACAAATTAGTCGGTGGCTTACATCTTCCAAATGATGAGACTGGTGATTGCTATATCTTTACCAACGCGCTTTCTGAATATGCAAAAGGTATTGGTGTTGAGTTTAAATTTAATCAAAATGTTGAAAAACTCGTAGTTGAGGGCGACGAAATTAAAGGCGTTATTGTAGACGGTCAGGTACTCACGGCAGATCGTTATGTACTTGCCTTCGGTAGCTATTCACGAGATTTTATTAAACCATTAGGTCTAGATTTGCCCATTTATCCTGTAAAGGGATATTCTTTAACTATACCTATCGTGGATGCGCAATATGCCCCTCAATCAACTGTCTTAGATGAAACTTACAAGATTGCAATAACTCGTTTTGATCAACGAATTCGTGTTGGTGGGATGGCTGAGTTAAGTGGTTTTAATAAAGAGTTAAATGAGGATCGCCGTGGCACCTTAGAGATGGTAACACGTGATTTGTTCCCAGGTGGAGATATGGCACAAGCCAGTTTCTGGACGGGACTACGACCGATGACACCAGACAGTACGCCTATTATCGGTGCGACGAAATATAAGAATCTATTTTTAAATACTGGACATGGCACGCTCGGCTGGACCATGGCATGTGGTTCTGGAAAGCTGATTAGTGATTTAGTGCTGAATCGGACTCCAGAGATTAGTACCGATGGACTTTCAATTCAACGTTATAACCACGCAGCTTAAAGGCTGCGTGGTTTGCTATTAAAAAATATAATAGGACAAGGAATATGTCTCGCCCGATACAGGCTGTCATTCATTTAAACGCAATCAAACATAATTTGAAAGTTGCTAAGCAACATGTGCCAAATGCCCAAATTTTTGCTGTTGTAAAAGCTAATGCTTATGGCCATGGGATCGAGCGCATTTATTCAGCCTTAAAGGATGCTGATGGGATTGCACTTCTAGAGCTGAGTGAAGCACAACGAGTTCGAGATTTAGGTTGGAAAGGCCCAATTTTGCTTTTGGAAGGTATCTTTCAAGAAGCGGATTTACAGTTGTGTCATGATTTGGAACTTCAATTTACTGTTCATAATGAGATTCAATTCGAATGGATTAATCGGTGCGGTTTAGATGCTCATTTTAATATTTTTCTGAAAATGAACAGTGGCATGAATCGTTTAGGATTCCAACCTCAACGTTACTCTGAAATTTGGAGTCTGTTAACTGAATTGCCGCAAGTGTCATCAATCACTCACATGACACATTTTTCTGATGCTGATGGCGAGCGCTTGAATCAGGTTGGCGTTGACTATCAAATTTCAGTATTCAATCAAATCGTCAGTGCTTTAGGTGGTCCTTGCTCAGTAAGTAATAGCGCAGCCATTCTTAGACATGCCAATCATGTCCACTCTAACATTGTACGTAGTGGCATTATGTTGTATGGGAGTTCACCGGATTATCCAACCCATACTATTCAAGATTGGGACTTAAAACCAACAATGTCTTTAAGAAGTGAATTGATTGCAATTCAAGAAATTAATCCTCAGCAAAGTATTGGCTATGGATCGACATTTTTTGCAGAACAAGCTATGAAAATTGGCATTGTCGCTTGTGGATATGCAGATGGATATCAACGGATTACTCAATCTGGCACAACAGTGCTTGTGAATGGACAAAAAACTTCTTTGATTGGTCGTGTAAGTATGGACATGCTAGCTGTTGATATCACGCATATTGAAGATGCAAAAATTGGCAGTGAAGTCGTACTGTGGGGCGTCTCAAAGTACGGAAGTTTGTTACCGATTGATGAGGTCGCTGCAGGAGCGAGTACTGTGGGATATGAGTTAATGTGTGGCGTAACGACGCGGGTTCCATTTGTTGTAGAAATTTAATGTTAAAAATTCAACGATCAACACTAGGATCGATACTGAGTAATCAAGGAATTAATATGCAAAATCAGGATATTCAAAAATTCAATAGTAATGGCGTGATGAGTGCAGTTACAGTCTTTAATCAAGTGGCTTATCTTTCTGGTCAAGTACCTAAGATTACGACGCCTGATATCGCCTTACAAACGAAAGATGTGCTGAATACGATCGACGCTCTTTTGGCTCAAGTAGGCACAGATAAATCTCGTTTATTGTCAGCACAAGTTTTCGTGAAGAATCTGGAAGATTTTCAAATCTTCAATCAAATTTGGATTGAATGGATGGAGGATTCAATACCACCATCACGAGCAACCATTCAGGCTGACCTCGTTAATCCAGAATGGTTAATTGAAATCGCAGTGATTGCTGCATTGAAATAACTGAATATAAGTAAGACTTCACGAGGAAGAGTCATTTATGGCTCCTCTCATAATAACAAAATCTCTCGAATCTCAGTTTGAAGCGGAATTTAGGCTGATCGATTAGATTAGATGGTGTAAAAGGATGTTGAATAATGACAACCACAAATATTGATGAACAATCATCTCCCAATGAATTACAGCGTAAGCTTTCAAATCGACATTTACAACTCATCGCCATCGGTGGAGCGATTGGTACAGGGTTGTTTATGGGCTCAGGAAAAACGATTTCACTTGCAGGACCTTCAATCATCATCATTTATATGATTATTGGTGCCATGTTTTTTTTCTTGATGCGTGCCCTTGGTGAAATTCTTTTATCTAATCTGCACTACAAATCATTTATTGATATGGCACATGATCTCATTGGACCAGGTGCAGGGTATTATATTGGTTGGTCCTATTGGCTGGGATGGATTTTGGTCGGTATTGCTGATTTAGCAGCAATTATCAATTATCTCAGTTTTTGGTTACCTCCAGATCAAATGTTTACCCCAATGGGGCAAGCAGCGATTAGTGCAGGATGTGTCTTATTCATACTCGCAATTAACTTAGTCACTGTAAAACTTTTTGGTGAAATTGAGTTTTGGTTTGCATTAATCAAAATTCTAGCCATTATTGGATTGATCTTGGTGGGTGCCTTCATGGTGTTTACGAGTTTTCAGTCACCAAGTGGTGCTGTTGCAAGCTTCAGTAACATTTGGTCTCATGGTGGAATGTTCCCGAAAGGAACCATGGGCTTTTTGGCAGGCTTTCAAATCGCAATGTTTGCCTTTGTTGGTGTAGAGTTACTCGGGACGATGGCTGCGGAAACCAAAGATCCTGAAAAAAATTTACCAAAAGCGGTTAATGCTATTCCGACACGTATTATTATTTTCTATGTGCTTTCGTTGATCATGATTATGTCTGTGACACCTTGGATCAATATCCCAGCAGATCAAAGTCCATTTGTCACATTATTCTTATTTGCGGGTATTGGTTCAGCTGCTGTGATTATGAACCTAGTGGTTTTGTCTTCTGTGATGTCTTCCATGAACAGTGGTGTCTTTTCTACCAGTCGAATGTTATTTGGATTGGCCCGTGACGGCCAAGCCCCTCAAAAGCTAGCAGAACTTTCAAGTCGTGCCGTACCTGCTAAGGGATTAATCTTTTCATGTACATTTATTATGGCCGGTGCAGCATTTCAGTATTTTGTGCCAAATACGATGGAAGCTTTTACATTAGCAAGTTCGCTGTGTGTGATTCTTTTCATTAGTATTTGGGCGATTATCATGGTGTGCTATATACGCTACCGTAAATTGCGACCTGAGCTACATGAAAAGTCGAATTTTAAAATGCCGGGTGGAGTGGCAATGTCATACGTTGTATTGGCATTTTTGCTATTTGCATTAATCATTTTAAGTTTAGAGCCAGACACGCTTAAAGCTTTGATGATTAGCCCAATCTGGTTGATTCTGTTAGCTGTAACATACCGTGTTCTTTATAAACCACGTATGCGTAAGCGTAACCATAATTAATTTTTAGAGAAAGAAAAAACCTCCACGAATGGAGGTTTTTTTATATTCTTTAGTTAGAATGTAGGTTTGACCACAACTAAAATTACAACTGCGAATAAGATCAATGTGGGCATTTCGTTGAAATAGCGCCAGAACTTATGACTTTTATAGTGTGCATTATCAATGAGTTTTTTACGGTAATATCCACACACTAGGTGGTATATGACCAGTAATCCGACTAAACCAACTTTTAAATAAAACCATAAAGCTTCATGATAATGTCGAGTTGCATCACCCCAGTCCACTAAAAAATGTGCAGTGATCAATGTTGCGATCATCGCAGGCCACATAATGCCACGATAAAGCTTACGTTCCATGACTTCAAAGCGTTGATGACTTATGGCATCGTCACTCATCGCATGATAAACATAAAGCCGTGGTAGATAGAACAAAGCAGCGAACCAACATACCACAGCAATAATATGTAATGCTTTTACCCATAGGAAAGCATCTGAAGGAGCATCCATCTAATCACCCATTATGGGCGGAATTAAATTAGCCTTCCCATTTCTTGAAAATGAGGCAGGCATTTACGCCGCCGAAACCAAAACTGTTACTCATTACAGTATTCAGTTTTGTATCGCGTTTTTCAAGTACGATATCAAATGGTTTTGCACCTTCATCAAGCTCAGTAACGTTGATATTTGGTGCAATAAAGTCATTCTGCATCATGAGAATAGAGTAAATCGCTTCTTGTACACCTGCAGCGCCTAAGCTATGACCTGTCATAGATTTTGTTGAACTTAAAGGTGGTACTTGACCTTCACCGAATGCGCGTTCCATTGCTTTCAATTCAGTCACATCACCAGCTGGTGTAGATGTGCCGTGTGTATTTACATAATCAATTTTCTCAACACCATGCTGTTTTGCTTCATCAAGTGCCATCAAGATGCAACGTGTTGCACCTTCACCTGATGGTGCGACCATATCAGCACCATCAGAGTTGGCTGCATATGCAACGACTTCAGCAAGAATATTTGCACCGCGCGCTTGAGCATGCTCAAGAGATTCAAGTACCACGAAACCACCGCCGCCAGCAATGACAAAACCATCACGATCAGCAGAGTAAGGGCGAGAAGCGGTTTCTGGTGAGTCATTATATTTTGAGCATAAAGCACCCATTGCATCAAATAATAGACTTTGTGACCAATGGTCTTCTTCACCACCACCAGCGAGCATTAGATCCTGTTTGCCAAGTTGAATCAGGTTGTATGCGTAACCAATGGCATCAGCTGAGGTTGCACAAGCACTTGTAATAGAGTGAGCGATACCTTGTAATTTGAATGCCACACCAACGTTAGCTGTAATAGTATTTGACATATTGCGTGGAACAAAGAAAGGGCCAATTTTACGTGCGCCTTTCTCTTCAAGAAGTTCAATCATTTCAGCGACAGAAGCTGTAGAGTTGCCGCCTGAACCACCCGCAATACCATAACGAGGATTGCCCGCAAGATCTTCAGCGGTTAGACCCGCATTTTCAACCGCAGCGACTGCAGCGTTATAGGCATACATCGCACATACACCCATAAAGCGTTTCAGTTTACGGTCAATACCGTCAAAATTTTGTTCTGCTGCAGCACTAACATGACTTTTAAAATTAAGTTCAGCATAAGTTGGGTTAAAACGTGTGCCTGAAATACCATTTTGTAAGGCATGATTTACATCTTCTAATGTATTACCAATGCATGAGTTAATGCCCATACCAGTGATTACAACACGTTTCATTTACAATTCCCTATTATGGTGAAGTCATTTTATGGAAAAATTCACATCGATGATTTGATTGGATGTAAAAGTCCATAAGATCTTGTCAAAAATTCGTATCATGATATCAGAATCTATTTTAAATTCTTATGGCAAATCAATATCGCAGCGTTAAAACGCTTATTGGCAGATATGTTCACTATATTGCAACCGAATAAAACACGATAAAGTTGAGATAACTCTTGACTGCGCATAGAATTTTAAACATAAGTGATAAATGCGAAGGAGGGTTGTAAATGGCAAATTCTAATAATAAGCAATCTAGCGGACTGGTATTAAAAGCATTTGGAGTGGCTAAAAAGCTCAGTGCAACTGGATTTGAACTGGCACAACATGTTGCACCAGGATCAATTGCGAAATTGACGCAACAACCTGATCCACAAAAAATTATTGACATAACTTTAGATGAGAGAAAAATGACTGAACAAAAAAAGTACGAAACCCCTCAACAATTATTTCGTGATCATGTCCCTCAAGTTTCTCAAAAAATTTTTGGTCGTCATTACAGTAAATTAAATAATGTTGCTTCTTTTATCTCTCCGGACTTAAACAACAAAGTTGCAGATTATTTTTTTGATAAATTGAATGATTTTGTTTCTGAGTTAAGTTCAGTTGAGCATGTATTAAAGGAAGTTGGTGCAAAAAGCTTGGATGAACTTAAATCAAGCCCTGATCGTGCGAATCGTATCGGTGAAGCATTAGCCAATCAAAATAAGTTGATTGCAGCGGTTCAGGGGGCAGTGTCTGGTGCGACAGGCGTAGTTGGTACGGCCATCGATATTCCTTTCTCGTTGGCATTTACGTTGCGTAGTATTTACCAAGAAGGGCGCGCGCACGGTTTTGAACTTAATCATCGTCAAGAGCAAGAGATCGTTGAGTATGTATTCAAACAAGTCGATTTAGGTGTTATTGCGGAAAAGCAAACACTTTTAGTGGCATTAAGAACAGTCGCAAATTTATTGGAAACACAAGATACTCATCAGCTACAAACCCTATTGGGCTCTAGTAACGACTTCACGGCTTTAAAAAATTGGCTGAGTAATCCTGAAGGTGGTTATAAATGGAATTGGTTGAATCAGATTCCTCAAATTTCAATTTTATCTAAATTAGCACCTTTGGCTGGTGCTGGTATTGGTGCAGTATATAGCTGGCGTTTGGTGGAAGAGGCTCATACTAAAGCTAGAGCTGTTTTTTCAGGAGCACAGAAGTACATTCTCCAACATCCAGATGAGCAGGTATCTGTTCAGGAGGCCTTTGAGCGCGGTACAGAATTATTAAAGCAATCTTCACTCGCATTGAATTCCGCAGTGTCAATCAATAATGAGTTAGTGGTTGAGGTTGAAGAGTTTGCAAAAAAACTTGAAGGAGAAGAGTCTATTCAAGTTGATGAGTCTGCAGTTCATAATGATTCAATTTCAGCAATTAAAATTGAAGCAAAATCTACCGAGTCTGAAAAAGAAGAAGTGGTCAGTGTTGAGGATGGTCTTAAGGCCTTAGCTGAAAAACATGTGGAATCGGCTTCTAATGAAAGTGTTCAAGACGCTGATAAAGACCAGCCTCAAGGCGAACCTATTGTGCAGGTAAAAGTGCCCCCTAAGCGTCGTAATTCAAAAAAGAAAGACGAAGCAGCAAACTCACTACCTACTTCACAGAAAAAACAATAAATTTAGTTATGAATGGTTGATCAAATCATTCTGAAAATTTCGTTGTAAGCACACAATGGTCAATATTTGATGTCATGTTGAATGTTGACCATTTTTACTTCTTGGCTTACAATTGCATGCCCTCAAAAAGTAGTATTTTTTGGGGCTTTTTATTAACGGGAGAATTGCCACATGGCAACAACAAATCAGTTGATCCGTAAGGGTCGTACGACTTTGATTGAAAAATCAAAAGTTCCTGCGTTGAAGGCTTGTCCACAACGTCGTGGTGTTTGTACACGTGTTTACACAACTACACCTAAAAAACCTAACTCAGCAATGCGTAAAGTTTGCCGTGTTCGCTTAACTTCAGGTTTTGAAGTATCTAGCTATATCGGTGGTGAAGGCCATAACCTACAAGAGCACAGTGTTGTTCTTATCCGTGGTGGTCGTGTTAAAGACTTACCAGGTGTACGTTACCATACCGTTCGTGGTTCTTTAGACTGTGCTGGTGTTAAAGATCGTAACCAGTCTCGTTCTAAATACGGTACTAAGCGTCCTAAGAAATAATCTAACTAGATCATTTTCTTAAACGTATAGAACTGCAATCCTTTATCGTCTCGCTTGTCTGATTTCTGCATTTAATTTTGTGAAATTCAAGCGACGTGTAGTAAGGCCAGCGAATAGTACATGACACTTTGTACTGCTGCTGGATAAACCTGAAGTGTCATATTTATAGGTAGTATTAAAATGCCAAGACGTCGCGTAGTCGCTGCTCGTGAAATCCTTCCGGATCCTAAGTTCGGCAGCCAAACAATCGCTAAGTTCATGAACCACGTAATGCAAGATGGTAAAAAATCTATTGCTGAAAGTATCGTTTACGGTGCTTTAGACCGCGTTCAAGAAAAATCTAAAGTAGACCCAGTTGAATTTTTCGAGACTACTCTTGAAAAAGTTCGTCCTATGGTCGAAGTAAAAGCACGCCGTGTTGGTGGTGCTACATACCAAGTTCCTATGGAAGTACGCCCATCCCGTCGTACTGCTTTAGCGATGCGTTGGTTAGTAGATGCTGCTGCTAAGCGTTCTGAAAAAACTATGGCGTTACGCCTTGCTGGTGAGTTGCTTGACGCAGCTGAAGGTAAAGGTTCAGCGATCAAGAAACGTGAAGATGTGCATCGTATGGCTGAAGCCAACAAAGCCTTCTCTCACTACCGTTTCTAAGCGGATAAAACAGCCCCTATTCAGGAGGGTGGTAAGTCGGGTTTCACTGATTTGTCATCGAATCGCTTTAAGCTGCTCAGCAGCTTAAAGCGTCCTGTTTTAAACAACAAAATTTAGGAATGCAAGAAATCATGGCTCGTCAAACCCCAATTTCTCGTTACCGTAACATTGGTATCTCAGCACACATTGATGCTGGTAAAACAACGACTTCTGAACGTATTTTGTTCTACACAGGTGAGAGCCACAAACTAGGTGAAACTCACGAAGGTTCAGCAACAACTGACTGGATGGAACAAGAGCAAGAACGTGGTATTACTATTACTTCAGCAGCAGTAACTTGCTTCTGGAAAGGTATGGGTAACCAGTTCGAACAACACCGTATTAACGTAATTGACACACCGGGACACGTTGACTTCACGATCGAAGTTGAGCGTTCTATGCGTGTTCTTGACGGCGCGTGCATGGTTTACTGTGCTGTAGGTGGTGTACAACCTCAGTCAGAAACTGTATGGCGTCAAGCAAATAAATATAAAGTACCTCGTATTGCGTTCGTTAACAAAATGGACCGTACTGGTGCAAACTTCTTCCGTGCTGTTGAACAAGTGAAAACACGTCTTGGTGGTAATCCAGTGCCAATCGTGATTCCTGTTGGCGCAGAAGAAAACTTCCAAGGTGTAGTAGACCTTATCGAAATGAAAGCGATTATCTGGGATGAAGCATCTCAAGGTATGAAGTTTGAATACGGTGAAATTCCTGCTGACCTTGTTGAGCTTGCTCAAGAATGGCGTACGAACATGGTTGAAGCTGCTGCAGAAGCATCAGAAGAACTCATGGATAAGTACCTAGAAGAAGGTGATTTGACTAAAGAAGAAATCATCGGTGGTCTTCGTGCACGTACATTGTTGAATGAAATTCAACCAATGCTTTGTGGTTCAGCATTCAAAAACAAAGGTGTTCAACGTATGTTGGATGCTGTTATTGAATTCTTACCAGCACCTACTGACGTTGAAGCAATTAAAGGTATCTTAGACGACAAAGATGAGACAGAAGGTTCTCGTGAAGCGTCTGATGAAGCACCGTTTGCTGCGCTTGCGTTCAAAATTATGAACGACAAATTCGTTGGTAACTTGACATTCGTTCGTGTTTACTCAGGTGTTCTAAAAGCTGGTAGTGCAGTTTATAACCCTGTTAAATCTAAACGTGAACGTGTTGGCCGTATTGTACAGATGCACGCTAATGACCGTCATGACATCGAAGAAATTCGTGCGGGCGATATCGCGGCATGTGTAGGTCTTAAAGATACGACTACAGGTGATACACTTTGTGATGAAAACAACGTGATCACATTGGAGCGTATGGAATTCCCAGAGCCAGTAATTGCACTTGCAGTTGAACCTAAAACTAAAGCTGACCAAGAAAAAATGTCAGTTGCTTTGGGTCGCTTGGCGAAAGAAGATCCATCATTCCGCGTTCGTACTGATGAAGAATCTGGTCAGACTATTATTGCTGGTATGGGTGAGCTTCACCTTGACATCATCGTTGACCGTATGAAGCGTGAATTCGGTGTTGAAGCGAACATTGGTAAACCAATGGTTGCTTACCGCGAAACGATTAAAAAATCTGTTGAGCAAGAAGGTAAGTTTGTTCGTCAAACTGGTGGTAAAGGTAAATTCGGTCACGTATATGTACGTTTAGAGCCAATGGATCCTGAAGCTGGTAAAGACTACGAGTTCGCTGAAGAAGTTGTTGGTGGTGTTGTACCTAAAGAATTCTTTGGTGCTGTAGACAAAGGTATTCAAGAACGTATGAAGAATGGTGTCCTAGCTGGTTACCCAGTTGTTGGCATCAAAGCGACATTGTTCGATGGTTCTTACCATGATGTCGACTCTGACGAATTATCGTTCAAAATGGCGGGTTCTTACGCATTCCGTGATGGTTTCATGAAAGCAGATCCTGTTCTTCTTGAACCTATCATGAAAGTTGAAGTAGAAACTCCAGAAGACTACATGGGCGATATCATGGGTGACTTAAACCGTCGTCGTGGTATGGTTCAAGGTATGGACGATTTACCTGGCGGTACTAAAGCAATCCGTGCTGAAGTTCCACTTTCTGAGATGTTCGGTTACGCAACACACATGCGTTCTATGTCTCAAGGTCGTGCGACTTACTCTATGGAATTTGCTAAATATGCTGAAACTCCACGTAACGTGGCTGAAGGCATCATTGCTAAGTTCCAAGCTGGTGGTAAAAAAGGTGACGACGAGTAATCTTTCGATTACTATAAGCCCAACTAATTCATAGTTTAAAACCAAGTGCTCATGGAGTGATCCTCCATGAGTAGTTTAAAAAGGAAGATCTCATGGCTAAGGCTAAGTTTGAACGTAATAAGCCACACGTTAACGTGGGCACAATCGGTCACGTTGACCATGGTAAAACAACTTTAACTGCTGCTATCGCAACTGTATGTGCGAAGAAATTCGGTGGTGAAGCGAAAGACTACGCTGCAATCGACTCTGCACCAGAAGAAAAAGCACGTGGTATTACAATTAATACATCACACGTAGAATACGATTCTCCAACTCGTCACTACGCTCACGTAGACTGCCCGGGCCACGCCGATTATGTTAAAAACATGATTACTGGTGCTGCTCAAATGGACGGCGCGATCCTTGTATGTGCTGCGACTGATGGTCCAATGCCACAAACTCGTGAACACATCCTTCTTTCTCGCCAAGTAGGTGTTCCATACATCGTTGTATTCTTAAACAAATGTGACCTTGTAGACGACGAAGAGCTTCTTGAGCTGGTTGAAATGGAAGTTCGTGAACTTCTTTCTACTTATGACTTCCCAGGTGATGACACTCCAGTTATCCGTGGTTCTGCTCTTGCTGCACTTAACGGTGAAGCTGGTCAGTTCGGTGAAGATGCAGTTGTTGCTCTTGTTGAAGCGCTTGACACTTACATCCCAGAGCCAGAGCGTGCTATTGATAAAGCATTCTTAATGCCAATCGAAGACGTATTCTCGATTTCTGGTCGTGGTACAGTAGTAACTGGTCGTGTAGAAGCTGGTATCGTGAAAGTAGGCGAAGAAGTTGAAATCGTAGGTATCAAAGACACAGTTAAAACTACAGTAACTGGCGTTGAAATGTTCCGTAAACTTCTAGACGAAGGTCGTGCGGGCGAGAACTGTGGTATCTTATTACGTGGTACTAAGCGTGAAGACGTACAACGTGGTCAAGTACTTTCTAAACCAGGTGCGATCAAGCCACACACTAAATTTGATGCAGAAGTATACGTACTTTCTAAAGAAGAAGGTGGTCGTCACACTCCATTCCTTAACGGTTACCGTCCACAGTTCTACTTCCGTACAACTGACGTAACTGGCGCGATTCAATTGCAAGAAGGCGTTGAAATGGTTATGCCTGGTGACAACGTAGAAATGTCAGTAGAATTAATCCACCCAATCGCAATGGACCCAGGTCTACGTTTTGCGATCCGTGAAGGTGGTCGTACAGTTGGTGCTGGTGTTGTTGCTAAAGTAACTGCATAAGTATTGATTGTGTGAAAGAAACGCCCCTTTGGGGCGTTTTTTTTATGGAATCTATAAAATTGTTAGACAATAAGAGTTGTAAGCTGTCCTTAACTGATAATGATGTGACCTATAAGGCATTTATCATAAAAATAATAAATCACTAAGATGAAGTAATGAAAAGAATCATAAAACTAGATTTGGATAGATCCCGAATAGGAGTCCAGCAATGAATGCTAAAGTAAATATTACAAATCGTGCCGGTGCATCATTTCCAGTACGTCGTATGCAATTTGATTTTGATCACGTACCAGAATATTGGATGAATGGTTCAGCAGGATTAACTCATTTCATGACAGCGTTATCTGCATTATTTCCTGCAGGTGAAAAATTCTTTATCGATTCAGTGCGTGCAGTTCGCCAACATCCAGCCATTAAAGATAATGAAGATCTCCAAAAAGAGATTTCAGCATTTATTGGTCAGGAAGCAATGCATACACATGAGCATGCTGGCTTTAATGCATCAGCACAAAAATTTGGTCATGATGTTGCTGCACTTGAAAAAGCCACAGATACGGTCATTCAAACTTTTCGCAAGTCAGCTAGCACCGTTATGAAACCATTTGGTATTTCACAAGAAATGATCGATCTGATGGGAACGACTGCGCTAGAACATTTTACAGCAACCATTGCCTCAGAATTATTGCGTAACGAACATATTCAAGCATTAATGACTGATGAAACAATGGCGACGATGTGGGCTTGGCATGCCATTGAAGAAAATGAGCATAAGGCTGTCGCATATGATGTATTTGAAGGTGTGTTCGGTAAAGGAATCAAATCTTATCTTGCTCGAACATCTTCTTTAGTGGCAGCAATGGTTGTGCTATTCATGGTGCAGACTTATTTTGTAGCGCGTTTATTGAAAGACGATAAACAGTTAAATATTGCATCTTTGAAAGATATTTATACCTATGGATATAGTCCATCTAAAGGCATTATTTCTGGTATGGGTAAGGAAATGTTGGCTTATTTTAAACCAGGCTTCCATCCGAATGATTTGGATACCGTGGGTTTATTGGCAACATGGAAAGCAAAACTCGGTTTTTAAGTATTTACTTTTGTGCATTCGGGCAGCGTAAGCTGCCTTTTTTTATTTCATTTATTTTCGAACTTTCTATAATGTACTAACTTAAAAAATGCAATGTAATGATTATGATTCGACCGATGCTGACATCAGATGTTGAGGTGGTATATGAAATTGAAAGTTTGGGGCAGACGCATCCTTGGACAAAAAAACAATTTTCAGAAGCGGTTGATTCATATCAATCCACAGTGATTGAATACCAGAATCGTGTTGTTGGTTTTTGTATTTTACAGCCTGTATTGGATGAAGCAAATTTGCTGTTGATGGCAGTTCATCCGAAAATGCGTGGAAAAGGGTTGGGATATCAATTGCTTGAAGCTTCAATGGCTCAACTCAATAATGATCCCGTACAAATCTTTTTAGAGGTCCGAGAAAGTAATAAGGCTGCGATTGCACTATATGAGAAATCCGGATTTCATCAAATTGATATGCGTAAAAACTATTATCCAACATTAGATGGTGGAAAAGAGCATGCCATCATTATGGTAAAGGCATGCAGTGATAATTTTGCAGATTTATTCAAGTGACAAAATTCAATACCCTACTTTACAATAAAGTTATTCCATTCAGAGGGAAGTGTCGTCATCAGCATATGACCTAATTGATCGATTTCTTCGTTGCTGAGCATTTTATTAACACGTCGCCATTGACCATCCAGTAATAATTCAAAAGGCGCATATTGGGACTTATAGTTCATTTTGAATGAATGGGGTACCCAATATCCTAAATATACAAACTCTTGATTGTGCTGCTTTACATATTCAATTTGCTTAAGGACTGCAAAAACACCTAAAGAACGTTTGGATTCATCTGGATCAAAAAATGTATAGACGGCGGATACTCCATCATCTAATACATCGCAGGTTGAGACACAAATGAGTCGATTATCTTTCCAAAGTTCTATAAAGAAACTATTGCTACAACTGTGAATCAAAAACTTCTCGAATTGATCATAGCTAGGGGGGAACATATCTCCATCTGAATGACGCTCATTGATGTAACGTTCATAGAGTTGATAGTGTAAATCAGTAGCATCTTGAGTTTGGGTTATTCTAACTTCTAAGTCTTGATTACGTTTCCAAGCTTTCTTTTGTTGACTGTTCATTTTAAAATCATCAACAGGTACACGACATGAAAGGCATTGTCGACACAAATGACATTCAGGTCGATAGACAAAATCTCCGCTTCTTCGAAATCCTACACGAGACAATTCTGATAAAGTTACAACGTCGATTTTATGAGCAGGATCTAAAAAGACCATCCGTGCTGATTTCTCGGGAAGATAACTGCAGTCATGCGGTGGTGTAATGTAATACTGCAGTTCATTTAATAGGGACTGGGGTTGATAAGAATTCATATTGTCCCTCCTATTTCTCAATCCATGAGTCGTTGATCAAATGCTATTGTTTTACTTGAAAATACACCGTCTTTATACTTTTGCCAATCAATCTGAGGCTGTTTTATCACATCTTGTAACGAATTAAGGTAGTCTTGGCGAGAAATTGTGCAAGCACCTAAGCTCATGAGATGATCATTCACCAATTGACAGTCAACCCAGGGTGCCTGGTTTTCAAGGCTGATCAACATGAGGGTATAAAAAGCCATTTTTGAAACATCAGTCTCTCGACTAAACATGGATTCACCAAAAATACCCTGACCTATAGAGACACCATACAGCCCGCCGACAATCGAATTTTCTCTGCGTACTTCGACACTATATGCATAGCCTGACTCAAATAATGAACAGTAACCCTGAATGATATCTTCATTAATCCATGTTTCATTGGCATAACTTCGTGGTAATGAGCAAGAACGTATCACATGTTCAAAATCACGGTTAATGGTAATCGTATAATCATGTTTTTTCATGTTACGAATGAGTGATTTACTTGGATGGTATGACGAAGGGTAGATAATGCAGCGAGGTTCTGGACTCCACCAGCAGATCGGCTCACCTTCGGAAAACCAAGGAAATAAACCATGTGTATAAGCTTCAAATAATGTAGAAGGGGAGAGGTCAGCACCTATACAGATTAGTCCTTGACCTTCGGGATCGGATTCAATTGGATTAGGGAAAATAAATTCAGAAGGAGGGAGCATAGGGATTAAGTTCTAAAAATAATAATGAAAAACCGAAGATAAAAATGTTTAAAATGATTATGCCAAGTTGAAAGAATAAAAAAACCACCCGAAGGTGGTTTTTTGGGTTTTTAAATAAATATTAGTTGTCTAAATATTTCTCAGCGTCTAAAGCAGCCATACAACCTGAACCTGCTGATGTAATTGCTTGGCGGTAGATATTGTCTGCAACATCACCTGCAGCAAATACGCCTTCAACAGAAGTCGCAGTTGCATTACCACGTGTACCACTTTGAACTTGGATATAACCATCACGTAGTTCAAGCTGACCTTCAAACATTGCAGTATTAGGTTTGTGACCTATAGCGACGAACAATCCAGTCACTTCAACGTTTTGTGTTGTAGTATCAGTTGTAGATTTCAAACGAACACTAGTAACGCCATCTTGAGGGTTACCAAGTACTTCTTCAACTTCATGGTTCCAGATGATGCTGATTTTGCCTTCTTTCTCTTTTGCAAAAAGATGATCTTGAAGGATTTTTTCAGAACGTAATTTATCGCGACGATGTACAAGTGTTACATGTGAAGCAATGTTTGATAAATAAAGCGCTTCTTCAACCGCAGTGTTACCACCACCGACAACCATGACTTTTTGATTTTTATAGAAGAAACCATCACAAGTTGCACACGCACTCACACCTTGACCCATATAAGCAGCTTCGGATTCTAATCCTAAGTATTGAGCCGTAGCGCCTGTTGCAATGATCAAAGCATCACACGTGTATTCTTCCATATCACCTTTTAAAACGAATGGACGTACATTTAAGTCAACTTCGTTAATGTGATCGTAAACCAATTCAGTACCAAAACGTTCTGCGTGAGCTTGCATACGCTCCATTAAAGCAGGACCTGTTAAGCCTTCAGGATCACCTGGCCAGTTATCAACTTCTGTAGTTGTGGTGAGCTGACCACCCAATTGCATACCAGCGATCAAAGTTGGTTTTAAATTTGCTCGTGCAGCATATACAGCTGCGCTATAACCTGCAGGACCAGAACCTAAAATAATCAATCTTGAGTGACGAGCGCTCATGTATAAGCATCCTTTTAATTTGATATATCGATTTACTGAAAATTATACGTGAAACTTCACCACAGTTGTGTGGAATGAATGTGGATTATATTGATCAACTAAATCGAATTGAGCTATATAGTTAAAAGTGTTAACAAGGAAACCTTAGAAAGCTGCACCTTTTTTTAATGAACAGGTGCATAATAGTAAGTTTTCTATAATGAAGAAATTGTTCCATTTCAACATTAGAACATTAATGAATAATCGTTTACAGGAAAGTATATGACTGCGGTGTCGAGTGTATATGCACAGCGCTTAGTTTTAACATTCTTCTTAATATCATTTGGTATTTATCTGTTTTTAGCAACAGTGACTTATACGCCATTTGATCCGGGTTGGATGCATATTTCGAGTGATACTCAACAAGTTTCAAATGCAAGTGGTGTCGCAGGTGCTTGGATTGCAGATCTCTTATTTGGATTTCTGGGCTGGGCAAGTTTACTGATTCCAATTTATTTATTCATTGAAGCGATTCAAGTGTGGTGGCCAAGAAGTTTTTTGAGTCGTCCATTTCGTTTTGCTGCTCAATTTTTCATTTTACTTACCGTCGCGAGTTTGTTTTATTTACTTTGGTCAGTGCCTGCAGATACGCTTGCTAATGCTTCAGGTGGAATCATTGGTTACGAATTGGGTGAGAGTTTAAAACAGCTTTTGACGATTTATGGCGCCGTTTTTTTTCTGATCGTACTTAGTATCGTTCTAATCACACTGGCTTTTGGTATTCAGTGGAACAAGACATGGTCTACTCTGAAGGCGACACCCACTTATTTGCAAGATTTGTTCTATAAAAATGTACCTGAGACTGAATCAGCTTATGATTTGACGACTCAGCCAAAAGCGAAAAAAGAAATTGAACCTAATCTAAAAGGTTCAGCTCAAGTCCCTCATCAAGCTGAGCTCAATAATGTCGATCATTTAGAAGAGAAAGATCAATTACAAGCGCGTCATGAACGTACTGCTGAAAAACTATTTGAAGATATGCGTTTCCAAGAGTCTCAACAAAATCATCGTTTTGATGAAGATGATGAGGCAGAGCTCGAGCGTACCATCGCGAAAGCGCATGAGTTAGAGCGTGAGAGTCAACGTATTGTTCCAACGGGTGAAGTTTGGAAAGCCTTGCATAGCGATGAAGATCATAAAAGAGAAATTGATGAGCTTTTGCGCGCAGCAGAGGAGGATCAGGTTGATCAACGTACTTCAGAAATTAATGATTTAAGTAAAAACGTTCGAGTAGAGCAGCGCTCAATTGTTCAAGATACTGCTTTGGACTGGAATGATGATCAAATCTTTGATGAATTGCTTGAAGTTGTTCCACAAGGACAGCATGCCAAAGATATTCATACTCCTTTTCATCATCAAACAAATCCTTCAGGTCAATCTGCTGATGATCAAAATACAGCATCCCTAATCCAAAATACCTCAGCTATTGGCGCAAGTGCTCTATACGCAAGTCAATCGAGCGCAGCTGCGGAAGCGATCACTAAAGCAGATCTGTTAGCTTCTGAGCTTGATGGTCTTGCATCACTTGCGGATGAAGCAGAAGCTTTGTCTAATTCAGAGGTCAAGCGTCCAAATTTGGTGACGCCAAATATTAAATTTATGACTTCACCTAAGTCAGATACAGTCGCGGAATATGAATCAGAGCAAGACACTATTGCCCCATCACCACAAAACATTGTTGAGCAAGAGGGATCATCAATTCCTGTTACTAAAGTGAGTGATGAGGAAAAACAACGTATATCTTCAGATAAAGATGCTTTTAGAGAAGCTTGGCAAGAAACGGTAGGTAAGCCTGAAGTTGAAGAGGATGAGTTTGATTTCGATGCGCCATTAACAGATGCTGCTGGTCGTCCAATGTCTCGTGCAATGCAAGTTGCGGAGCGCCGTAAAGATTTATCACCACTTCCTGGTTTAGATTTACTTGATGAAGTAGACCCAAACAAAAAAGTAAACTTCACTGCAGAACAATTATCAAGATTATCAGAACTGTTAGAAATTAAATTACAAGAATTTAATGTCAAAGCGAAAGTGATTGAAGCTCAACCGGGTCCAGTCGTGACCAGATTTGAACTGGATCTTGCGCCTGGTGTGAAAGCCTCGAAAGTAACTAATATTTCTCGTGACTTAGCACGATCAATGTCGATGGCATCAGTACGTGTGGTTGAGGTGATCCCTGGAAAACCTTACATTGGAATTGAAGTTCCGAATAGCATACGTGAGATGGTGCGCCTGATTGAATTGGTACAAATTCCAAAATTTAAGGATCCAGATGGAATCTTATCCATGGCCATGGGTAAAGACATTTCTGGTAACCCAGTCATTACTGAGTTGGGCAAGGCACCACATATGTTGGTTGCGGGTACCACAGGTTCAGGTAAATCTGTTGCTGTAAACTCGATGATTCTATCGATGCTTTTAAAATATACGCCAGATCAATTGCGCCTTATTTTGATTGATCCTAAACAACTTGAATTGGCGAACTATAACGATATTCCGCATTTACTCACGCCTGTTGTGACTGACATGAAAGATGCAGTCAGTGCTTTAAATTGGTG
The DNA here is from genome assembly GCF_056779855.1 of Acinetobacter sp. ANC_7654. Lineage (NCBI taxonomy): Bacteria > Pseudomonadati > Pseudomonadota > Gammaproteobacteria > Moraxellales > Moraxellaceae > Acinetobacter > Acinetobacter sp. ANC_7654. Next base: position 94,669 of record NZ_JBWYIR010000010.1, on the reverse strand, counting down.
TGTGAATGAGATGGAGCGTCGTTATAAGCTGATGTCGTTCTTAAAAATACGTAAATTGAGTGACTATAACCGTAAAGTTGAAGAAGCAATTGCCAATGGTGAAGATCTATTTGATCCAACTTGGAAAGCCAGTGAGTCAGTTGCTGGAGAACGTGCACCTAGACTTACACCATTGCCTTCGATTGTGATTGTTGCAGATGAATTCGCAGATATGATCATGCAGGTGGGTAAGAAAGCGGAAGAAATGATCACTCGTTTAGCTCAAAAATCACGTGCTGCTGGCATTCATTTATTACTTGCGACACAGCGTCCATCCGTCGATGTAATCACGGGCTTAATTAAGGCGAATATACCGACGCGTGTTGCGCTACGTGTAAACTCTAAAATTGACTCGCGTACGATTTTGGATGCGGGTGGTGCAGAAGATTTGCTTGGACATGGTGATATGCTGTTCTTAGGACCAGGTAAAATTGAGCCTGAGCGTGTGCATGGTGCATTTATTGCCGATGACGAAGTGAACCGTATTTGTGATGCATGGCGTGAGCGTGGTGCACCAAACTATGTGGATGAAATTCTCACCCCATTTGATGAAGAGCCAGCATCACGTGGCTTTGAGGATGGTGATGGTGCTTCTGACCGTGACGCACTTTATGATCAATGTGTTGCTTTTGTTTTAGAAACCCGCAAAGCATCCACTTCATCTTTACAGCGTAAGTTTAGTCTGGGTTATAATCGTGCCGCACGTATTATTGACCAAATGGAAGAAAACGGTATCGTGAGTGCAATGGGCGCAAATGGTAAACGTGAAATTTTAGTTTAACGAAGACTGACTCAGAAAAAGCAACCATAGGTTGCTTTTTTTTATTTAACTCAAAAAAGTGTTGTTTTTGGGGGTAGTCCATTGGCTGGCAAATGTGATCAGTTCACTCACAGAGTGAACATTCAAGCTTTGATAAACTGACTTGACACAATCTTTAAATACCGCAGGGCTAATGGATAATTTTTGTAAAATTTCACTTTTATTCATGCCTGTAATTAACGAAAAAGCCACTTGGCATTCTCGGGGGGATAGATCAAGTGCTTCTAGTTTTTTTAAAATAATGAGGGAGCGTGGTAATGAGCGCTTTAAGTATAAGGCGATATTTGTATCGGTTGTATTTTGACTACTTAACCATTCAGCACGAAGGGTTAATATTCCATTAGGAATGGTCAAACTAAGCTTGGGGATTTGTTGCCCATATTTAAGCTCATTGATGACTTGATAGCATGATTTTGGCAACGCTTTATATGGTTCCCAAAATTCATAATGTATCGGGAAGAGATTCAGTAAATCCTTTGCAGCATCAGTCATCATGACTAAATCATTTTGAGAATTCACGATTAACAACGCTTGATCTGATTCAATTACATCGTCGCCATCCTCCATTTGATTGTTAAGCGCATATTCGATATAGACACCAGCTTGTTCTAATAAACGATGATCTTGTAATTGGAAGGGTTGTGACATACGCCTATAGAGGGTAATACCTCCTGCAGGAATATGATTGCGTTCTAATCTTAGATCTAGTGTATGGTGAAGACCGCTTTGGCGCACAATCATCTGGTAGGTTAAGCTATGAAAATACGGATCATCTGGGCGTAAAAGATTTCCGACTTTGGGTAACATAGGGCAGTTGAGCCAGCGGATATGGCTTTCGGTTTTTAAGTTTAAGAATAATTCAGTATTTTCTTGGACATACCTCATCGACTGAGGGTTAAGATTTTTGTAATACAGTATATAAGGTTCACCATTTGGATAGGTCAGTGCCATACCGTAGGCATCATGTGGAATCAAAAAATTCAAATAGTCAAAAATACTGGGCGCAATGGTAAGGAGCGGAAGTTGAGTACAGCAAAGATTTCTCAGGCGATGGAGGGTGCCGAGCCTTGTTCGATCACTTTTACGAAAACTTATTGAATTCATCTTCGACTGAACTGTTTTGATTATAACAAATTCAAATTATAGATTTTTTTAAAAAAATTGAGATAAAAAAGTAAATATTAATCATTTTTTCACAAAAATATTTTTTTCATCCCCCCTTAAAGGGGGGCTTCTAGATTATCAGCTTTATGGTTTGATTTTCCTCATTATAAAAGGTCTTTCTTGCAAACTATGGAAAACCTGCAAGTGACATGACCATGTCAAAAACTAAGGGGAATTACATGAACCATATATACCGAGTTATCCGTAATCGTAATGGAAAATTAGTCGTAACAGGGGAACTTGGACGTACACGTTTTACACAATCTTTAAAAAATATTGGAATGACGACAGGTTATCTGATTTTAATTGGGGCATTAACCGCAATGACGAGTCAGGTGCAAGCTGATGAATGTGAGGGTTCAACAGGCACAGCGACGAATTCAGACACTACATCTTTCATCTGTGGTGAAAATAACTCAGTGGTTGCACCGAACAGTGTGGTTATGGGACAAAGCAATAACGTCAATATTGGGATGAATCATACTGTTTTTGGTTTGAATAATACGGTGACACCAAACGCTGTAACGACAACGCAAAATAATGTGGTCATTGGAAATCAAAACACAACGCATCATACAAGTAATATTGCCATTGGTAATAATCAAGTGGTTAAGGGGGAAGGGAGTATTGCGATCGGTAGTTCAAATACTGCTGAAGGGGGTATCTCTATAGGTATTTCAAATTTAAACTCGTCTGTAAAATCTGTTGTTGTTGGTATGAATAATATTCACGACGTCAACACTAATGGCTCGATGATTTTTGGTGGATTTAATGAGGTTGGTGCGACGAGTTCTCATATATTTGCCTCCAACAGTAATGTGCAAGGTCACACTAATGTGGCTGTCGGTGGTTCTATTATTATTCGACCAGGACCAAATTATACATCCGTAAGAGAGTCAGTAGCGATAGGTGAGCTGAGTCAGGTTTATGCGAGCAACTCTGTTGCTTTAGGTAGTGCATCGGTTGCAGATCGAGAGAATGTTATTTCAGTCGGTAGTGATCAATTAAAACGCCGAATCATGAACTTAGCATGGGGATTAGATACTCATGATGCTATTAATGTTGATCAATTGACAGCCAGTTTACAAAGAATTCTGGGTACTGGGGTGACTATGTTTCAGGGGAATGTGATGCCCCTTTCATTTGAAATGCAAGGCTCTACATACCAAAACGTAAATCAAACAATTAGAGGGATTGATATTGAATTTACAGCGTTAAAAGACCGTGTCTCTGCACTCGAAAATAATGGTGTTGGTGGTGAAACAGGTACAGGTACCATTGGACCAGCTGGACCAAGTGCGTACGAGGTTGCTGTGAGTAATGGATTTGACGGCTCTGAAACAGATTGGCTTACATCATTAAAAGGTGAAAAAGGCGATAAGGGAGATAAAGGTGATCAAGGTCCACAAGGATTGAAAGGTGACAAAGGGGATCAAGGTATACCAGGTACAAGCGGTGGACCTGTTGGCGGTGTAGGACCACAAGGTGATAGTGCTTACCAAGTGGCGGTGAATAATGGATTTGTAGGAACAGAGCAAGATTGGCTGACGTCACTCAAAGGAGATAAAGGTGACCAAGGTCCTCAAGGATTGAAAGGTGATAAGGGAGATCAAGGTGATCAAGGACTTCAAGGCTTAAAAGGCGACAAGGGCGATAAAGGTGATCAAGGACTTCAAGGCTTAAAAGGTGATCAAGGATTTAGTGCTTTTGAGATTGCTGTACAAAATGGCTTTAATGGCACCGAACAACAGTGGCTAACGTCTTTGGCTAGTGGTGGAACTGTCGCAATATCTGTTGGAACAAATCCTAGTGAAAATGCAATATTACCAAATGCAACAGGTGAAGATGCTCTTGCAATCGGAAGTTCATCAGTAGCATCGGGTCGTGAGAGTATTGTAATTGGGGCTGAATCACAAGTCGCTGGTGAACATGCAACAGCTTTAGGAAATCACAATACGGTTACGGGTGAAAATACGCATTCAGTTGGTAATTTCAACAATATTTCAGGAAATAGTACTGTAGCTCTTGGGAATAATATAACGTCTGACGCAAATAATGCTGTTCTTTTAGGAAATGCTTCGTCTACCGATCGGGACAATACGGTTTCAGTGGGTTCCTCTACGCAACAGCGCCAAATTGTTAATGTGGCAGCAGGTACAGCGGATACCGACGCAGTCAATGTAAAACAAATGCGTCAAGCAGATCAGCAAGTTTTGAGCGATGCACAGGAATATACGAATATACGAACCAATGAAATATTGAATCAGGCCAATGAGTATACTAGTCGACGTGTAAATGCTTTAGAACAGAGTTTTGCCGATGAACGACGTGACACTCGAGCAGCTATTGCAGCATCTTTGGCTGTCGCTTCATTACCCCAGCCAACTTATGCTGGTGCAAGTATGTTCAGTGCAGCTGCTGGTACATGGGATGGTGAGCAAGGTATTGCCATTGGATTTAGTGGGGTTTCTGAAACGAATCGCTTTGTCTATAAAGCATCTGGAACCGCAAGTTCACAAGGTGATGTTGGTGGTGCTATTGCATTGGGTTGGCAATGGAAATAATCTAAGTTTCACCCAAACGTAAAAGTAACCTTAATACGAAACTATTTTTTAACAGGTATAAGATAGATTTAAATCAAAAAAGCCTGCTCAAGCAGGCTTTTTTATCTGTTTTTTAGGCAAATTTTGCTAAAACAGCAAGGAATTCTGCACTTTGGCGTGGGAATTCTGCGATCACATCATGAATACGTTTGCCTTCAGGATTTTGAGCGTTAAGATCACGACCATCTGCTATAAATTTAGTGAGTAAACGCTCATAGTCATTAGCACGCATATGTTTAAAAGCATGATAGAGAACATGAAAATCAGCGTTTACACCTTCAGGAGGTAACTGATTTAAATAGGCAAAAACACGCTCGTCTGACCATTCTTCATTGAACGTGGCTGGCTGTGATAATGCCATCACAATCTCCTTGGTATTTTTAATCAATAAAAAAGGGCAAAATATGAGACTAGATGAGCAAAGCACTGCTTTGTCTAGTCGCAAGACTTGAAGCTCTGCTTCAAGTGGGCGGAATATAGCTAATAGCCTATTTCTGCCACTCTCATATTTTGCCCTGATTCAATTTGCTTGACTAATCAAAAATCAGATTAACGTTCTTCAGGCAAATTGATATTCATTTCTAGCATTTCGATATTTGCTTCTGAGCGAACCGACATTTGTATATGCTGTTCATCTACACCACGCACATAACGATTCACAACTTGCATGATTTCTTTTTTCATTAAATCAATTTTATCTTGGCTTAAACGCTTACCTAGACCATTTTCAGATGCCACGATAACTTTTAAGCGATCTTTAGCTGTTTGTGCACTTGATGGTTTGTCATCACTACTAAAAAGTTTACTCCAGAATCCTGCCATCTTTATGCTCCAAATAAACGTGCTAACCAGCCTTTCGGCTTCACAGAGATGTGACGATATGGACGTTCTTCACCAAGGAAGCGTGCAACAAGATCGTCATAAGCTTGTCCAGCTGCTTCTTCAGTATAAAGAATAACAGGCTTACCTTCATTCGAAGCTTGTAACACGCTTTTACATTCAGGAATTACACCGAGCGTTGGCACGCGAAGGATATCTTTAGAAATATCATCGACTGTTAACATTTCTTGCTTGTCAGCACGTTCAGGGTTGAAGCGTGTGATACAAAGATGCTTACGAATACGACCTTCGTTATTTTCTACTTTCTTCGTTTTACTGTCCAACATACCAATAATACGATCGGAATCTCGGACAGATGAAATTTCAGGGTTCGTTACAATGATTGCTTCATCAGCATGGTACATTGCTAAAATCGCACCACGTTCAATACCTGCAGGAGAGTCACAAATGATGTAGTCGAACTCTTGAGAAAGTTCGTCCATAACACGTGCAACACCTTCATCGGTCAACGCATCTTTATCACGGGTTTGTGATGCAGGTAAAATATATAGATTTTCGATTTCTTTATCGCGAATAAGTGCTTGTTGTAATCTCGCTTCGTTATTTAATACATTCACAAAATCATAAACAACACGACGCTCACAACCCATGATAAGGTCGAGGTTACGTAAACCTACGTCAAAATCGATTACAACAGTTTTGTGGCCACGAAGGGCTAAACCTGTTGCAAAAGATGCACTGGTAGTTGTTTTACCTACGCCACCTTTACCTGATGTTACGACAACAATTTTCGCCACCGAATCCACTCCTGTTATGTTTATCCCCAATACTATAGGGGTTCTCATGTTTAGTTATACATTAAAATTCGAGTGCTTCAAAGACAAGCTCTTGAGCATCATTTAAATAGATATGTACTGACTTTTTTAGCATATGTGGTGGAATATCATCTGCAACACAATATGTTCCTGCGATAGATACTAATTCAGCTTCTAAAACATGACAGAAAATTCGTGCTGCTGTATTGCCACCGGCGCCGGCGATGACTCTACCACGAGCAGAGCCATAAATATGTATATTTCCTGAAGCGATGATTTCAGAGCCACTATTAATTCCAGCAGTTAAAATAATATCGCCGTGATCTTGTACCAGACATTGTCCTGTTCTAAGCACTTCATCGTGATACGAAGTTTTATGTGTGGTTGCAGGAGCTATGTGTGTTGGAGCCTTCTCAGCTTCAGGGGTATTTGCTGGGGCTTCTACCACTTGTTCTTTTGTTGCTTTGATGCGCTGCAAAGGACGATCAGCCGCAAGAACTGGGAATTGGATCGCACGTGCTTCATCACCCATTAAACCATCAACGACAGCCATTGGCTGTAACCCTAAACTGATGACCAATTGAATGAGTCCAATGAGTTCTTGTTCAACGGTTGTGTCTAGAATGACAAGCGCACCTTCATAAGAGGTTTCACTCATCATGGCACTTAATTGTTGGCGGATAACATTATGATCATTGGTGTCAAAGGTAATTCGGGTAAAATTCACCATTCTACCGGTAATCCGAATATCTGCCATATTCATTCCTTGCTTGCTTCGCGCTTTATAATCGAAGTAAAAATTGTTAATTGTGCAAATGCTAGTTCAATTCTCAAGAATTCTCTAGCGGATATATTAAATTAATAGAGAAATGATCATTCCTTGACTTGATTGTTTTTTGATAACTCTATTTGCCATTGTTTTACTGCCACCTGTTTTCTTAAAGACTCAAGACTTTCATAAACGACAGATTCAACGAGTTGTTCTAATGCATGATTATCAATATTGAGCTGGCTAATTTTTTCAGCAATGAGTTGATAATGCTCATTCGGTTTATCAATGGTTCCAGAAATAAAAGGTTCAACTAAACCGTCGGTAATATTTTCACCTAATCGTCGACCAATGTTGTGGATTTGCTGTTCTATACGACCACCCACCAATGGAATCAGCTTTAAGAGCTGTGTTAGTTCTGGTGTGTCTTCAATAGCTTTAATGACAATGTGACCAACGCCTTGCGAGATATTATCTTTTTGAAGTTTTAATTCGGTTGCTAAAGATTCTTGTAAGACTTGCGCTAATGTCGTGGCAAACATGTCTCGATGGTGATTCACCAGATCATGAATGATTTTTTTATGGGTCGAGCTAGTGTCTAACTCTTTTTTTACACTATCAATGACAGTAATCACCACACGATCAGAGAGCTCTTCCATGATCACGTTATAGTAAAAATTAAGACGTCTGAACCATTTATTAGGTATGACTTTATAGCCTAGCTCATGCAGTCTATAGGCAATCACTCCGACGCGAATTAAACGTAAAAAGCGAAGGTAAGGGATAATGGCTAATATTTCATACCAATGAATGAAGGGAAAGAAAAACCAACGCTGATGATGTTTATTGACGATTGCAATCAGCCATCTTACAGCGAGTTCAACAATTAAAAATGTGATAAACCAACTTTCAGTAATGATGACCCATGGGTGAAGCTCGGATTTATAAAACTCCAGAATTTGAGGTAATTGAACCGTGTCAAATACCCATGAGCCAAAATTACTCATTAAAAATGCATTGGCACATAGACAAAACAAATTGACTAAAATAATGAGCATCATAAAGATGTCATAAATCAGGAACATCTTCCAAAATAAAGTGTCATGACGCTGTGGACGGAAAGTTTTTCGAGGATTAGTCATGCGATCTGTCATATGCAATACATTCTGAGGACAGCTTAATTTACAGATTCAGCTTGAAGCTGTTGTTTTAACTGTGTAATTAACTGATCTTTTTCTGTCCAAAGCTCATCAACCCATTTTTGGAAACGAGCGCGATAGTTGGCATCATCCTCATAATTGCCGCCATGAACCCAAGCAGGAATTTCAATTTTTCTTAAATTGACGGCAATTTGAGAAACTTCTCCTAACCAAAAATCTCCATAACCTGGCACACCATCTGGATAGACAATGGTCATATCGACTAGCGCATCAATTTCACTTCCTAGAATATTTAGGGCAAGTGCTAAACCACCTGCTTTGGGCCTAAGTAAATTTTTATACGGAGATTTTTGTTGGGCGTGTTTTTCAGGGGTATAGCGTGTACCTTCTAAATAATTTAATAAGGTAAAAGGTTGGCTGAGCAGTTGTTCACACGATTTACGCGCTTCTTCCATATCACGATATTTCAGCGCAGGATTTTTTTCGATTTGCGCTTTGGTATGACGTTTCATCATAGGAAAACCAAGGATCTTGAATGCTTGCCCAACAAAAGGAATAAAAATGAGTTCCCATTTCGTAAAAAAACGTGTGAGCGGCATACGTTTAAGACCAAAATATTGAGTAACAGTTGTATCCACCCAGCTTTGGTGATTACAGGTCATGATGTAACGACCTTGTAGATTGAGATCTAGATCTTCATCAATCGTGATGTGCCATTTAAGCTCAGGGAGAACTTTTTCAATGAGCCAGTTATTCGTACCAATCCAACCATTGGCGATATTGATATTGGTTTCATCGATTTTTGATGATTTTTTTACGAGTTTAGTCAAACCTAATGCAAGAATAGGTGGGCCACGAAAAAATGTACTTCCTGTGATCACAGAACCTACGGTTAAACCCTTAGAAATTTTTTTTAAAATAGGTTGTTTCTGCTTCTCTGCTGCCATTGCACAGTCCTAAAAAGTGATTGCATGTGATTGAAATTTTTAAAACACTATAAATCGAGTCGCTCAAATCACAAAGCCCGTTTTCTTAACTATGTATAAAATATGATGAAGCATTAACGAAAGATGCTACAAAAGATTACATATTGTTAATAAACTGTTTATTATTAACAAAATAGTAATGGTTAAATTGTTTCTAACAAATCATTATTCATCACATACAAAAACATATAAAAGGAGTCATCCCATGCGTGCATTAGCTATTTCAGCTGCAGTGGTTGGGGCAATGGTACTTTCTGGTTGTCAAACAACTGGTAACAATATTGGTGGCGTCGAGTATGACAAAACTGCATTGGGTGCTTTAATTGGTGCAGCAGCTGGTTACGGTGTTTCTAAAGGTAATGCGAACACTAGCCGTCAAAATAACCGTGCAGCAGCGATTGGTGCTGTATTAGGTGGTGCTGCAGGCGTATATCTCGACAATAAAGAGAAAAAATTACGCCAAGCAACTGCTGGTACAGGTATTGATGTAAACCGTAATCCAGATGGCTCTATTAACTTAGTAATGCCAGGTGCTATCACGTTTGATACAAATAAATCAAATATCAAGCCAAACTTCTATGACACTTTAAACCGTGTTGCACAAGTTTTAACTGAAGACAACAAGAGCGGTATCCTTGTAACTGGTTATACTGATAGTTCAGGTAATGATGCGATTAACATCCCATTGTCACAAGCACGTGCTCAATCTGTTGCTAGCTATTTAGCATCTAAGGGTGTTTCTACAGCACGTATTAATGCTCAAGGTTTAGGTTCTTCTAACCCAATTGCTGATAACACAACTGCCGCAGGTAAAGAACAAAACCGTCGTGTAGAGATTGCTGTTTACGCAGTTCAATAATACATGATCTTAAAAAAGCCACCTTCGGGTGGTTTTTTTATGTCTGAAATTTATTCAAATATACCTTCATTAAATTTAACGTTAGTCATATTCGAAGCAGATGACTATAATCGAGCGCTGAAGGAAAAGAGGAAAGAATATGTCATCAGCCAGTCATTTGAACGACAAGCAACTTGAAGCCATGAAATACACTCAAGGACCCTTGTTAGTACTTGCTGGGGCAGGCTCAGGTAAGACCTCTGTAATCACACAGAAAATTGCATATTTAGTCAAAAAATGCGGTATACCAGCACATCGTATTACTGCGATGACTTTTACCAACAAAGCTGCACGAGAGATGAAAGAGCGTGTCGGTAAATTGCTTGGTAAAGAGGATGGAAAGGGTTTATCTGTTTCTACCTTTCACACCTTTGGCTTGAATTTATTAAGACTAGAATTGAAACATACGCCACTTAAAGCAAACTTTTCCATTTTAGATGCTGATGATTGTAAGCGAATTTTAATGGATTTAATGCACCGAGATAATTTGTCTGGTGCAGAAAGTAAAGAGCTGATCGCAAAAGCGATGAAGATGATCTCAGATTGGAAAAACGATCTAATTTTGCCTGAGCAAGCACATACGACTTGTGAAACGGCTGAAGATGTTCAATTTGCACATCTCTATCAACTTTATGAGCGTAATCTACGTGCCTATAATGCGGTAGATTTTGACGATTTAATCGTAATGCCGACACGTCTTCTTCAAGAAAATGCTGAAGTCCGTGATAAATGGCAAAACCGTGTACGTTATTTGTTGGTTGATGAATATCAGGATACCAATACCGCCCAATATATCTTGGTCAAACTACTTGTCGGTGTCATGGGGCAATTTACGGCTGTAGGGGATGATGACCAATCAATTTATGCTTGGCGGGGGGCAAAGCCAGAAAATATGGCATTGTTGAAGGAAGATTTCCCCAATTTAAAAGTCATTAAGCTTGAGCAAAACTATCGTTCAACCAGTCGTATTTTAAAAGCTGCAAACCATGTGATTGAGAATAACCCACATATTTTTGATAAAAAATTGTGGAGTGATAAAGGTCATGGTGAGGTGATCCGCATTATTACTTGTCGTAATGATGATGATGAAGCGGAACGCGTTGTTAAAGATTTGCTGACTCATAAATTGATGAATGGCAAAAATTGGAAAGATTACGCCGTGTTATACCGTGGAAACTTCCAAGCACGTGTTTTAGAAACACAACTTCGTCAGATGCAGATTCCCTACAAACTTTCTGGTGGTCAGTCGTTCTTTGGTCGTGCTGAAATCAAGGATATTATGAGCTATCTACGTCTCATTATTAACCCTGAAGATGACAGTGCTTTCTTACGCATTATTAACACACCTAAACGTGCCATAGGACCTGTGACTTTAGAAAAACTAGGTTTATTTGCGCAAGAGAATAATCTTTCTTTACTAGGTGCCGCGAATGATCAGCGCCTAAGTATGGTATTACCGAAGAAGGCGACATCTCAATTGGCTGAGTTTGCTGATTTTATCGAAGGTTTTACGCGTGAACTGTTAGATGATGATGAACCTGTGCCTAAAGTCCGCCAAATGATGGTTGAGGCAGGATATATCGACTACATCAAAGAAACGGCAGCGACGCCAGCACAAGAAAAAACTAAAATTGACAATATTGAAGTGCTTTATAGCAGTATTCAAAGTTTGATCAATCGTGCTGAAGATGTCGATGAAAAAAATATCGAAAGTGTCATTCGTAAGATGGTGTTGCTGGATATGTTGGAGCAACAGCAAGAAGATGAAGATATCGATAAAGTAAACTTACTGACTTTGCATGCTTCTAAAGGCCTGGAATTCCCATTTGTTTATATTATGGGGCTTGAGGAAGAGTTGCTTCCGCACAAGAATTCAATTGTGGCTGATACCATCGAAGAAGAACGTCGACTGATGTACGTTGGTATTACCCGTGCCAAACAAGGTCTGACTTTGACGCTTGCAGAACAGCGTAAAAATGGCGGTCAGATGAAACAAATGACACCAAGTCGCTTCTTGGATGAATTGCCACAAGATGAAGTCGATTGGCTAGGTCGAAAAAAGAAATTGGCTGAAAATATCGATCCAAAATTACAGGCACAGCATTATCTGCAAAATCTGAAAGCTTTACTCAAACGTTAATTACATTTTAAAACAGGATTGAATATGAAAGTTCAAGTGAAAGTACTCGACCAACGACTTGGTCAAGAATGGCCATTACCTACTTATGCAACAACAGGATCGGCAGGTTTAGATTTACGTGCATGTGTAGATGAAGCGATCACTATTGAGCCTGGTCAGACTGTTTTAGTTAAAACAGGTATGGCAATTTATATCGAAGACCCAAGTTATGCGGGTTTGATTTTGCCTCGTTCTGGCTTAGGTCATAAACACGGGATTGTATTAGGAAATCTCGTCGGTCTAATTGATTCAGATTATCAAGGTGAATTAATGGTTTCAGTTTGGAACCGCAGTCAAAATGCATTTACATTAGAGCCGGGTGAGCGATTGGCTCAATACGTATTGGTTCCTGTTTTACAAGCTGAATTTGATTTAGTTGACGAATTCAAGGCAAGTGAGCGAGGAGCTGGTGGATTCGGACACACTGGAAAACAATAGTATTTTGGATAAAAGCCTGTAAAATCAGGCTTTTATTTATATGTTGCAAAATATTAACAAAGATTATATAAATTGAAATTGGTACACGTTATATAAAGAATAACGATATTTTTTATTACTCAATATATTCAAAATTTATTTGGATCAACTCTCATCACGCTGTTCTGACTCAGCAGTCAACGGTGTTAATTAAGAATGAATACCCAATCACTTATTTTTCCAAGACAAATTTTCCGCGCTTATGATATTCGCGGAAAAGTCAGTCAATTGGATACAAGAACAATTTATGCGATTGCGCATGGGCTCGCTGCTCAGTATCAATCACGTGGCCAGAAAAGTATTGTGCTAGGTTACGATGCTCGATTGACTGGGCCTACTTTTGCTTGGATTATTGAATCAGTCTTCAAAAACCAAGGGATGAATGTCGAGAACATTGGATGTTGTTCAACCCCACAAATGTATTTTGCTGCTCGACATAAAAATGGCAATGGCATCATGGTGACCGCGAGTCATAACCCTAAACATGATAATGGGATTAAATGGATTATTGAATACGAACCACCTTGTCCAGACATGATTCAAAATGTTGGGGAGTATGCAGAATGTTTCTATTTTCAACATGATCACTTTCCAACGCCACCTCAACTGACACATCAGATTAAATCAGAGTATTGCTTGGCTTATCAGCATGCTTTGCTCAAGGATATTCAATTAAAGCGTCCACTCAAGGTTGTATTAGATGGTATGCATGGTGCCGCTGGGCGTTGTGCTGATTTAGTACTACAAAAAATGGGATGTGAAGTCATTTCAATACGTTGTCGTGAAAATGGAGAGTTTCCTGATCATCCTCCAGACCCTTCTCAAGCGAAGCATTTGACGCAGCTAAAAGAAAAAATTTTGTTGCATCAGGCGGATTTGGGGATTGCTCTTGATGGTGATGGTGATCGTGCCGTCATTTTGGATGAGAATGCTCACATTGTGTCTGCTGATCGCTTGTTAGCATTATTCGCATCATTGTGTTTAGCTCAGCATCCGCATCATGAAATTGTTTATGACGTAAAATGTTCAACGATGGTGTCAAAAACCATTGAACAATTACAAGGCATCGCAAAAATGATTCGTACTGGCAGCAGTTTCATGCGCCGTTATATTTCCCAATCCAAAGGTCGAGCTGTTTTTGGGGGAGAATATGCGGGTCATTATGTCTTCAATGATGGTCGTGGTTTTGGTTACGATGATGGTATCTATGCAGCATTACGGGTCATGGAGTCATTGAGTCAACTTAATATCACGCTATCTGAATATCTCGCTCAATTCCCAGATCGCTTTGGTACTGAAGATACCTATATTGAAACGCAAGATGCAAATCCGCAAGACGTCCTAGCCTTGATAGAGCAGAATTGTAAAAGTACTGGGGCTAAAATGAGTAAAATCGATGGTATTCGCCTTGATTTTGACTACGGATTTGGCATTATGCGAGCATCAAATACTGGTGAATACTTCACGGTACGGTTTGATGCAGATAGCCCATCGAAACTTTATGAAATTCGCCAGCATTTTGTAAAAATTTTAAATGAAAAATATCCTGTGCTTGCTCAAAGTATTTTGAATGCACACTAAAGTATTTTGAATGCACACTAATGTAGGAATGAAGGAGAGGCGAATGCCACACCAACAAACTGGCATCGACAAAGCTCAAATTTTGACAGAAGCTTTGCCATACATCCAAAGATTTACAGGTAAAACACTTGTAGTGAAATATGGCGGCAATGCAATGACTGATCCTGCATTAGAAAGTTCGTTTGCCCGTGATATCGTGCTATTGAAAACAGTTGGTCTTAATCCGATTGTGGTTCATGGTGGTGGTCCTCAAGTCGATTCGTTTTTGAAACAACTTGGGCGTGAATCAGACCGTATTGATGGAATGCGTGTAACTGATCCTGCAACTATGGAAGTTGTAGAAATGGTGTTGGGCGGAAGTGTAAATAAGTCTATTGTGAATTTGATCAATCAACATGGTGGTCGTGCAATTGGATTAACGGGTAAAGACGGTAACTTAATTCGTGCTCAAAAGTTGTTGATGGAAAAAACCCAAGAGGATGGATCTGTTCAACAAATTGATCTTGGGTTAGTGGGTGAAGTGGTCGGTGTAAAAACTGACGTTCTGGAAATGTTCACTCAAAGTGATTTTATTCCAGTGATTGCTCCACTTGGTGTTGATGAGGAAGGTAATACTTACAATATCAATGCAGATTTAGTTGCTGGTAAAGTTGCTGAAGCTTTGGGTGCAGAAAAGTTAATTCTTCTTACGAATATCAGTGGTGTATTGGATGAGAATAAAAACCTACTCACTGGACTAACAACACAAGAAGTCGATCGCTTGATCGATACAGGTGTGATCTACGGCGGTATGATTCCGAAAGTGGGATGTGCGCTTGATGCGGTGAAAGGTGGTGTAGTGAGCGCGCATATTGTGGATGGTCGTGTTCCACATGCGACTTTGTTGGAAATTTTTACGGATCACGGTGTTGGAACATTGATTACCAATCGTTCTAAGTCGGCGCACTAATTCATAATCACATAATAAAAAGTCACTTCGGTGGCTTTTTTTGTTTGATAAGAATAATCGTTTTATGTCCCATATATCCAGCATAAAACATATTCAATTGCCATATTCATATTTGCAACATCTATAAGGCTGATGCACAATAAAACTGATAACTAAAGAAAAATGAAAGATTATGTGCCAACTACTTGGAATGAATTGTGCCACCCCTACGGATATTACGTTTTCTTTTCGTGGTTTTTCTCAGCGTGCTGGAATAACGTCAGATCACTCAGATGGTTTTGGCATCGCTTTCTTTGAGGATAAGGCATGTCGCTTATTTGTTGATAACCAATCTGCAGTCGAGTCTCCAATTGCAGAATTCGTTCGTAATTACCCGATTAAATCGCGTAATGTCATTGCCCATATTCGTAAAGCAACACAGGGAAAAATTACTTTAGAAAATTCTCATCCATTTATTCGTGAATTGTGGGGGAGACAATGGATTTTCGCGCATAATGGCGATCTGCATAATTTTCATCCAAGGTTGTCGGGACAGTTCACACCAGTAGGTAATACAGATAGTGAGCTTGCATTTTGCTATTTATTAGAACATCTCGTACAAAAGTTTGGTTATGTAGAGCCAAGTGTCCACGATGTATTTCATGCATTAGAAGAAATTTCACCAACAATAGCAGAGCATGGGACATTCAATTTTTGTTTATCAAATGGACAGGCTTTGTATAGTTATGCGACCACAAAATTACACTGGATTGTTCGCGAATATCCATTTCAACCTGCACGATTAATTGATATTGATGTTGAAGTCGATTTTAGTCAGGTCACGACACCTGAAGATCGTGTGGCTGTGATTACGACAGAACCATTAACAGATAATGAAGCTTGGTTTGCATATACGCCCGGCGAAATGATTTTATTTCAGGATGGTAAGCCAACATTACGTACCATAACTCACGTTGAGCGATTGGTCAGAGAAGCCCGTGACCCAAGCTTGAAGCGTGTTACTCGCGCGGATCAATATTAAAAATTTAATTTGAAGTGGCTAAGATCTACACTTACTTTTTTAACGCCAGACTTTGATTTTAATGATTGAGCTAGGCAAAATAGCGTAAAACTTTTTAATGGAATACCTCATGCAGGACACCGCTATGTCACGATGGTTATCGCCGCTGATGGCATTTTGTTTATCATTTATCATTATTGTGGGTCTGGCACCAAGCTTAGGCTTGCAAATTGATCGACAACTCGATTTTTGGTTACTTTGGTTTGCAACGATGTTGTTTTTAGCGTTGCCAATTATTTATTTAGAAATTGGATTGGCGAAACGAGCTCAAACTTCAGCGCTGAACGCATTATCAAAATTGACCCGTGAAGCCGATGCAAACCAACGTTGGAGAGTAGTGGGCTGGCTTGCTGTTATTTTTATTCCATTCTTAGCAGGCGGTATATTACTTAATACTTCTAATGCTGTAGCACAACAAAATGATTTTGGTATTGGTTCAAATATTTTGATGGGTATCGCAGCATTCATTGCATTTGGTTTATCATTTCTTCAACGTTCTGTATTGGTTGTACTTACTGCGATTGCAACGATTGCAAGTTTAATCGCGGCTCAGGTTTTTGGTGTCCAAGTCAATGATTGGCAGCTGACTCCTGTTGAGTTTAAAGAGTGGGGTAATGCAACTATTCTCGCTTTAGTAGCTTCAGGTCTCGGGCTTGGATTATATTGGCAGACAAATCTCAATCAAGAGAAACAAGATGCTGCAACGCCAAAAACTTTACCGATTTGGCTAGCGCAACTGGTGGCTGTGGCTGGATTTGGATATTTTGCAATTAGTGCTGCAATTCCAGCATATATCGTTTTAATCGCGACAATATTTGCAGTAGCTTTACTCCTGCAACTTGGGAAGGAACAACTCGCACATCGTGGATTAGCACAAGCGGTGCAATATTTTTTATTGCTTGCACCACTTTTAATTTGGGTATTCCCTGCAGCCGATCTATTTTTAACTCCGATTTTAATGCTTTGGGGATTAAGCATTTGTTTAATCTATGCAATTTTCGTGGGTTGGATCATGAAAATTAGTCATTTACGTAAAGCGCTGAATTTTAGTAATGAAGCTTTTTATAATATCTGGCGTGTGGCTGTACGTATTGTGACACCTTTAGCAATTGTGGCTGCAATGATTTCTTACTTAGGTCAATTGTTACCATGATCCAAAATGCAAAAGTTTGGGTTGCTTATGCTGCTGTAGACCAGCAGTTTCACATTGAACTTGAATTTGTGGAAGGCATGTCTGTTGCGGATGCTATTACACAAAGTGGTATCGCGTTGTGTACGCAGTTGCCAGACGAGTATGCTGTTGGAATTTTTGGGACGAAAGTACAAGATCAATCGCATGTTTTGCAAGCAGGTGATCGGGTGGAAATCTATCGGGCATTAACGATTAATCCAAAAGATATACGCCGTAAGCGAGCGGCAGCGAATCCAGTTGGGCGCTATTGTCGTGGCAATCGCTTTAAACAATTGAAATGATATGAAAAACCCCTCTTTGAGGGGTTTTCTTTTATGTCTAATTCTTTATAGTGGTGGCGCGTTCAAAATCGCATCTTTCGAACCTGGTAAACCAGGTTGAGTTTCTGGGATAGTTTCTAAACCTTCGATTTTATTCACGACGCCAGAACCATCGAAATATACTTTTAGATGCTGACCTTGAGTTGCAGGAATATTTGCTTTTTTAGCATATGTACCTGGGGTATAATTGTAGATGTAATCCCAACGTAAAGGATTCAAAGGATCTGAAATGGTTGGGCTACCAAGTAAAAAACGAACTTGTTGGTAAGTCATCCCGACTTGAATTTTTGAAGCTTGCGCTTGGGTTAATGGTGTTCCTTGAGGAATATCAACTTTGTATACACCAAAGACAGAACAACCACCCAGTAAAGAAGCGACGAATAACGTCAGCATGATTTTTTGCATTTTGCTACACTATCCCAAATTAATTATGATGCAATTGATCCAAGGATAGATCATACTGCATCTCAACTCTGTTGCATATTCCAACTTAAAATTTGTTGAGAGACCTTTTTATATGCCTATTTCAAATCAAGATTTACGCAAAGCTGGACTTAAAGTTACCCTTCCACGAATCAAGATTTTGGAATTATTAGAAAATTCAAGACAGCATCATTTGAGCGCGGAAGATATCTATAAGACCTTACTTGAGCAGGGCGAAGATGTCGGTCTAGCAACTGTATATCGTGTGTTAACTCAGTTTGAAGCTGCTGGTATTATCCAACGTCATCATTTCGAGAATAATCACTCTGTATTCGAAATCATGCAAGATGATCACCACGATCATATGGTCTGCCAGAACTGCAACAAAGTTGTTGAATTCCACAATGATTTGATTGAACAAGAACAACATAATGTTGCTGAACAACTTGGTTTTGTTTTAACAGGTCACTCTTTGAATTTATATGGTTATTGCGATGCGCCTGAATGCCAAGAAGCATACCGTAAAAAATAAATCTTGATTGCATTAAAAAAGGAGCAATGATTGCTCCTTTTTTATTCACTGTTGATTAATCATCTTGACCATCAAAAGTGAGGCGGGGGCCAGAATTCAACAGATAGTTTGGATCTTCTTCAGAGAGTTTGATTTGTAAGCGTAAATCGTTGGCAGAGTCAGCATGACGTAATGCTTCGTCATAAGTGATTTTCTCAGCTTTATATAAGTCAAATAGCGCTTGATCAAACGTCTGCATTCCAATTTCACGGGAACGCTTCATGACTTCCTTAATTTCATGAACTTCGCCTTTACGCACTAAGTCTGAAATCAGTGGAGAATTGATTAAGATTTCAATTGCAGGATGACGTGATTTTTTATCAGGAGTCGCAATTAACTGTTGTGCAATGATCGCCTTCAAGTTCAGTGAGAGGTCCATAAACAGTTGGCTGTGACGATCTGTCTCAAAGAAATGAATAATACGATCTAAGGCTTGGTTGGCATTATTGGCATGTAAGGTCGCAAATACTAAATGTCCTGTTTCAGCAAAACTAATCGCATAGTTCATGGTTTCACGTGAGCGAATTTCACCAATAAGAATGACATCAGGTGCTTGGCGGAGTGTGTTTTTCAGTGCAATTTCAAAGGAGTCTGTATCAATGCCAACTTCACGTTGAGTAATGATACAGCCTTGATGTTGATGAATAAATTCGATTGGGTCTTCAATGGTAATGATATGACCTTTAGAATTTTGATTACGATGACCGATCATTGCTGCAAGCGAAGTCGATTTACCTGTACCAGTAGCACCTACAAATAAGATGATCCCGCGCTTAGTCATTGCTAAATCTTTAAGTACGGGTGGTAGTTTCAGCTCATCAATACTTGGAATGACAGTTTCAATCCGACGTAAGACCATGCCAGGTTGATCACGTTGCTGAAAAGCACTGACACGAAAACGTGCAGTTTTATCACGATTGGCAATAGCAAAATTACATTCGTGTGTTGCAGCAAATTCAATTCGTTGTCTTTCACTCATAATCGAGTGAATCAATTGACCTATGATTTCACCAGTGAGTTTTGTTTTAACTACAGGCACAATTTCACCATTAATTTTCATTGATGGTTCAATATCTGCACTGATAAATAAATCTGAAGCCTTGCGCGCAATCATCATGTCGAGCAGGTCATTAAAATCCATTTTGATTCCCCTAAATCAAATGACGTTCACTTTTTTATAAAAATGATTCTGGTTGTTTAGCCGCAGTACGTGCAACTTGCGGGGTAATAATGCCTTTCGCGACAAGATTTTTGAGACTTTGATCGAGAGTGGTCATGCCATAATTTGCACCGGTTTGTATTGCAGAATACATTTGTGCAACTTTGTTCTCACGGATGAGATTTCGAATCGCTGGAATTCCAATCATAATTTCGTGAGCAGCTACCCGACCGCCACCTGTTTTCTTCAAAAGTGTTTGAGAGATGACGGCTTGAAGCGATTCAGAAAGCATGGCACGAACCATGTCTTTCTCATCGGCAGGAAACACGTCGATAATACGGTCAATTGTTTTTGCGGCAGATGTGGTATGCAGTGTTCCAAACACCAAGTGACCAGTTTCCGCAGCAGTGAGTGCAAGTCGAATGGTTTCGAGGTCACGCATTTCACCGACGAGAATAATATCTGGATCTTCACGCAGTGCAGAGCGTAGCGCCTCATTAAAACCGTGTGTGTCACGATGCACTTCACGCTGGTTAATCAAACACTTTTTGGATTGGTGCACGAATTCAATTGGATCTTCGACGGTTAAAATATGGTCGTAACGGTTGTCGTTAATGTAATCCATCATCGCCGCAAGCGTAGTCGATTTACCTGAACCCGTTGGTCCTGTGACTAAAACAATTCCTCGTGGATAGGCGCAAATGTCTTTGAAAATTTGCCCCATGCCCAAGTCTTCCATAGAAATCACTTGAGAAGGAATGGTACGGAATACCGCGCCAGCGCCACGATTTTGGTTGAATGCGTTGACACGGAAGCGTGCTACACCGGGTACTTCAAATGAGAAATCGGTTTCTAATTTTTCTTCATAATCGCGACGTTGTTTATCATTCATGATGTCGTAGATTAAGCGGTGTACTTCTTTGTGTTCTAAGGCTGGTAAGTTAATACGACGAACTTCACCATCAACACGAATCATCGGTGGCATTCCTGCAGAAAGGTGCAAGTCAGACGCCCCGTTTTTCACTGAAAATGCCAGTAATTCTGTAATATCCATAAATTCCCCGAACGCATTAAAATCGTAATTATTTTGATAGAATAATAAGGCTTTCCTACAGCTTAACCAACAGTTAGCGTGCAAGAAAGTAAAAAAAGATAAATTAACTGAGATAGCTATACATGATGAGTCTAGAGCAAGCGAGAAATAGTGTTATTCGACAAATTGAACAAGCCTGTGAAGTTGCTCAACGACAATCTAACGAGGTTAAACTCCTTGCTGTTTCCAAAACGCATCCAGCAGATATTTTGAGAGAAATGTATCAGACTGGTCAACGAGCATTTGGTGAGAATTACCTGCAAGAAGCATTAGATAAAATCAAAGCGCTGAATGATTTAGACATCGAATGGCATTTTATTGGTCATGTACAACGCAATAAAACCAAACAGTTGGCTGAACAATTTGCATGGGTGCATGGGGTTGATCGCTTTATTATCGCAGAGCGACTCTCTAATCAACGCACAATCGAACAGGAGCCTATCAATATTTGTCTTCAAGTGAATATTGATGCTCAAGAAAGCAAAGATGGTTGTGCAGTTTCAGAGGTCGAAGATCTGGTTGCTCAAATGAGCATATTACCTCGACTTCGATTACGAGGATTAATGGTCATTCCAGCGCCTGGCAATGTAGATGCACTCTATGATGCCAAGACACTTTTTGATCAGATGAAAGAGCATCATGCACATCCTTCTGATTGGGATACCTTGAGTATGGGAATGTCGGGTGATTTACAAGATGCGATTAGCGCTGGATCGACTATGGTTCGCATAGGGACGGCCTTATTTGGGGCGCGAGATTACTCAAAATGATTGGATTCAGTCTGCACTGAACTTTCGGGTTCAGTCACTGTTATTGTAAATACAACTTTTTATGTATAAAAATAAACCAATATATTTCACATAATCATAAAACAGGGAAGAATTGGATGAGTTCGTATTATCAGCTTTTAGAACGAAAAGTGTGTGATGATGGATCAGTACTGGCTAAGTATAAGTCGACTATACATGCTCAAGGCGCATGGAATGCGCACGAACAGCATATGGCGCCCGCAACAGGGATTATTTGTGCAGAGTTGGATCACTTTTCTGCTCGGTCTGACCTACGGATTGGACGTATAAGTTTAGATATTTTGGGCCTGATACCCGCTGGGGAGTTTCAAATTGAAACTCGAATTATTCGACCTGGAAAAACCATTGAATTGATCGAGTCGACCATGTCTGCACATGGTAAAAGCTGCATTCAGGCACGTACTTGGCGAATGATGATGAGTGATACTCAGGCAGTCGCAGGATTAGAAGATCAAAAAGTTGCTGATCCTGACGAGGGGATCTTATGGGAAGAAATTAGAAACTGGCCTGGAGGCTATATTCAATCACTTGAGGCACGTCGTTTAGATCGACGGGCAGGCAAGGGAATTGTATGGCTAACCAATCCTTATGACATGGTTGAAGGACAAATACATTCAGACTTTGTGAAGTTGATGGGAATGGTCGATACAGCGAATGGAATTGTCACACGACAAGGTTGGCCGTTTAACTATACTTTCCCGAATTTAGATTTACAGATACATCTCTATCGTATGCCAATAGGTAAGTGGCTAGGTCTGGAAACAGTGCAACAATATGGTGATGACGGTATCGGGTTAACTTCATCTATTCTTCATGATCTGAACGGACCTTTTGGACGAGCTGAGCAAATTTTAACTTTAAGAAAACTGGCTTAGATTAAAGCCATCATTTGACGGCTTCAACTTATTATCATTAACCATTAACCGACAATATTAATGGTACTCGCACCTGCACCTACAGGTTTGACTTGAATCTGTACAGGAATACGTTCATGCATTTCTTGTACATGAGAGATGAGCACGACCTTACGACCTTGGCTTTGTAAATGATCGAGGGCATTCATGACCATATGTAAGGATGCCGGGTCGAGCGTACCAAAGCCTTCATCAATAAACAGTGATTCAAGTTTCATTGAACCTGATGCCATGTTAGCAATCGCTAAAGCAAGGGCTAAAGACACTAAGAAAGTTTCACCACCTGATAACGACAACACAGGTCGAACTTCGCTGTTCATATCTAAGTCAATAATGGCCAAACTTAAACTGTCATGAATACGATGCAACTGATAACGTGGCGCAAGCGGCTGTAATTGCTGATTGGCATATTCCACCAAAATATCTAAATGATGCTCTTGAGCAATCTTTTTAAACTTGGTGCCTTCCTTATGCCCAATCAAATCGTAGATACGTCCCCAACGATATTCTTCTGCTTTAATTTGCTCAATTTGGCTTTGATACTTAGCATAGTTGGTTTGATTAGCAGCATTCATGCGTAACTGAGTTTCTGTATCGGTGAGCGCTTCTTGTTGAGCGAGCTTTTCCGTTTGCAAGTTCTCAAGTTGCTGCTCGAGCATGCTGAGATCATGTTCAGGCTGATGTTTTAAATGGGCTTGATAACGTTCTTCTAAAACTTGCCAAGCGGTTTTGGCATTCTCTAAAAGTTGTCGCTGCGTATTTAACTCATGGCGTATTTGTTGATGTTGGGCTAAATCAATGCTTAACCATGTTGTGATTTGATCTGTGGTCACGGTCGGATGGCTCAGTTGCCATTGCTGAATAGCCTGTTGTACTTGCTGTAATGCCTGTTCAATATGATGTAAATCACTGAGCAACTGCTGCTGTTGTAAATTGGCTGCATTCAGCTGTTGTTCAGCATGTGCAGTTTTACTGCGTTGTGCATGAACCTCATTGGCATGGGCGACAGCAGTTTCCTCTAAATGTTTTTGCCAATCCGCAGCATAACGGTAGCTTTGACCGGCATAGTCTTGGGTCAGTTCCGCAAGTTTCGAGCGTAACATTTTGCCTTGCTCAATCAGTTGTTCAATCTGGTGAGTCAGGTGTTGTTCGTGCTTTTGCGCTGCTTCAAAGCGCAGCGTCATTTTTTCAAGTTCCTGCTGTGCTTGCAGCAGTGATGTCTCTACCTGTTTTTGCATGGTGAGCAATGCAACACGTTGCTGTAGCTGCTGTTGTAATTCAGCCACCCAATGTATTGGCATGTCTTGCTGATAGCGAGCAGGCAGTAACTGCACAATGGGTTGAATACCTTGATCAAGTTGCACACGACGTTGAATATTCAATTGTAATTGCTGTTGTTGCTGTTGCTCCTTACGCCATTGCTCAAGCAATTGACTAAGTTCTTGTTCTTGCACCTGTTGTTGTTCAATGTGCGATTGCAGTGTTTCGATCTGCTGCATTATGCGCTGCTGCAACTGAATCGGGTCTGCCGTGTCGAGATTTGAACCCAGTTGTTGTAATGCTGCTTGAATGTGCTCGAGCTGTTGCTGAGTGAATTGCGTGAGCTGTTCCATACGCTGTTGTTGCTGTTCAAGTAAGGTCTGTACTTTGGATTGCTCAATCTGTGCTTGCTGTACCTCATGATTGACCTGTTCCAATTGTTGACGAGCCTCTTGCAATTGGTGCTCGTGTAGTTGCAATAAACCTTGTTCTAAGCGTTGATGATGGTCTAAAAACGGATGTTCATGGCTACCACAGACCATACACGGTTGATTGGCTTTGAGCTGTTCACGTAAATGCTGCACGTTTTCGCTATGTAATAGACGCTGTGCCTCCAAGATGCGTTGTAGTTGAGTATAAGCAGCTTCTTGTGTGGCTTTTTCGCTCAGGCGTTTTTCAAGGGTCTGTTGAATAATCTGCAGTTGCTTTTGTTGTTCAGCGATTGAGCCTGTCAGGTCGTGTGTTTCGCTGATATGGGTAATGACTTGATCAAGCTGCTGCTGTTGATGTTGCAGTCGTAATACCGTACTTTGCTGATGTTCACGCTGTTGTTGGATGTTTTTTAGCGATTGTGTCAAAGCGTCAAGACTTTCATGTTGAGCCACATAGCTTTGCAGACGTTGTACAATGGTTTGCTGTTGCTGTTCTAAAGTTGCAAAGGATTGTTGTAATAGTTCTGGCTCTTGTTGATGAAGCAACTGATATTGCTCGACATAATGTTGTAGCGCCTGCAAAGTACTTTGTGGTTCTTGGTCAAAGCATTGTAAAAATTGGCTTTGGGTTAACTCAAAGTTGATTTGTTGCTGTTTGTTTTGCCAAGCCAATACGCTGGTCTGTTGTTGTTCAACAGCATGTTTTGACGGTTCTAATTCATTGAGAACAAGCTGATCTTTATCTGCACTGAGTTTTTTATACTGTTCAGAAATACTGTGAATGTCATGATCCAAATTTAAGCCTTGTTCAAGATGAGGCTTAATATCCAAACGTTGCTGCTCAAATTGCGCTTGGGCATGTTCATAGGCTTTTAAGCGCTGTTGTTCAGTAGTAGCTTGTTGTTGTAAAGAGACAAACTCAGCTTGAAAGGCCAGTTGTTTTTGTTGCACCTCAAGTTTTTGTGGTTCTAAACGTGCACGCTGTACATATTGTTCACGAATGGCTTGAAATGCATCAAGCTGTTGTAGCAATTGTTGTTGTGCTGCGGATTTATTTACGGCATCAAGCTGAACTTCATAAATCTCTTTTTTGCCATGGACTTCAGCATACAATTGATCACGCTCAAGATACCATTTACGTTCATTTTCAAGCAGCTTTTCTGATTGTGCCAAATGTACGAGTTGTTGTTTTAACTGCTGATGTTGTTGATTTAAGGCTGCAAGTTGTTCTTCACTCAGAATATCAATATGACCGAGTTGCTTTTCTAAATCAGTACGTTGCTGTTTAATTTCACTAAATTTATCAGCGGCTTTTTTACTGACTTCACTAAAAATTTGCGAATTGGTTAAATATTCGAGTAAGTCTGCACGTTCATGGTCTTTGGCTTTTAAAAATGCACCGACTTCAGACTGTGCTAACAGGACTGCACGGGTAAATTGCTCAAAACTGAGACCAATCAGCTTTTCAATCAGTGGCGTCACTTCCGAGATTTTTTGCGTTAAGGTCGCGCCATCATCTAAACATTGAACAAAGCGCTCGACTTTTAAATTGCCATCAACTTTTTTACGCGCACGGCTAATGTCCCACCGCGCCAAATAGCGTTTACCATCAAGGGCAAGAAATTCAAGTTCAGCAAAACCAGCGGTGGTACCACGACGCAGAATATTCTTCGAATCTTTAATTGAAATGTCTTTACCGCCTACATCTTTCATGCTGCCAGCTGCGCCACGTAAACGTGGGATTTCATCGTACAAAGCTAAACACATGGCATCGAGCAGCGTCGATTTTCCTGCACCTGTTTTACCAGTAATGGCAATCAGACCTGCCTGAGCCAATGGCGCTTGTTCAAAATGGATATGTTGTTCACCGGCTAAAGAGGCCAAGTTGTTTAAACTGAGTCGAATAATTTTCATGACCTGTCCTTAGTGCGCTTTTTGATCCAAATCGTGTTGTGCCGCTTCAAGCAAAGTTAAGAAATCACGCTTCACCGATTCATCCTGCTCATAGCCCATTTTTTCCCACAAGCTTAAAAATAATTTTTCAGGGGTGGGGGGCGCTAAATCGACTTTGTGACTTTCATCGTTTTGCTCCGTTGCTTTTTGATAAATTCGAGCTATACGCAGTAAACGATAACGATTTGGTGGCAGTGCCAGTTCAATCTGCTGACGTAAGTCTACAGGCGGTGGGGCATCTGTCGTATATTCAATCTCTAGAAAATGTCGTGCATTGAGATTGTCAATTTCGCCTTTTGACAGGGCATGTACCGTAGTGATTAATTCAGACAAGGGTTCACGAATTCGAATCAAATCCACGGTACGTGGAATAATGTGCGCTTGATATTGAAAATGATTTTGTTCATCAGCTTCGGGGTCAATGGTGACTTCAACCACTTGATGTTTATAGTTGCGTTCACTAAAAGACAGTGGAATAGGTGAGCCACTGTAGCGAATATGTTCCTGTCCAACTTTTTGCGGTTTATGCAAATGACCGAGTGCCACATAATCAATCACATCATCAAATAATGCAGTGGATAAAGCCTCTTCGTTACCAATCACAATTGGACGTTCGGAATCTGAGGTTTCACCGCCTTGCATATGGGCATGTGACATCAAAATTAAGGCTTGATTGGGTTGTTTACGCGCTTTAGCTTCCGCAATAAGTTGTTGGTGTAAATAGGCAATCGCATTTTGGCTGTTGGTGGTATTTTCATTTAAGCCTGTAATTTCGGCACTGCGTAAATAAGGCAGGGTTAAGCACCAAGCAACGATATTTTTATCAGCATCATAAATAGGTACCAACAAACGATCGAGATCAAATTCACCATCCTGTTTGCCAATAATACCGACCGCTTTGGCATTGAATTTCGCTAGAAAAGGTTCAACCTGTTCAATGCGGTAACCGGAATCATGATTACCTGCGATCATTAAGGTTTGCATATGCGGGGCAATGGCATGGGCATCGGTGAGAAACTGGTATAACTGTTTTTGAGCAGATGATGCAGGATTGACCACATCAAAAATATCACCGGCAATCAGCAGGGCATTCGGTTGTTTTTGTTGAATTTGCGCAAGTAGCCAGTTTAAAAATTGTGTGTGTTCATAGTCACGATCATGATTGTGAAAAAATTGCCCCAAATGCCAATCTGAAGTATGAAAAAAACGCACTGCCATTACCGAACCCCAAAACATCTCAATTGTCATCTTATCCAATATCGGACTTTAAAACATCGAAATTTTTAACATCTCTATAAGACAGCTTTTAATCGCTATTTTTTATTCGATTTACTCTTTTTTCGTCTTTTTCTCTTTTTTCTATTTTTGATTCTCGAGTTGATCGAGATTTGCTTATGAGAAGAGGATGCATGCAGTTTAGCTGCTGTTAACGATTGATCTATTTTATGATGAAAAAAAAGATTGGATGACTAAGGGTACCAATAGAATGCTTAGCCAAATACTCATATTGATGGGAATTATTTGATAGATATAATTTAAAGAATAGACTGAAACCGTAAAAATGAGTGCAAACCAAGCTTCTGTTTTAGAAATTTGATCTTCTGCAAAACGTTTGATATGGATCAGCGTATTTTGTTTGACATCTGAAAAATAAGAACGCGTGTATTTATTGGGAAAATAGCTGAGAAGCAGCATTAAGTTTTGAAAAAGATATAAAGACGATATACCGAGTAAAAAATATCGAAATAATAAAATTAAACGCTCAACCCAACGATGCTCAGATGTAATATCGCCCTGTGAATAAAGTTCTATAATTTGATCAATAGACAAAATTAAAATTGAACAACAAGTAAAGAAACTCAGTAGAAAACGGCTTAAATGATGATGCTTAATTTCAAAAAAGGCATGTACAATCGAATAAAGTAAAAATATTAACAAGATTATTGTGATAAATGTCGATAATACTGTATCAACACCAAGCATCTGTTTTTCGAAAAACCAATAGCAAATTCCAAGTGCGAATAAAAAACTAAGACCTTCACCAAAAGGTGTGGTTAAACTCTGATGATGCTCTACAGAAAAAACTATTAAGTAAGCACCAAGATAGAAATAGACCCAAATTATTAATGGATTCGAGCTATTACTCTGTATAGAAATAAATGAAAGTGCACTCAAAAATAGGCTTAAAATTGAATAAATTAAGATTTTTTCTTTGTTTCTAATGATTTGATAACTTTGATAAAAAACACCACAGAGTAAACTGATGATTGTAAGCGGTATGTGAAATTGATGATTAATAAATGCTTTAATAAAAACAAAGCAATAGCAAACTAATACGATACTGATAAGAAAGCGATTGAATGGATAATTCAATACATCCCAAAAGTCTGATTTAAAATTTAGACGTTTTTTTAGACTAATTTTATGTTTAATTTTTTCTTTATACATTGCGACTAGGATTTATTCTGATTGTTATCTCATCTTTATGGATAAAAGTATATTTAGAAAATTTATTAAGTTCAAAAATAAAGCCGACGATTCGAGTGATGTGAAATCGTCGGCCAAAATACTTCAGTCATTCAAATTTAGGCTGCTAAACTAAATTTTCTGCAAGAAGCATGATTTATAGGTCTCATTGGGGTATAAGGTCACCGTGTATCATTGCGGATGCCGGTGCAATGACTACGCGGTTGCTACTGACCTTGTACCTTATATAACGCATAAGGTTGTGATTCGGTTGACAAGAAAATTAAAAATATTTGATTTATTTTCGGTTATGCTTTGTGACAGGAATTTATTGCGTCTGAGAGTTATGGTTTCTTTAAGAAAATATTTTTTATGGTTCTTTTTACTTTGCTTAGGATTAACGCTGGTTGCAGGTATTTTGGCAGCGTTATTGCCTTCGGCAATTGCAGGAATAGTCACTGCACTTCCATATTTAATTGCGATGATTGTTGTTTTATATAAATTTATTGATCAACAACAACGTGCACCTTCGGATCAAGAACGTAAAAAATTCACATTAGGCTTTACATTGATTTTTTGGGGCTATAACTTTCTTGGTGTTTTTTTAAGTATTTTATTTTTCTCGAGAAAAGACCCTGAAATTTGGCAGAACTTTTTAATCTATGTCCAAAATTCCAGTTTCTTAAGTCTCAGTGCAATTATGATTTTGATGCTGGCGATCCCATTATATTTAATTACCTTTTGGTTTTATGGTCCACAAGCGAAGCGCATGGCGAATAAATTGGTGGTAAATAAGTAATCATGAATTGAGCTCAAAGGCATCTTTCACCATGATAGAGGGATCAGATCATAAGAGTATTTCCATGTATCATCCTTGCGTTTTAGTTACTGGTGCAACAGGTTTTATTGGATCTTATTTGGTTGCATATCTGCTAGATCAAGATTATCAGGTGATTGGTTTAAGCCGACAGTCCAATCCCAAAATGAAGCATCCACGTTTGACATGGGTTCAATCTTTCGATGATATTCAACACGCTCAAATTGATTATGTTATTAACTTAGCGGGTGAAAGTATTGGTGATGGTCGCTGGACACAAAGGCGAAAACAAAAACTCATCGACAGTCGGGTGAAGACGACCGATGCATTATTTCATTATCTGCTGACCCATCAGCAACATCCCAAGCGAATTATTTCTGGTTCTGCTGTGGGGTATTATGGTATTGATCCTGATCAAGAATGGTCAGAAAAAAACAATGAGCAGGGATCATCTCAACCGATCTTTATGTCCGAACTTTGCCAAGAGTGGGAGAGGTCGGCGCTCCAATACAAAAATCAGTTTGATATTAAGGTCATTCGTTTAGGCGTGGTGTTTGGGCATGGCGGAGGAATTTTACAACAATTACTCTTACCGATTCGATTTAATCTGTTAGGTAAAATTGGTTCAGGTCAGCAGCCCTTAGCATGGATTCATATTCAGGACGTGATTAAGGCGATTGAATTTCTGATGTTGAATGACACTCCAAACGAAGTTTTTAATTTCGTTGCTCCTGAACAAACGAATCAGGTGTATTTTGTTCGCACCGCAGCAAAAATTTTAAACAAGAAACCGCTTTTAAGTCTGCCTGATTCATTGTTTAAAATCATGTTAGGTGAGCAGTCTCAATTGATTTTAAATGGACAATACGTTATACCAGAAGCACTTATTCAAGCAGGTTATACATTTCAGTATCCAGAACTCAAAATGGCGTTGGAGCAACTACTTTCATCACATTAAACTTGAAACTTCAAAGATGGGTCATAGGGTCTAGGATCAACGAGGGTGGTCTGATTCAGCATGAGCTGTCGTAGTAACTGCGCTGCAGCTGGCCCCATGCATAAACCATTCCTAAAGTGACCAAAATTCGCCCATAAGTTTTTCATTTCAGGCATTAAACCGATATATGGAATTCCATCAGGTGAGCTAGGTCTCAAGCCTGCCCATTGTTGCACAATCGGGAAATTTTTAAGTTCAGGTATGAGTTGAATGCATGCTTGGTAAATGGATTGTTGTGTTTTCAAATTTGGGCGATGTTCAAAACCTAATTCCGCCATACTGGAACCACAGACGATATGGCCATCTCGACGTGGAATCATATACATGACCTTGTACATACACATCGTGGGTAGCCAGTTTTCAGGGGTTTTGAATAGGATCATCTGCCCCTGAACAGGTTGAACAGGGATATTGAAATCGAGTTGTGATGCCCAATGTGCCGACCAAGCTCCAGTAGCGATAACATACTGATCAGCTTTAATTTGATGTCGATCATGCAGAACAATGGATTGAACTTGCTGATTTTGAATCAGTAATTTTTCTACCCACTTATGCTCGATAATCTTTACTTTTGAATGTGATTTAAGATAAGTCAGAATAGACTTTAAAAGACGAGGATTACGAACATTAGACAATTGTGGAAAATGCAAAGCCTGCTTGAAAGTATTAGAAACTCGTGGATTCAGATTTCTTAATTGAGTCTCGTCGAGTAAATCGCAATGCTGCATCGGCTCGTTATATTGCGCCTTATAACTGAGTCCAATCTCAAAATCATCTTCATCAAAAATTAACATGCCTGAATCGTGAATTTCGAAATCAATGCCACTCAATGGTTGAATTTTTTGATTCCAAGATTGATATAACGATTTACCAAGTTGTGCCAATTGATTGACTGCTTTGGGATAACGCCAAGGATACATAGGTGACAAAATACCACCACCTGCCCAAGATGCAGCTTTAGCTGCTTGTTTTTGATCAATGAGGGTAATTTCACAACCTTGTTCGAGTAATTCAAGCGCTGTTAGTAAGCCGCTAATTCCACATCCAATGATGGCAACGTGCATTTTTATCCACCTTCAAAATGACGGGGTGTATTAGACCATATTCAAGCTCTAATCGTGCAAATAATCTCAATGATGAAAAGAGATCGATGAGATGTAAGATGTTAAATGAGTGAGTTAAAAGTTGGGTCTCGAATACAATGATGATGATTGTAGTAGAAAAAAAGCGCTTTATGTAAAAGCGCTTTTGATTCAATAGTGTATTACAGATCTTTAAGCATTTTTGCAGCATCTTCAGCAAAATAGGTCCAAATTCCATCTGCACCAGCACGACGACAGCTCATCAATGATTCTAAAATCACACTTTCAGAAAGCCAGCCGTTTTGGATTGCTGCTGCCAACATGGCATATTCACCACTCACTTGATAAACAAATGTTGGAATGCCAAATGTGTCTTTAACTTCACGTACAATATCTAGATATGGCATCCCTGGTTTTACGATCACCATGTCTGCACCTTCTTGAATATCTAGTGCAATTTCGTGAAGAGCTTCAGCTCGGTTTCCTACATCCATTTGGTAGTTATACTTATTACCACCTTTTAAATTAGATGCTGAACCCACTGCATCACGGAAAGGACCATAGAAGCTTGATGCATATTTGGCAGAATAAGCCATGATATTGGTATAAATATGACCATTTGCTTCAAATGCTTGACGAATCGCAGCAATACGACCATCCATCATATCACTCGGTGCGAAAACATCGGCTCCTGCTTCTGCATGGCTTAAACCTTGTTTAATCAGACACTCAACAGTTTCATCATTCAGGACATAACCTGTTTCATCTATGATGCCATCCTGACCGTGTGTTGTATAAGGGTCTAAAGCGCCATCAGTGATGAGTACCATTTCTGGTAATTCTTTTTTTAGAAGACGGACAGTGCTTTGAACTAAACCATCATCTCTCCATGCTGCTTCAGCAGTTAAACTTTTGTCTTCTTGTGGGGTAACTGGGAATAAAGCTAATTTAGATACACCTAATTCTAAAAGTTTTTCAGCTTTGTTTAACAACAAATCAGCTGAAAGACGGTGAATATTTGGCATACTAGGTATTTCTTGGGTTTGATTTTGACCTGGTAGAACAAATACCGGATAAATGAGATGTTCAGCAGAAAGATGTGTTTCTCTCACCATCGCTCTGAGTTTGTCATTTTTTCGAATACGGCGCATGCGTGTTGCAGGAAAAGCAGGGCGATTAAACGTATAAGTCATCACAATCTCGATGTTTGGTATTTTACTTGGGTCTAATTGTAGCCCCCTTAAGGCGGTTTTTGGGAAAATGCTGATGGTTTTTTCTCATGATGTTAATTTGAGTTTTGTATGAACGATTCCCAAAAAAAATGGATGGGTAACCTCCATTTAGGTGCTAAACCAGATCTTGAAGTGGTATTAAATCAACTCACTCAAGTATTTAATACCTCTCCTTATTTCGCTTACAACGAAATGCAAATGCGTGTCGTAGAAGGTGAAATCCAAGGTTATATTGAGATGAAACCTAATCTCATTGGTAATATTTCTTTCCAAATTTTGCATGGCGGTGTAGCAGCAACATTACTCGATAGTATTGGCGGGATTGTTGCAATGGGCGAGCTTTACAAGCGTGCAGAGCCTGATATGTTGCCTGAAACTTTAAAGAAAGTTTCACGTTTAGCAACAGTGGATATGCGAGTGGATTATTTATCACCAGGGCGCGGAAAGTATTTTATTGCCACTGCTGAAGTCCTACGCATGGGTCGCAAAGGTTGTACGATGCGCATGAATATGGTGAATGATGAAGGTAAAGCAATTGCAACAGGTATTGCTTCATACGCATATTGAAAAATCTATGTATCTCTTATAAGAAAACCGCCCTTGTAGGCGGTTTTTTATACTAAACATCTGATCTTGAACGTTTTAACGCACTATTCCATTGATGTAAATGAAATTGACGTTGATCTTCAGACATTGTTGGCTCAAAGGCTTTTTCCAATTTCCATGATGCCGCAATATCAGACGGATTTTTAAATACACCTGCAGTTAAACCTGCCATTGCCGCAGCTCCCCAAGCCGTTGACTCCAAAAGTTGCGGTCTTAATACAGGAACATTCAGTAAGTCGGCTTGAAACTGCATCAACATATCATTTTGACTCGCACCACCATCTACACGTAATTCTTTTAAAGGGTTTCGAATATCAGATTGCATGGCATTCAAAACGTCAGCGACTTGAAATGCGATTGATTCGAGAGCTGCTCGCGCAATATGTGCTTTATTTGTCCCTCTAGACATACCGCATAATAATGCGCGGGCATCCGTATCCCAATGAGGTGCTCCTAAGCCTGTAAAGGCAGGAACAAGTACGACACCATCGGTATTGTTAACTTGACACGCCAATTGTTCAACTTCTTGGCTACTTTGAATAATTCCTAGTCCATCACGTAACCATTGCACAATCGCACCAGCCATAAAAACACTACCTTCAAGCGCATACGAGGTGTGTTCTTTGCATTGCCAAGCTAAAGTGGAGAGAAGCTGATTCTGACTCAGTTGAATTTGATCACCTGTATTGAATAACATAAAGCAGCCAGTACCATAGGTATTTTTAGCTGAGCCTACGTCAAAACATGATTGACCAAATAACGCTGATTGTTGATCACCTAAAATCCCTGTAATTGGAATTTCTGCACCTAAGAGACCTTTTGCTGTATTGGCAATATGGCAATCAGAAGCCACGATTTTGGGTAGTATTGCTTTTGGGATATTAAATAGTGCGAGTAATTCGTCATCCCATTGCTGGGTATGCAGATTCATTAACATGGTTCTTGAAGCATTCGAGACTTCAATCACGTGTTCAGCACCTTGAGTGAGATTCCAAACTAGCCAGCTATCAATGGTTCCAAAAGCCACTTCGCCTTGTTCCGCACGAGCTCTTAAACCATCAATATTTTCAAGTAACCACACTAATTTTCCAGCACTGAAATAAGGATCAATGCGGAGTCCTGTGGTGTAATTTATCTTGTTTTGTAAGTCTTGTTGAATGAGGGAATTACACCAATCACTTGCTCTGCGATCTTGCCAAATAATCGCAGGGGCTAGAGGTTCACCAGTTTTTTTATCCCAAATCACTGTCGTTTCGCGTTGATTGGTTAGGCCTAAAGCTTTGATATCTTTAGGCAGTAATCGTGCATCAGCAATTGCTTGCTGCACTACTGTGATTTGTGAACTCCAAATCTCTTGTGCATTTTGCTCTACCCAGCCTGACTGTGGTGTTCGTATTTTAGTTTCTCTTTGAGCTGTTGCATGAACGTTTCCATGTTCATCAAAAATGATCGCACGACTTGACGTCGTCCCTTGATCCAGTGCAAGTAAATAACTCATAAAATATGCAATTTTGAACTTGAAAAAAGGGATTTTATCTCAATTATTGAAATAAGCGCATGTGTATGTGTAATTGTTGTGAAATTTGAGGTCGTATTTTCAAACTTTTATGCTATGATTGCGTTGTACTTTGGGGATGTTCCTGGCTTCGACGCTGGTGATGAAACTCATAGATGCATGCCGAGAGCGCATTTTCTCTCGTAAATAAAATTTGCATTTTAAATAGTCGCAAACGACGAATCTTACGCTCTAGCTGCCTAAGGGCAGCTTGTCCGCATCTCTGAATACTTGTGGTTAGAGATCCCGACTGAAGCGCACGCACACAAGTCCGTATAACATCAAGCCTTGGGGTGTTGTACTAAACTTAAAGGATCGCTCTCTTAACCCTGTTCGTCGGGTCTTTGAGGGTTAAAACAATAGACGATATCTAAGCATGTAGTAATCTCGAGTGTAGTGCTTGCGGACGCGGGTTCGACTCCCGCCATCTCCACCAATATACTTTATCAAGCTTGATCAATCTTAATTAATCTCGATCAAATTTGACCTAAAAGCCTTAAGTTATAATGACTTAGGGCTTTTTTATCGCCTGATGTTTCTGTCAATCTTGATCAGTCTTAATCATTGTTAATCAGACTTAATCACGATACAGTGTTACACAGGTGTGACACGCGTGTAACAGGGGTTTAAAAAGTGCTATCCGACTCTCAAGTAAAAAGCTTAAAACCAAAAGAAAAAAGATATTCGATTGCGGACGGTGAGGGATTGTCGGTTGATGTGTTGCCATCGGGTAAAAAGACATGGGTTTTATCTTATCGAGTTCATGGTAAACAGACTCGTAAGCAATTAGGCGTTTATCCTGATGTTGGGTGCAAAGAAGCTCGCCAGCTTGCGCGACAATATAAAGCTGAAGCACAAGGCAAAGTCTTGGATTCACCGATGGTTAAGGAGGTGATTGCTGAATGGGTCAAAATGATGACGCCGCGTTGGTCCAATGAAAAATACATCAATACAGTTACTTATCGACTCAACTATATTTCAGAAGATTTTGCACACACTCCAATTGATGAATTAGAAAGAAAACAGGTCGTTAAGAAAGTTAAGGAAATGGTGGGTAAAGGCACGCTTGAGACTGCAAAGCGCTCACTCAGACTTTTAAATGAAGTGTGTAACTTTGCGATTGCATCTGATTACACTCAAAAGAATCCATGTGCATTGGTGAGTGATGTGATCCCACAGCAAGTCGTTCGCAATATGCCTTCGCTTGAATCTGCTCAAATGCCTGAGTTTTGGAAAAGATTACATTCAGGTATCACAACTCAATCGGTGTTACACGCAGCGAAGCTTGCATGTTACACAGCGGTTCGTATTTCTGAGTTATTAAAAGCGCGATGGGATACTGGTGAGGTTGATTTTGAAAATGATGTGTGGGTAATTCCTGCATCACGTATGAAAATGCGTCGGGATCATGCAGTGCCACTCACTAAGCGCACCAAACAATTATTTTTAGACTTATATAATAATCGTGAAGATGATGGGTATATCTTTAAAAATAGTCGTCGTTTAGGTCATCACATGCCGTCAGATTCAGTATTAGCGTTGATTAAACGAAACGGCTATGGCGGTCAGATGGTAACCCATGGCTTCCGATCACTATTTTCAACACACGCCAACAACTCTAAAAAGTTTCGCTCTGATGCAATTGAATACCAGATTGCACACGTTCCCAAGGATCGTATTCGTGGCATTTACAACCGTGCTGAATACTGGGAGGAAAGGGTTGAGTTAATGGAATGGTATTCTGACGAGGTTGATAGTTGGATGAAAGGCGCTAATTAAGCGCCTTTTGGTGGTTCTGGAAGTGGTTGCCAGTGGGTTATTTTGGCGTTTATTTCATAGTACTCATGATCCTTTTTACTAAAACAATCAACAACAAATTCAGACCAATATTTCGTATCAACATCTGCACCTTCCACATCATGCATGTACCTAGCTCTGTAAACATTACCTAAAGAGCACACTACTGCACAAACTACACCATCAGTATTAGGCTCAACTTCAGGCAATCTATCCTCAACACTAATCCATCCCATCACGCCTCTCCCAAAATTTCAGCTTTCATTTTCAATAAGGTGTTTTCCGTGTAACCCTTATAAGTCGGGGTGTCACGATCAGGAGGATACTTTTCAAGATAGTGCTTTTTGAAAGTATTCACACTCCCAAAGCCAAGCATTTTGGATACTTGGCTCATTGAGTACCATTTCATAACACCTCCAATCTTTTACCTGCTTCTATTTCTTCATCATTAAATTCATCCTTGGTCATGGTTCCAAGAAATGATACCGACAAAACAAAACATTCCAGTAGCTCATCATTAATGAGCCCACATTGTTCACTGGCAGTTTTTTTTATGAAACTTAAATCGCTCTTGGTGATATTTGTTGATTGACCTTCATCTAAAACACCGTGAGTGAAGGAGCCAGTTCCACTTATTTCTCTACGCTTAAATGAATAGGCGACCAGTAGCCAATGATATTTTTGGGTTTTAGTTGGTAGAACATTCACATTCATCAGCTCACTTCTCCCAACGACTCCACCACACTTTCGGGTAAATCATGTTCAAATAACCACTCTTGAACGATGTGATATAGAGCGCCTAATTCACCATCTGTTAATGTGCCTTGAATACCTGTTCCATTTCCCACACGTGGACCAATCAATTCAAGAAAGCTCTTTGCAAAATCAATGTTTGTGCGTTGAATTTCAGTCATTGGTTGGCTCCTTGATATCTTCAGTTGTATAGCACTTTGGTAAGACTTCGCATGATTCCCGGTCTCCAAAGTCCCAATCAATATCTTCAAGTTCAGGTTTTATGTAATAATCTTCATTGTTAATCTTCTCCAGAGCTTCCTCATAACTTGAAGCAACAACTGAGAAAGATGCTTGACCTGACACAGGTACCGTAAAATTAAAAATTTTTTCAGTCATTTGGCTGGCTCCTGTGCTTCGATCATGGCTTTATAGTCACGCCACAAATCCCATTTCTTTCTTAAAAGACTATCTCTATAAGACCTTTCCGATATCTCAATCCATACAGGATCGGTCTCCCCGAAAGGCTTAGGAACACGTTCTAGTGCCATGGCTTCAGCAATAGTCTCAGGAAGCTCTTTCGATACCAAAACAAACCCTTCCGCCACACTCGCTTTGGCTGTTTTCCATGCCTCAAAAGAGAGTTTAGCTTCATGTAGCAAGAACCCGCCTTCTTTATTTAATTGAAAGAAGCATTCAAAATCACCCTGAAAGTTCTTCTCCAAATTTTTCAAGAAATAGTGGTTTCTTGATATCTCAGACTTAAATTGATCTATATCTCTTTGAATATCCATCACGCCACCTTCGCTAATTTCACATCCAATGGACTCACCAAATGGACTTTGAATTCTTCATACAACTTCTGACATGCAGAGTTGCCACTCATCTTTGAATCAATAAGCACATAATCCAACTTTGTGCCTTTGCCTTTAAATGTCGCGCCACCGTCAGCAAGGTCTTTCTGTACATACCCGAGCAGTACAAGCCATATTTTGAAGGCTTGAAGGTCGCGCTGTTTTATTCTAAAAATCATCTATACCCCCACGTGCTCACAAAATCTTTGATGCATGACTCAATCCCGAATAGATTGATATCTCTATAAGTTTTAACTCTGCCTCTGCATGTGATTTCAACTGTGCGAGTTTGACTGTTGTATGTGTAGCTCATGCTGCCACCTCGAAAGCCTGTAGCTGCTTTAAGGCAATATCGACAGTGCGATTAAAAGCAATCACTTCATTTTCAACACCCTGAATATCTAAGTCCTTTGCATAAACTCTTTTAATAAAAAGCTGTAAATGTTCAGGT
The DNA here is from genome assembly GCF_056779855.1 of Acinetobacter sp. ANC_7654. Classification (NCBI taxonomy): domain Bacteria; kingdom Pseudomonadati; phylum Pseudomonadota; class Gammaproteobacteria; order Moraxellales; family Moraxellaceae; genus Acinetobacter; species Acinetobacter sp. ANC_7654. Next base: position 55,615 of record NZ_JBWYIR010000010.1, on the reverse strand, counting down.
AGGCGAGGGTCGTAACTCACAAAATCACACCACGCTCGACGAGTACAAGCCAACTGCCATGTGATCTGTGGAATATGTTCAGCAGGCACCTCATCCATTAAAATGGTGTTCAAGTGTATAGTTGTGGATGGGCATTTAATTTCTAATTGACCATCTTTACCAACCAAGCCATCTGGGCTCGCCCCACTCATTTCAATAGCAGGGTGGTCAACCAACCCCACGTTTGAAACAATCGCACCACGCTCATTTTCATAAGCAGTAATTGCAAAAGGTTCTTGATCAATTCCCCATTGCATTGCTGTTGTAGGCTTTGATTCCTCCTGAACGCCAGTGATGCGCTCAGAAAGAATAGTCAGTGTTAAGGCGTTATACCTCTTACCTTTGGTTGGCTTAGCACCCATGTCTTTTATGCGCGATGCGGTAACTTTTCCGCATCTTTGAGCATGCCAATCATCATTACGCTGGAGAATGTTCATAAGTCTCTCCTTGGCGTGATAGGGCTTGATCTGCAAGCTCAGCAACTTGTTTTAAAGCAACTGAGTGAGTGGTCCAGAAGATACGCTTATGTTCACTCTTAGGTAGGCTTGCATATACCGCTTGCAATCGCTCAGATCCGTACTGCGCTTCATTCTGAAAATTAGGTAAGTGCTCAGCTTCAAAAGCCAGGTATTCAGCATTATTTTCAGCAGGACTTACATCCATCATTGGCGCGTGATCCAGTAATTCATCTTCTGTATACACACCCAGAATCACATCAGGAAAGTGCAGTCGAGCCAGTTTCTTGGTTGCCAAATATGCGATTTGCTGCTTTGGATCGTTCACCCATAAAGGCGAATTACGCACGGTGCCAACCTGAGCAAATGAAACATCAAGCACACGTGGATTTGAATCGCCTTTAATGGTTACCCATGTGCGGACGCCAATGTCATGAGCTTTGCAAGTCTTGCCGTCCACCTTTGACCAGTCGCCATACCACCCATAGTTGGGACGGCCAACAATAGGGGCTTTAGAGATGATGACCGCGTTAATTAACTGAGCCTCATAACCAAGGTTTCCATTCACAATATGAGTTTTCTGAGCCACCGCAAAAGGGTTCATGTCCCATTGCATGGCCTGCATAGTTACTGCCAGACAATCACCTGGCTGACCCTGCAAATGTTTCGGCACGGTGATAGTTGCCTTACTCATGAAGTCTGCAAAAGACACCATGTTTTGCATCGCCACTGGATCAAGCACAAGGTTTGAAGTTTGTGAATTTGCTGGCAATACTGGATTTGTTTGAGCTACTGCATTCATATTCTTATTCCTTAAAATTTGATCGAAACGTGAGGCACCAGGCCTTTATTGATTGCATTCAGAATAGCTTTGCCCTGATCAGCACTCACACCAAGATCAGTCAAACCTTTAAGCGCCTCGCCACAGATTTGCTTTTTGTGCTCCACATCAGCCAAACGCGCTTCTTCAGCCTTGCGCTCTGCCTCAGCCTTAGCAAAAGTCTCCGCTTCAAGACGCTTACGTTCATTTTCAGCAGCTTGAACAGCACGCAGTTCAGCGGCTTCTTTTTCTGCTTTTAGTCGAGCTTCACGTTGTTCCGCTTCCAGCTTTTCGCGTTGTACACGTTCAGCTTCTAAACGAGCTTTTTCCTCTGCTTCACGAGTTGCACGTTCGGCAGCTTCACGAGCAATTTTTTCTTCATGTTCACGCTGAATGCGTTGTTGTTCAGCAAGGCGCAGTGCTTCGAGTTCTGCTTGCTCTGTTTCAAATTTTTCGCGTTCGATCAATATGACTTTCATGTGCTCTAAGCACTCATATTTACGAAGCTTTGCAACGTCCTTGAAATCATCAAATGAGTCATCAATCTCGATTGATTCGATTTCGGCTATTACTGATTTAATTAGCTCAGCAGGAGAACCAATATCGATACGCCCTTTATCAAATTCAGCTATTTTGCTCTGAATCTCTGCTTCGCGTGCTTTTTTAGCATTCTCCCAATCAGTTAACGGCTTGCGAATCTCATCACGTAGTGCATCACACTGGTCACGGAATAGTTTTCGATCTGCATCGATCTTGTTTGTGATTACCGTGTATTGCTCTTTAAGGGCTTTGCCGTGAGCATCAAAAGCAGTTTTTGTGGAAGCAACTTTACGAGCTATCGATGCGATCTCTTTGCGACCCTTATCAGTCGATAAATCAGGAACAATTGATCTAGCTTGACTAGCAATACGATCAAATAAGGCTTGTGCTCCACCTTCAGTTTTAAAAGCCTCAACAACCTCGTTAGAGTTTTCACTCAAAACTTCCAATTCAAATTTTGCATTCATTTCCAATCCCTCAGTATTCTTCAGCAGCCAACTTCTTTACTGCTAATTCCTTTTCAAAAGCTTCTTCAACAGCCCACTCGATGCGCTCATTTAATCGATAAATTTGATCATCTGTGAGCATGAATTGCTGACCCTCTTGAATCGCCACGCCATCACTTGCAAGCACATCAACAAGCGTATTTTCAATGGCTTTCCATGAGTCGATATCTAAATCAATTTCGTTTTGTGGATCGGAAGTGTGGTTAATCAAAAAGCTTTGTGTGGTTTTAAGCACAGGCATTGAGCAATCAATCGAACAACAACCAAGGCTTAAAACAAATTGGATTCGATCACCTAAGACAATTTCCGATTCAACTTTAAAAGCTGGAAAACAAGGCGCTAACAAATCACTTTGAATTGATATTGCGTTCATGCTGCGCTCCTTGATTTTGTTGATATTCAGCTTCTTTGTCGGCTGCATAGAAGCAAGCAGTTGTGAGACCACTCATAATTGAAACTACGACTAGGGCCATAACAATATTGTGAATGGTGTCTTTAATGAATGACTTAGGTTTCATTTCAGCTTTAGTAGGTGGCTGATATAGGATTTGAGTTGTTTGACTCTTTGGATGTATTTGATTCATACTTAACTCCGTAAGCGTGTAAGTGTTTACAAGAGCCTCGAAGTAATCCTGCAAGATTTATACTTCGGGGCTTTATGCTTTCTGTAAACACATGTTCGTATAACCGAACATTAATGTCAACACTTTTGTTCGGAAAATTATCATTTTTTTGTTCGGTATTTCGTTTTATTGTTCTTTTCTCGAAAAAAAACCGCCATTTAGGCGGTTATATTTTTGTAAATTTCTATTATTTAAATAAGATTGAATTTCTTGGCTGGCTTAAAAGAACCAACATACTTACCAACTAATTCGCAATTTTCTTTCAGCGGGATAACTTGTTCAGCCCAATTAGGGTTCAAAGGTTTTAGGTAATACCCATTAGGCTCTACAATTAAAGCTTTGAATGTCGCTTCACCATCACACTTAACAACAACCATCTCACCTGTTTGTATATTTTCTATTGACCAATCTGGATCAATACAAATTTTTTCCCCTTCCTCAAAATATGGTGCATTACTTAAGCCTCTAACTTCTAAATAAAAACTTCTTTTACCAGCACCAGGTACGAGAGGAATAATTTCACAATCTTCTAAATTTTCCACTGAATTCATATCTGTCCAACTTCCTGCTTGCACCCAAGATATTAAGGGAGCATAGAAGACTGTAGCAATTGGACTACTTGATACATTTGACTCAGTGCGACTACTTATGACGTTCATATTGCCTGAAAGCAAATAGGATGTAGTTGTTTTTAAAGCACTTGCAAGAGAATCTAAATATTTAGCACTTGGATCATTCGAACCGTTAATCCAGCCAGACACGGTAGCACGACCCGCACCAGTTGCTCTTATTAAATCGGCTTGAGAAAGTCCAAGTTCTTTCATTCTTTCAATAATACGCTCTGAAGTCGTAGCCATAACATCACCCATAGATATATGTTCGAGATTATGAACAAAAATGTTGACGAATACCCGAACTCATGTTTCAATAAACCGAACCAATAAGTTCGGATATAGGAATATGAATGTACAAGATTTAATTTCCCTTCACTCGGTGCCCAATAAAGCTCAATTAGCTAAAAAAATAGAGCTAGGACGTTCAACTCTTAATGATTGGGAGGAAAACGGAATACCGCCTCAAATGCAAGCAGTCATTGAGATCTTGACTGAAGGCGCTTTAAAAGCAGATCGATCAGCACTCAACCTGCGATACAAGGCACTTCGTGCAAGCAAAGGTCAAACCGTAAATGTGGCTGCTTAATCAAAATCAAAACTTAACTGATGCCCAGATTGGGCGATATACAAATTAGATTTTAAGTGCATATCAGGAGCAGAGGTCGGGATGCTAATCCGCAAAATGGTATTTGAATTTTTAGCTGAAAAATTTTTAAAAAACGAGGTAATGGATATGTTGACATCCAAACGTGAAAAAAAGCCTTTTTGTGTACCCACACATTTAACAGAAGCTGAGGCTTTACATGTTGCTGACCAAGCAGGGGAGCGTGAATGGTCGAATAGTAAGTACATAAGACACCTCATTCTTAAAGATATGCAACGACAAGCGATTGATTCATATCTTAATGACGAGTGTGTGACTTCTACCACAAAACGAAATGAACATTTCGAACGGAATGAAAAAAGCCCAGTTGCTGGAACAACTGAGCTGAACGGTCATTAATCTAAGGGATCAAATCACATGGAAATTTTAACACAGTTTGAGCTTCAAAAAACAAATCTGGTTGAAGTTGTTTCTCGCCAATTCAATGGAGAACAAACATCAGAAGTGATTACCAACACATTATTGGTAGCTGAGCACTTCGGAAAAAACCATCGTGACGTTTTGCGAGCTGTAAAGAATATTGATTGTTCAAAAGAATTTAACGAGCGCAATTTTGCGCTGGCTGAATATACAGACGCCAAAGGTGAAAAACGCCCAATGTACCAAATGACCAAAAACGGATTTGTATTTTTGGTTATGGGGTTTACTGGTAAAAAAGCCGCTCAGTTTAAGGAATGCTACATCAATGCTTTTGATGAAATGGCAGAGCAAATTAACTCTCAAAACCTGACATTAATTTCTAAATTCAATAAAGCACTTCTTGAGTATGAAAGAGCTACTGATATTGCAAGTCAAGCAGGGCGGAATCTCGCTTTATTTGGTCGAAAAATTAAGCCGCTAGCTGCTGAAAAAGTTGCAGATCTTGAGCGTCAAATCCAACCGTTACTGTTTACGGAGGACGTGGCATGAGCAAATTAAAAGTTGGCGATATTGTTGAGTCTTTGATTGATGACACACTTATTCACAACGGCACGACCTATAAAACCCTGATTAAAGGGCAACAATACAAGGTTATTGGCTTTGTAATTTCTACTAATTCTGACCCATACCCAATTGAGTTACAACCAATTGATGAGCCTGATACTTCTGTTTACGCAAAAGCAAGTGAGTTGAAGTTAGTGAGTGAAGGAGTGGCGGCATGAAAGAGCGTCAGATTAAAAAGAACAATCGTAAAGCTATACAACTATTAATGCGCTTAGACCCTGAGTTCTACACGCAAGACCTTTTTGATCATGAAAATGGTGATTTTTACTGGTGCTCAGGTGGTTATGAGCCAGAGTGGGATTGTGAACCAGCTTACGATCAACTGCTCACTTATCTTCAAAACCAATTGGAAGTTGGGGAGTGGGTGGGTGAAACAGATACATGTTTTGGTGATTATGTTTGGACATACACACTCGACTTAAGTACAGCGAAAAAGGTGTCTGATCTCTCAAAACAATTGATTGGGCGAGGTGGTAAATAATGCACTACTACAAAAGAAATCTAGGCGATTACGCAAAGAAAGCAGGGCGTTTATCAATGCTTGAGCATGGTGCCTACACCTTGCTTATGGATGCAATTTATGACCGCGAAATCTTCCCAACATTAGATGAGGCATTGGATTGGGCTTGGGCACGTGATGATGCTGAAATTGCAGCTGTAAAATTTGTTTTGAGCAAGTTTTTTGAGCTTCAAGACGATGGTCGATATGTTCAAAAACGTATTCAGGATGAGCTTGCAGATTACAAGGCAAAAGCTGAAACAAACACACGCATCGCCAAGGAGCGTGAAGCAAAACGTAAATCTAAAAACGAAGCGTCACGAAACGTGCACGAAGCGTGTGAAGAAAAGCACGAAGCGTCACCTAACCATAAACCATTAACCAATAACCAAGAACCAGTAACCAATATATATAACGGTGCAGAAGAATCTGCACAAAATCCGAAGCCTAAACGCATAACTAAAAAACAGAAAGCTATTAACGCTTTGGTTGAGATGGGAGTAGGTGAAAAGTTCGCTACAGCAGTTATTGAAAAACGCAAAGGCTCTGAGTTCACAGAATTGGCTATCGAAGAAATCAAACTTCAAGCTGAGGCTGTAAACCTTAATTTTGTTCAAGCAATCGAGTTTGCTGCAAAACAAGAATGGGGATCATTTAGAGCAGACTGGTATCAAAATCGTATGGCTAAGCAACAGCCTATCGCTACGTACCAAACCTCTGCAAAACAAAACAAGTGGAACGATTACTTCAACAACATGGGTCAAGCATCTGAAGAACTGGATGTGTCGCCAAAAAAGACTGTATTGATTGAGGAGGTGGGTCATGCGTGAGTTCACCAAAGAAGAGACTTTGCTTGCAACTTTACGAGGTAAGTACGCATCTCAATTTGCTAAACGTTTTGGGGATATGGAACCGCATATTGTCGACATGATTATCAAAGGCGCTTTAGTTGGAATTACTGACGAGCAATTTAATCAAGGTATGGCTCGACTATTGGCACCTGGTAACAAGTTCATGCCTGACATCGCTGAATTCCAAGGCTGGTGCGTAAGTGGTTCGTGGTGGACAGCTCAAGAGGCTTGGCAGCGTGCATGTGATTATTCAAATCAATCAGATTTAGATTTTGCTGAAAACAAATTGAAGATCACAACATTGACCAAAAAGGCTTGGGATTCGGTTAACTACCATGTAGAGCAAGGCAGCATGAAGGAAGCATTCAAGCAGTTCAAATCGATCTATGAAACATACCTGGCTAAAGCACAGATGCAAGGCCGTCAACAAGAGTGGTATGTGCCGCCAAAATCAATTGGCACTACCGAAACAGTATCGATAGGTGTTGAGAAAAAATGGAAGTTTCAGCTTAGCGAGGAAAGTCAACGTATTAGTGATTTGACATCTGAGTTTATGAGGAAGGGGTTACCGTGGGGAGAGGCGTTTAAAAAAGCACAAATGGAAGTGCGTGGTTGTAATAAGCCGATGTTTGGAGGTGTGGCATGAGAGAGTCTAAAAGACCCAAAGGTAAAACATCGTTTGAAAGACGGCTGGATATTCTTATTTTTGCAGTGCATACACCGAGACAGATAACAGTTGGTGATGTTTCAGAAGTTGTATTGGATGGAACTAGAACAACAATACGCGAATGCATGAATGACTTAGTGTCGTGTGGCTATCTTCAAAAAGTATCGATTTATGAATATTTGGCAACAGCTAAGGCTAAGGAGTTATTTGGGGTAGCAGCATGAACGATCTAAAAACATTACGAGACAAATTAAACGGCTCTGCAAGTCTAGCTTTTGGTGAAACTCATGAATCACTAAAACAGGAATGGGATGCTATTCACGCTGAGTTTGAATTGCTTAAAGCGGAAGATGAGCGAAATTATGTGGGTTTTGGGGAGGTTGAGGGGTGGAGGGGGTGAATAAGCAAACAATTATTCATGCTTGTAATCATGAATTCCAATACTGCTGGATTTACGACTTAGAGATTTGCATTCACTGCCAAGAGGTGAAGAAGTAGTGAGAATGACAGAGGAGCAACTCAAAGCTCGTCAAATGCGCCAGAAATCCACCATTTCGGCTAGCAAGTCGAAAGGTGGTGCAAGAGCACTAGGGCGACTTAAACAGGGCGTAATGAACAATACAGAGCGCAAATACGCTCAACATTTAGAACAACTAAAACTATCGGGCGAAATCCAGTATTTCGCCTTCGATTCAATCAAGTTTCGCTTGGCAGACAAAACATTCTACTCGCCTGATTTTATCGTAATGAAAGCAAATGGTGAGCTTGAGGCGCATGAAGTGAAAGGCTTTTGGGAAGATGATGCAAAAGTGAAGATTAAGGTCGCAGCGTCAATGCATCCGATCCCATTTGTGGCGGTCTATTGGGATAAGCAAAGCGGTTGGAAGTTTGAGAATTTTTAAGGGGATGGGGATGAGCACAATTAATATTGATTTAGCGATTGAAAAATTTGAACCATTTGAATGGCTGGCTAAAGGCATTACAGCTAAAACTGCAAATTATGAGCCTACTGTTCGAGGAACTGCAGAAAAGCCTTTAGATTATCAAGATCGCCTTGGTGCTATTGCGAGTATGGATACTCAATTAGAGAAGTCAGTGACGAGTTTGATTATATATGGGGATTTGGCAAAATCAGACTATGAGTACATTAGAAATCATCTAGCGAAGATAATGATGAATGGCGCCCTGCAGGATAAGCGAAAAGAGCCAGAGCATATTGCGATTTATCATTTGGCATGGTTGATTGCAAGAATGGTGATTGATTTTTCAATGAATCCAGAACTTGAGAATAATTTTACAGCACAAGGGCGCTTGTATTACGCAGGCATTAAGTCATATCAAATGAGTTCTAATGTATATCGATTAACTTGGAGAAATTACGAAAACCTTATGGTGATTGCGTTGGAGACTGCAATCAAATCCGCATCGGAGTCAATTAAAAAGTACAAGAAAAATACTTACAAAGAAGTTTGAGTAATGGGCTATCATTTAAATGATAACTAAGGTATAGTAAAACTATACTGGTCGTATTACGCAGTTTCAGACCATGTTTAAATTAAGCTCGCCAAATGGTGGGCTTTTTTAGTTTTTGATTGTGCTAGTATCCCCCCAATAATTTAAAACAAATGAGGGGATTAATGGCGAAAATTGTTCTGATAACCGCTAGTACAGCCAACGCAGGGCGTCAAGAGTCCTATGATTATTTGGCAAGCCTAGATGGCTCTGTGAGTAGAAATATTGAACATGCTTTAAGTTTTGATAACGAAGAGCAAATCAAGGAATTAAATATACGATCAACATTCATAATGTTTGAATATGATGGTAAGGACTTAAAGAGACTTGGGTATATAATGTAGGTCAATAGCTCACTTAGGTGGGCTTTTTTGTTGCTCTGAGAAATGTTGGTGTAAGCAATATCAGGGCGCCATGCGCCTTTAGCTCAGTTGGATAGAGCATCCGCCTTCTAAGTGGATGGTCACAGGTTCGAATCCTGTAAGGCGCGCCATATTTTTTGAGATCATTTGAAAGTCAAATGAATGCAAGTGTATGAATGCAAAAGGTTTTTAAAATTAATGCCTAAAAAATATGCTATACTTAGTCTTTAAATTTTTAAAGGCTTTACAGATGACATTTTTTATTGGCGGTCATTCAAATGGTGAGAAAGTTGATCAGAAATATTTGGACCGAAAAGAACCATCGATCACAAAAAGTTTTGGCTCAACTACAGGATTTCGTGAGACTGAGTTCTATGTACGGAAGCATGTCACATTTCAAGGGGAGACAAAGACCGTGTATTTGCTGAGTGGCATGAATGCAGCCGATTTGCGTGATGAAATCTTATCTAAATGGGATTGGATTCATCAAGTCGATGGGTATGTTTTAGACTAGCCGAACACATTACGGCACAAAACCCCGCTATATATTCTTAAGAATTGGCGGGGTTTTTCTTTTTTATGAGGTGTCGAATGGTCGATATCGTAGAAGCTGAGAAAAGCCTTAAGAAGCTAGAGAGCGATCATTATCATCTAGCGCATCTTAATCACTTAAATAGCCGTGAATCATTCAAACAAGATTGTCAGCGTCGCATGAATGAAATCAGAATCCAAACTGACAACTTAAGACATTTGATAAATGCGGAACGCAAAAAGACTCGCTGAGATTCGTAAGTTGCCTTGTGTGAGGTGTGGTAATCCACCACCGAGTGAAGCATGTCATGCCAATTGGTCAGAGTATGGGAAGTCGATGGGTCGAAAAGCTTACGATAAATTTACCGTGAGCCTGTGTAGAAATTGCCATTACTTATTGGATACATATCAGCTTGGTAGCCGAGAAGAAAGCAAGAAGCTATTTGAGCAATGGTTGGTTAAGACAGAAGTGATGATGAGTAAGGTTGAAGAGGTGTTTTGATGAATCAGAAACTCGAAGCTACATTCATCATCGACTCACATCAAAACATCACCAAAACTATCGGCTTTCTAAATGCATGGCATACCCAAGCAATTGATCAGGGTAAACCATTAGTTGTTCGCATTAATCAGAAAGAAGATGACCGGAGTAAGGCGCAGAATCGTATTTACTGGATGTGGCTATCACAATGGGCTAAACACCAGGGCACTGATAAAGATACAGAGCATTTGTATTTCAAGAAAAGATTCTTAGCACGGATCTATGATCGTGATGATGTTAGTCAGTATCGAAACACATTTGCTGCAGTAAAGGTTTTGAAAGAGCAGAAGCATCCACAATACCAAGCTGTGGCAGATGGGTTGAATGAGTTGATAAGCACCACCGATGCAACAGTGGATCAATTTACCGAGTACCTAAACGATATCCACACTTTCTGTTTAAGCAAGGGATGTTATTTAAACACCCCTGATGATTTGATGTGGGCGCAAGCTGATTGACGAATTGCATGGGAGTAAATATTATCTTCGATCAATAATCTTTATAATATGAGGGTAGTATGTTTATTCAAGTAGGCAGTTTAGTTATAAATATTGAACTTATTACAGTTGTTAATGTTAAAAATAATAATACTTTGAAAATTTTCTTCTCTGATGAGCACTACCGCGAAATAGCTTTTACTAGTAAAGAAAATCTACAAAACTTCATGAATTTTTTAAATATCCAAACTGTTATCAATCAATAAAATGTAGAGCCACCTTCGGGTGGTTTTTTAATGGCTGAAGATATGAATAGACCACTTCCACCAAAAGATCTATTAGAGCATGAATGGTGCTTGGAAGCTAAATTTGCACCAGCTCAAGATATTATTGATTGGCTTCATGAATGCATACTCGATGAGGATAGTGATTTATTTAACGAGGATCACGCTCATTTAATTGATCATAGTGGCATAGCATTTCTTTGGTGTGATTCTGGGTATGTAAAACGCGGGAAAAGAGTTTTAGGTCAAGCTGAAATTATTCAGTTCAAAGTAAGTGGTTGGCAGAAATACAGACAAGAAACACAAATGATTGAGTGGTTTGGATTTTTACCAAAAGCATTAATTACATTGGATGCGCTATTTTGCTCAGAGTGTTCAGATACAGAGTTTATGGCGTTGATTGAGCATGAGCTTTATCACTTGGGTCACAAACAAGGCAATCATGGTCCTATGTATGATCAAGAAGGTAGACCATCTTTAGAAATGAGAAGTCATGACGTTGAAGAATTCAATGGTGTGGTTAGACGTTATGGTGCTTCGACTGATGTTCAGAAGATGGTAGAGCTTGCAAACAATGGTCCAACGATAGGTAAGGCTAAAATTGCTCAAGCATGTGGTACGTGTTTATTGAAGTTGGCTTAATTTTTTTGCCTACTTTGTTTTACGTCATTTTACAAAGGGGTGTATATGGCAGCACTCAAAGAGCCTGTAAAAATCTTTATAGTTCAGTCTCTTGCTTGCTTTGAAACACCTCAACAAGTGGCAGACGCTGTAAAACAAGATTTTAAAATTGAAGTTAGTCGTCAGCAAGTAGCAGCATATGACCCAACAAAATATGTTGGACGTAATCTAAGTAAGAAATTAAAAGAACTTTTTGAGAAGACTCGAGAAGAATTTAGAAAAAATATCGAAGACATTCCTATAGCCAATAAAGCATTTCATTTTAAAGAACTCCAAAAGATGTATGACGATTGGGGTAGGAATAAGGTCATGCGTCAGAATGTTCTTAAACAGGCACAAGGGCTGCTTCAGTCAGGCAGGAATGCTGGTCCGAGTAGTCTATCTGAAAAAGAACAGATTGAAATTGAAATAAAGCGCCTAGAACTTGAAAAACTTAAGCGCGAAGTAAATCCACCTGAATCAAGACCTCCAGAGGAAGATTACAAAATCAGCCTAAACCCTGATGAGGAAATTCCAGATGAGCCAATTCTTTAATCCACCAGATGGAGCGGTAAAACTCACACCTAAACAGGCAAATATTTATTTATGGGGATGGCAGAAAAACGCACGTTTCCGTGATGCTGTTTGTGGGCGTCGTTTTGGTAAAACCTTTTTAGCTAAGGCAGAAATGCGTCGTGCTGCTAGATTGGCTGCAAAGTGGAATGTATCGGTTGAAGATGAAATATGGTACTCAGCACCTACATTTAAGCAGGCTAAGCGTGTTTTTTGGAAACGATTAAAGCAAGCTATTCCACCATCATGGCGTGCAGGTAAGCCAAACGAAACTGAATGCGTGATTACACTTAAAAGTGGTCATGTTATGCGTGTGGTTGGCTTGGATAACTACGATGATCTGCGTGGGTCTGGCTTATTTTTCCTAATCATTGATGAATGGGCAGACTGTAAGTGGGCTGCATGGGAAGAAGTGCTACGCCCGATGCTTTCAACATGTAAGTATGTGGTTAATGGCGAACACCGTGTAGGCGGTCATGTTTTAAGGATAGGCACACCGAAGGGCTTTAACCATTGCTATGACACTTTCATGGATGGACAACCTGGACATTTACCTGACTGTCGAAGCTTCTCGTATACATCATTACAAGGCGGAAATATTCCACAGGATGAAATCGATGCAGCAAAGCGCACGATGGATCCGAAAACATTTAGCCAAGAGTATGAAGCCAGTTTCGAATCTTATCAGGGTGTTATTTATTACTGTTATAACCGGATTCTCAATGCATCCAGTGAGACTGTTCAGCCTAATGATGTGCTCCATATCGGCATGGACTTTAACGTTACCAAAATGTCGGCTGTGGTTTATGTGCGACGTGGCGAAACAATGCATGCGGTGGATGAGTTTGTTGATTTGTTTGATACGCCAGCAATGATTGAAGCAATTCAAGAGCGTTATCCAGATCATGAAATAGGTATTTATCCTGATGCTTCAGGTGATAACCGTAAAACAGTTGGTGCAAGTTCTACAGACATTTCATTGCTTAAAAATGCCGGCTTTAAAGTGTTTGTGAACACAACAAACCCATCAGTGAAAGATCGTATTAATTCAACAAACGGAATGCTGTGCAATACACTCGGAGTTCGACGTTTATTTATTAATACGGATAAATGCCCACGCTTCGCTAAATGTCAGGAACGCCAGATTTATGATGATAATGGGCAGCCTGATAAGAGCGCTGGATTTGACCATATGAATGATGCAGGCACATATCCGATTGCATATTTATTCCCAATCAAGATCAAACAAGAACCAATAGAAATCAATCCAATCCCAACAGTCAATCGTTGGTAATCAAATGGAGTCAAGTCGTGACTGATAAAACAAAACGGCTTGCCAAAATCCACGAAACCGCAAAGAAACAATTTGATAAAGCTCAAGGTGCTGTTGCTGATGAACGTAAACAGTGCTTAGAGGATCGTCGTTTTTATTCTATTGCTGGTGCTCAGTGGGAAGGCAAGTTGGGCGAGCAGTTTGAAAACAAGCCTAAATTTGAAGTCAATAAGATTCACCTGGCTGTCATTCGCATTATCAATGAGTATCGCAACAACCGCATTGGTGTGAATTTCATTAGCAAAGATGGTGTGAATAACGATGATCTAGCTGATACATGTGCAAAGCTTTATCGTGCAGATGAGCAGGATTCTGGTGCTGATGAAGCTTATGACAATGCATTCGAAGAAGCGGTAGGCGGTGGCTTTGGTGCTTGGCGTTTACGTGCTGAATATGAAGATGAGGATGATGAAGAAAACGAGCATCAACGAATCAGAATAGAGCCTATTTTTGATGCTGATACATGTGTTTTCTTTGATCCTGATGCAAAACGCCAAGATAAAGCAGATGCTAAATACTGTTTTGTTCTGACTTCAATGTCCTGTGATGCATTTAAAGAAGAATACGGTGAAGACCAAGATCCATCATCGTGGGATAAAACCATATCAAATAGTAAGTTTGATTGGGCATCGAAAGATTCTGTTTATGTCGCTGAATACTACAAGGTCGAAAAGGTTAAGGAAAAGATTCACATCTTCCGCTTAATTGACGGATCTGAAGAGCGTTACACAGCAGAACAACTTGAAGAAGATCCAAGCATTCTTGATGAGTTAAATTCAACAGGCGCTCAAGAAGTTCGTGTGCGAGATTTTGAACGCAAGCGCGTTCGTAAGCTTCTTATGTCAGGTCAGGGTGTTCTTGAGGATTACGGCTATATTGCTGGTCGTCATATTCCAATCGTGCCTGTATATGGAAAGCGGTGGTACATCGACAACGTAGAGCGTTGCATGGGCCATGTGCGGCTTTGCAAGGACGCTCAGCGACTCAAGAATATGCAGTTGTCTAAGCTTGGTGAAATCAGTGCTTCATCTAGTGTTGAGAAGCCGATTCTAGCACCTGAACAGGTTGCTGGCGTTCAGCACATGTGGGCGAGTGACAATATTGAGAATTATCCATTCCTGTTAGCTCACCCACTTAAAGATGCGATGGGCAATGTTGTTGCTCAAGGACCAATGGCTTACACCAAACCGCCAAACGTACCGCCAGCAATGGGTGCGTTACTTCAATTAACAGAAGTGGATATTAAAGATCTTCTAGGGAATCAAGAGCAGGGTGAAAAGATAAGCTCTAATGTGAGTGCAGAAGCTATTGATTTGGTGCAAAACCAGCTTGGCATGCAATCTTTCATCTATATTTCAAACTTTGCTAAGGCTGTACGTCGATCTGGTGAAATTTGGTTGTCCATGGCTTCTGAACTCTACATTGAAGATGGTCGAACGATGAAGACGGTGGGTAATCAGGACGAGATTGATTCGATAGAGTTGTTTAAACCTGTTTATAACCCGACTTCTGGCGAGGTTGAGCACACTAATGACTTAACCAAAGCCAAGTTTGATGTCGCAATCGATATTGGACCAACATCGACAAGTAAGCGCAATGCAACCGTACGCTCACTGACCAACATGCTCCCAATGGTATCTGACCCAATGGATCAACAAGTGTTGTCATCCATGATCATGCTGAATATGGAAGGTGAAGGTGTAAGTGATGTTCGTGAGTATTACCGCAAGAAATTACTGCGTATGGGTGTTGTAGAGCCAACCAAAGAAGAAGCACAGCAATTAGCGCAAGAGGCTCAAAATCAACAACCTGATGCAAATACGCTGTATCTGCAATCAGAAGCTGAAAAGAACAAATCACTTGCAATTAAAGCACAAGCAGATACTGAGCTTGCGATAGCAAGAGCAGAAGAAACTAAAGCGAAAGCAATCGATTTAATGACTCGCCTAGACATGGATGAGCGACAAGCAGTGCTTGAGGCAATCAGTCAGCTAGGCATGCAACCACAACAGGCAACCGTTCAGCCTACACAGAACGAGGAAATGCAATATGTCAATTGAAGAACTGCGTAAAGAACTGGATGAAGAAGACAACATTGACCTGATTGAAGACAATCAGGAAGTTGAAAGTCAGGAGGATCCAGAAGAAACCCAAGATGAATCAAATCAGTCTGATGGTGAGACGTCTGAAGATGAAGAATTTGTCATTACAGTAGGTGATGAAGAGCCAGAATCATCCGATGATGATTTTAGCGGCAAACCCGCACCAGCATGGGTAAAAGATCTTCGCAAAAAAGAGCGGGAAGCACGTAAACGCATCAAAGAGCTAGAAGCTCAGGTGCAACAGGCTAAACCAACTGAAAAGCCAATTGAAGTTGGACCTAAACCAAAGCTTGCTGACTTCGATTATGACGAAGATCAATTCGAAACCGCAGTTGAACAATGGCATGAGCGTAAACGTCAAGTCGAGCAACAACAGGCAGCAACAAAAGCTGAAGAGGAAAAAGCTAAGCAAGCATGGCAGCAGAAGATGCTTAGCTATGAAGAGCGTCGTCAAAATGTAGCATCCAAAGTTCGTGACTTTGAGGAAGTGGAAGAAGCTGCAAAAGATAAGCTCACAGCGACCCAACAGGGCATTTTGATTCATGCTGCTGAAAATCCTGAATTGATTTTGTACCACTTAGGGAAAAACCCAAAGAAAGCACAAGAGCTTTCTGAAATTACAGACCCAATTCAGTTCGCATTTGCTGCAGCAAAACTGGACTCTCAAATGAAAATTCAGACACGTAAGCCAGCCACTCAACCAGAAAAGAAGCCAAGTGGCTCTGCTGGATTAGCTGGTGCAGTGGATCAAAAGTTAGCGCAACTCGAAGCTGAGGCTGCACGCACTGGCGACCGAACCAAACTCATTCAATATAAAAAATCTCTACAGAAATAAGGTAAATCTATATGTCAAACTCATTTGCTAAAAAAATTGACGTTTTCTTCGATGATGTTGTTGCTGGATTTGATGCAACCAATATCAGCTCTAAAAACGTTTCTCAATACAAAGCACCTGCAGAAGCACTTGCTTTAAATGGTCAAACTTTTCACCGTCCAATGCCATTAATGACCGAAATTGTTGATGGTCGCGACATCACTGGTCAATACAAGGATCTTGTAGAACTCACCGTTCCAGCTACTCTGACTGAATCACACATCCGTAACGTTCCTGTAAAGCTGACTGGTGTAGATCTAAATAATCCTTACGCTTTTGACAATATCGTAAAAACTTCAAACATCTTGCTCTCTAACAAGCTGGATACATTGGTTGCTAACCGTATTGCAGAACGCGGCACTTTAGCAGTGATTAATTCAGCTGCTATTGATACCTATGATGATGCTGCAGAAGCGGATGCGCTTATGCTTGAGCAACAAGCGACTCGTGGTGAGCGTATTATGTTGCTCAATCCTCGAATGGCTAAAAACATTGCTGGCAACCTTGCTGGTCGTCAAACAATGAATACTGCGCCAATGAATGCTTATCAGCGTTCAACCCTACAACCAATTGCGGGCTTCGACACTTTCCGTGTTGATTATGGTAAATCAATTGCTGGTTCTGCAGGTGCTGGCTATTTAGTTAGTGGTGCGCACTCGTATACGCCAATTTCTGCTGATTCAAATGGTATTCCAGCTGATAATCGAACTCAGACCTTAGCAGTAAAAACTGGTACAGGTGCTGCGGTTGGTGATGTATTCACTATTGCAGGTGTTTATGCAGTTGGTCATATCAACAAGCAATCCACTGGTCAGCTTAAAACATTCCGTATTCTTGAAATTAACGGTGGCAATTGGACGATTTCGCCTGCAATTGTTCCAGCTGATGGTACTTCAGCATCTCAAAAAGCGTATGCAAACGTGACTACTGGTGCTGCAGCAGATTCAGCAATCACTATCCTGAATAAAAAGACCACTGCAGCAAGTGTGTTCTATGAAAAATCAGCGATTGAAATTGTACATGCTGACTTCAATACCGAGCCGTTTGAAGCTTCTGGTAAGCGTGTTCGTAAAGCGACCACTGACAGCGGCATTCAGATCGTGATGTTGTCCGACTCTAACGTTGATACATTGGCGGCTAACTATCGTCTATTTGTATGGGCAAACGTGGAAGTGCTAAACCCTGAATTGGCTGGCATCATGCTAGAAAATCAAACCTAATAAAACCGTGACGACAAATGCCCGCTATATGCGGGCGTCGTCATTTTTGGAGTAGTGGAATGAATTATCCAAAAATGCTCTACAAGGGCAATAAATCCAAATATGAATACCAAACTGCATCGAATGAAGAATCAGAAAAAGAGCTGATAGATTCTGGCTGGGTAAGCTTTGGTGATTTGCCTGAACGTGAACCACTTACAGGTGGCTCAGTTTCTGAAATTGATTCATCTGCATTCGTACCAGTAGAACAGTTCGATGCACTGGGTGAAGAAAACACCAAGCTTAAAGAGGAGTTGGTTGAAGCTCTAGAAGAAAAAGGCGATCTATTAAAACAGTTTGAGTCTTTCCGTAATGATGTAGTGGCAATGAAAGATCGCATTGCTGAATTACAAGGCAATACCACGCCAGTCGGTGCAACCAATGAAAATGAAGAGTGTATTGCGGAGCTTGAAAAATTAACCGTTCCACAACTTAAAGAGTTGGCTGCATCAAAGGGCATTCAATTTAAGTCAAATGCTTCTGAAAAGACGTTGATTGAATTAATTATAAGTTCTGATGGCGCTGCTGAATTAGGAAAATAAATGAGAGGTGAGCATGCTAAAGCATAAATACGTGCCTAAGTGGCATGAAACACCGTTCCAGCACATGCGCTACACGCTAGTCACAAATCAAGAGCAGCTTGATAAATTACTGTTAAAGATGGCATGTAAGCCAAAACTATTTGAGTTTCTTGAGGGTGGAGCGCATGCACGTGTAACCTTTCTTCCTGATGATTCTGCAATTGTTCAGTTTTGCAATCGAAATTGGACAATAAACCAGATCCACGGCCTTTTAACCCATGAAGCAGTACATATTTGGCAAGAGTTAAAGTTAAAGATGGGCGAGGAGAATCCAAGTATTGAATTTGAGGCGTACTCGATTCAAACAATTGCTCAGGATTTATTTTACATGTACGAAGAAAGTGGGGTGACAGATGTCCTGGACTAAAAGACAAATCGTTGAGCAAGCTCTTGAGGAACTAGGACTTGCATCTTATGTGTTCGACATGCAGCCAGATCAAGTTGAAAGCGCAAAGCTCAAGCTTGATACCATGATGGGTTTGTGGGATGCCAAGGATATCCGATTTGGTTACCCATTGGGCTCAAGTGCCAAAAGTGGCGACCTAGATGAAGAAACCCATATTCCAGATTATGCAGTTGAAGCTGTTCGTTTAAATCTAGCGATTCGTTTGGCTGGTTCTTTTGGTAAGGCTGTATCGATTGAATTAAAGACCATGGCAAAGGATGCGTTTGAAACGATTCAATTAGCAATGCTCAGCAATCCACCGCGTGTACGGCTTGACCCATCATTACCGCGTGGTGCTGGTCACAGAGGTGGTTGTTTACCTTTCATTGAAAAAACACCAACAAAAACAGTCTTTGCGCCCGATACTTCTGTGAGTTTCTCAAATGAATAAACATTTAAATACTACGGATCGTATTGGTCCATGTGATTCTGTTGTGATCTGGAGTGGTGATAATGGTGACTTTCGTGGTGTGCCGCTTGATGTTTTAAAAGAAGCTGTTAAGCCAGAGCAGGGCAATCAATCCTCTTTGCTTGTCCAGCACTTCAACCCGAATGCAAATTTCACACTAAATATCGATAATCATGAAGTTGGCACATATCTGGTTTTAAACCCATCTACAAGTATTACAACTGGATCTATTAAACTCCCAGAACGTTATGAAGTTACAGATGGACAAGTCTTATTGGTTGCTTGCGCTCAACAGGTGAATAACTTCTCGATTGATGGGAATAATGCACTTGTGATTGGTGCGCCAAATGCCTTAGATGCAAATGGTTTCTTTAAATTGAAATACGACAAACTTTCAAATACCTGGTATCGAGTGGGGTAAATATGCAAATCCCTATCCTTGATGGAATCTATACAGATAACAACTCTGATTTTCGTACAGCTTACCCTGTCAACCTGATTCCAGTACCTAAAGGACAGGGGATTTCAGCTGGATATTTACGACCAGCGGAAGGTATCAACCATGTTGCTGATTTACCAGGTGTGGATCGTGGTGGCATAGTCTGGCGCGGCGATCATTACAGAGTGTGTGGCGCCAAGTTCATAAAGATTACTGAAGATGGTGAAATCACAGAGCTCGGTGATGTTGAAGCAGGTGGGCTATGTTCTTTTGATTACTCATTCGACTATTTAGCTATAAATGCTGGCAATGCGCTGTATTTATATGATGGTGAGGAATTAAAGCAGGTCACTGACGAAAATCTGGGTGAAGTACATGATGTGATCTGGGTAGATGGCTATTTCATGACAAGTGATAGCAATAATATTGTAATCACTGAGCTCAACAATCCCTTTGAAGTAAACCCGCTTAAATATGGTTCTTCTGAGGTTGATCCCGATCCTATTGTGGGCCTGATTAAACTTCGAAATGAAGTCTACGTTTTAAACCGCCATACCATTGAGGTATTTGATAACGTCGGGGGTGAATTTTTCCCATTCCAGCGCATCGATGGTGCTCAAACAATGAAAGGAACGCTGAGCAAAAGGACATGCTGCATCTACATGGATGCGATTGCAATGCTTGGTAGTGGTCGAAATGAAGCCATCACGGTTTATATCTCATCGGCTGGGGCAGCACAAAAGATTGCGACCCGCGAAGTTGAACAGATCCTTTCAAGCTACACAGAAAGCCAATTAACTGAATGTCAGCTAGAGTCTCGACAGGTAGACGGGCACTCATGGCTTTATATTCACTTACCAGATCAAACTCTGGTGTATGACGCTATTGCCTCGCAGTCAACCGGTCAACCAACATGGTTTATTCTGAATAGCGGCAAAGGCTACACAGCTCGAAATATGACTTATGCCTATAACAAATGGTATGTAGGGCATACGACTGAATCAAAGCTTGGTGTGTTAACTGATGAAACCGGTGAGCACTGGGGTAATGAAATCGAATGGCAGTTCGGCACAGCGATTATCTACAACGAGTCTGGCGGTGTGATCTTTCATCAACTTGAGTTGGTTGGCTTAACTGGTCGTAATTCCTACCGCAAAGAATCAAGCATCTATACGCAATACTCGACTGATGGAATGGAGTGGTCCATGCCTAAATTTATAAGTGTGGGTAGGCAAGGGCAGCGCAATAAGCGCCTTGTGTGGTTCCAGCAAGGTTATATGCAAAACTGGCGTCTACAGCGATTTAAGGGCACTTCTGATGCTCGGCTATCTATTGCGCGACTAGAAGCCAAAATAGAGCCGTTGGGGGTGTAAGTGATTAAAAGACCTAGCACACCAAGACGTGAAGACTTAGCCAAAATCTTTAAAGATCCTCGGACCCTGAAAGCATTTGAACAGGTCTTTGAGCTATTGCCAGATGAATTAGAGCGACAGCTTGAAGGGCTTGAAAATGTTCAGGTCGTGGCGGAGAGTGCAACGGCTCAAGCGGCCTTGGCAATGGTGTTGCTTTATGCAATCGATGAACTGGCCAGCATTAAAGCTTTGGAACCAGTGTACCAGTGTAATTGCCAGTTTGATGATTTAACGCCACGTCACGAATCAACAAGTCAGGATTGTCCCGTTCCTCGTTATGAGTCCATAACTCATGACCCGTTAGAACCTGCACACGTTCAATATCAAGAATTATCAACATTGGAGATAGTCTGATGGCTGTCAAAGTCACATGTATTATTCCTTCTAAGCAGTTAGAAGATGCTCAAACAAACCAATATATTGCCACCAACTCTAAAACCATGATTGATAAGGTGACTGTCACCAATACCACGGCTGCAGCGGTGACATTTAGCTGCAATCTGGTCCCTGAAGGTGGGTCGGTGGCAGATGATAATGCAGTCATTAAAACCAAATCAGTAGCAGCTGGTGACACCTATGTCTGCCCTGAATTGGTTGGCCATGTGTTAGAGCCGGGTGATGCGATTAGCATGATTGCAAGCGCTGCGGATTCGTTAACGATCCGCGCATCAGGTCGAGAGGTTACATGATTACATTGCAGCCCCTGAATGATCTAGACCTTATAAACCGAGTGATTTTAGATGCTGCAGTAAATAATGATATCTCAGACGATGCATCTAAAAATCATGAAATTCAACAATTACCCCATACCTTTGAATGTCTTGGGATTTATCAACATGGAGAAATCAAAGGTCTATTCATGCTTGTACCACAAAACGCAGTAACAGCAGAAATTCACACCTGCTTGCTGCTGCGTGGCAAAGAAGCTTTTCAGGCGGGGCGATTACTGCTGAGTTACCTATTCAATAAATATCAAAAAGCAATTTCATATACACCTTTAACTAATAAAAAAGCCCTGATTTATGCGCTTCGACTTGGATTTAAAAAAGAAGGTGTTTTGACTCAATCATTCTTAAAAAATGGCGTGTTGGTCGATCAGGTGGTGGTCGGTCTTACCAAAGGAGAATATTTATGCCAGTTGCAGCGGTAGCAGGAGTAGTGGGTAGTGCGGTTGTTGGTGGTGTTATGTCATCAAAAGCACAAAAAAGTGCAGCCAAGACAGCTGCGAATGCCCAAATTGAAGCATCGGATAAGGGGGTTGAAGAGCAGCGTCGTCAGTTTGATGCCCTTCAAGCCCTCTTAAAGCCTTACGCTGATGCTGGTTTGGGTGGTCTAGCAGGTCAACAGGATTTACTTGGAATTAATGGGGCAGATAAGCAACAGGCTGCTATTGATGGAATAAACAATAGTGCTGAAATGCAAACCTATTTACAGCAAGGTGAAAACGCTATTTTGCAAAATGCATCAGCTACTGGCGGATTGCGCGGGGGGAATACTCAAGCAGCATTGGCGCAATTTAGACCCCAATTGTTGAATCAATTAATTAATCAGCGTTATCAAAATTATGCAGGTCTAACAGCATTAGGACAAAATGCTGCTGCAGGAACTGGAAATGCTGGAATGCAGACAGCAAGTAACATATCAAACCTTTATCAGCAGTCTGGTGCAGCTCAAGCAGGTGCAGCCCTTGCACAGGGTCAAGCTAGTGCAAATATGTGGAATGGGGTGAGTAGTACAATTGGTACGCTCGGTGGAATGAAACTAATGAAGATGTTCTAATTATGCAACCTATTAATTATATGCTTGATGTGCAAAATCCAGTACAGACTGCAGTTACTGGTCTTACTCAAGGTATGCAGATTGGGCAGTTTGTGCAGGCTAAAGAACAGGCTGAACGTGAAGCCATTCAGAAACAGCAAATGCAGGAAGAGTTGTCTGCTTTTGCATCAAAGCCTAATAAAACCCATGATGATTATGCGAATATCATGGCGCGGTTTCCATCTTTAGCTGAAGACTTTAAGCGATCTTACGATGTTTTGGACTCAGGGAAGCAACAAGCCACGTTCAAAACAGCCTCACGTATTTATGCTGCCACAGCTAGTAATCGTTTTGACTTAGCTAAGTCTATCCTTGAAACGGAAGCGGCTGGTTATGAAAATGCAGGTGATCAAGAGACAGCAGGTTATTTACGTCAACTATCAATGATGGCTGATTCAGATCCTGAAGGACTGCAAACATTAACAGGCCTTACTCTTGCTTCTACCAACCCAAGTCAGTTTAAAGATGTATTGGGTGCACTAAATCAAAACGATCTTACTCCTGAAGAAATTAACCTCAAGAAAGCGCAGACTGAGAAAATCGAGACTGAGACGCTTTGGTATGGCGACAAGAGTCAAGCAGAGATTGATAATATTGAATCTCAAATTGAGGATCGAAAGACTGGTCGCGTTCAGGATCAGCAAAAAATGCAGATTCAGAATGATCAATTTTATGCCAAGCTCGACCAAGACCAACAGCAGTTCTATGAAAAATTAAATCAAGAAGAGCGAAAGATTGCGCAGACTGTATTTAATGTAAAAGAAAAGCCTGAACAGCGTATGGAACGACTTGAGAAAGTTGAAGGGTTTGCGACGGCAGCTAGAAATGCATCGGAAGGTGCAAAATTAGCAGCCCAACTAGCTAACGACACTAAAGCTCTCAATGAGTCTACTGGCGGTTACTGGAACAGAGCAATGCGTAATGTGCCTGGTACAGACGAATATAATTTTGATCAAAAACTTGAAACAATGAAGTCTAAGATCTTCTTGGCGCAAGTTGATCAAATGCGTGGACTTGGCGCTTTAACAGAATCAGAGGGTGCTGCATTAAAAGCATCTATTGCTTCAATTAACCCAAATCAAGACCCTAGAGTTGTACAACAAAGCTTAACTGAGGTGGCAAAACAGCTATCTAAGGCAGCTCAATCGGCAAATAAGAAAGCCCAAATATATGCAACTAAGGGTAAGGGTTATTCTGCCGAAGTAGTGGCAGCTGCAAAAGCTCGCGGTGTATCACCAGCAGAAATGCAGCAGGTCGCTAATCAGTTAGGTATAGATTAAATGTTTTGTGATAATCTTTCCTCAATAATAAAGAGGGGTTATCACATGAACTTCAAGAAGATCTTCATTTCCTTGCTGGCGCTTTCTTTTTCTGCAGCGGCTGGTGCGGCAAACAAAAGCAACTACAAATTCACTGTTGAAACTTGTTCTACACTATCTGAATTGGCTGGTAGTGCTTTTGATGCCCGGCAAAATGGTGTGCCAATCTCAGAGATGTACAAAACACTAATTGGAGAGCAAAAAGAAATCCGCGAGGTTGGCAGAATTATTATTGATTCTGCATATCGTAACAAAGTAGAAATGACAGAGCGTAGGTCAAAAATCGCAAAAAGCGAATATGTGGACACATTTTTTAGAGATTGCCTGCACTACTTAGATAAGTAAAAGCAAAAAGCACCTTAGGGTGCTTTTTTAGTGTCTTTGTAAATATCAAAAAGATGCTTTTCATCAACCATGATTGCTTTGGTGATTCTTTCCATAGCTTTGGTAAATGATGGGTTTGGGTTATCTGCTTCATTTGCAACAATCATAGCAACATTTGCTAAAAGCATCCTTTTGTAAGGTTCAGACGCAACCAAGTTTGTCGTAGTGAAACTTTCTTCTAGTCGAGCAACCACCTCCGAATTAATGGAGCGTCCTTGGTCAGCGGCAGATTGAGTAATTTTTTCTTTTAATTCTAAAGGCAAACGGATCTTTAGCTGTGGGTCTTCTCTGCTCATAAACATACACCAAGAAAAAAATATAGTTTATACCACCGTGGGGCATTGACAATAGAACCACCGTGGTTTAATTTATTTCATAAACCACGGTGGTTTATTTAGAAAGGGCTTGGATATGAAAGATCACAAAGGGCAACAATACAAAATGCGGTTTTTAGACAATAAAGACCATAAGGAATTAAAGATTAAAAGTAAGAAGGAGGACCGATCACTTAACTACCTTATTAATCAGGCGATAAAAGAATTTTTAAACAAAGAGAATGCTAATGCACAAATTCAATAGGCACAAAAAAACCTTGCTCAACTCTCACATATCACAAGGTTTAGTTGCTATCACAAAGGATATATAACACATGTCTAATTTAACACAAAACTTCGCAAACCCAAACAACCAACCTTTAATTATTGGTGACTTCTCAATTCGCCAAGACGAAGATGGTCGTTATTGCTTAAATGATCTACACAAAGCAAGTGGTTACGACAAGAAGCACCAGCCTGCTTACTTTATCCGTAACCAACAAACCAAAGACCTAATTGCTGAGATTGAAAACCCTTCGGATGGGGCATCTGCAAATTTGCAGATGCCTGCTGTTGGCAAAGTCAATGATGGCAAGAATAATGGCACATATGTAGTTAAAGAATTAGTTTACTCGTACGCAATGTGGATCTCTGCAAAATTCCATCTACAGGTTATTCGTGCTTATGATGCGATGGTGATGCAATTCAGAGTTAAAGCGCGTCAAGCTATCTCACCTGAACAGCAAGCCCTGCTTCATGAAATTGTGGCGCGTCGCTCTCAAGGTGAACGGAAAATTTTTGCTGAAATGTGGGCGCGTCATAATCGACACTTTAAAATTCCACGCTATGCAGAGCTTTTAGAAATTCATTTTCCAGAGGCTGTCCATTATCTGGAAACAATGGATCTAAAAGCAAAGGCTGAAAAGCAAGAAGTAAAAGCCTTACCTTATCCACAAGAAGTTATTCAAGTTGCCGAACAGATTAATCGGGAATTTAATAACTCACGGTATGATTCTTGGCATGTATCTGCTCGTAACGGTGTGCTGACTGCAATGCCATTGCCACCGGGCTTTTATCCAACCATGGATATTGCTGAGTTCACTAAGCGTTTTGATAGTGTGCTGGATCTGCTTTATAGTACTGATACGCTTCGAGTAGGGCGGCATTTTCTAAAAGAGCGAAATTCTAAATAAAACAAGAACCACCTTCGGGTGGTTTTTTATTACCTAAGGAAAAGTTATGGCTACACGTCAAGAACTTGAAAAAGCTCTAAGCAATCCGAATGTTCGAAAAATGCTGGATGTTATTGCGAATGCTGAAGGCGTAAAGCATGGGTATAACACCATATTTGGTAATGAGCGCTCTGATAATTTAAAAGTTCACCCGAATGTAAAAAAAGAATTTAATCAAACTGATGGCAAAAAGAACTCAACCACAGCAGCAGGTCGCTATCAATTCTTAAAAGGAACCTGGGATAGCATTTCCAAGAAGTACGGCTTGACAGACTTTTCACCCAAAAACCAAGACTTGGCAGCAGTGGCTTTAATTTTAGGTCGTGGCGCTTTGGGGGATGTTATGAAGGGTGACTTTACTAAAGCTGTAGGTAAATTAGGTAGCGAATGGGCTTCTTTACCATCTTCACCTTATGCACAGCCGAAGAAATCTTGGAAGGATATCCAAAATATGGTGGGTGAGGTAAAAACGCCAAATCGCAAGCCAGCCCAATCCCGAATCAATCAGCTGGTTTCCGCTTATGATAATCAAGCTAAAGCCAGCACCGCAAAAAAACAAAGCAACCCACAGCAAAAGCAAAATCGGGTAAACAGCTTGCTTGCAGCATTTGATAAGCAAAATCCAAATCATCAAGTGGCACCAGCAGGCTTGCCTGATTTTGATGAAAACGGTGTGATTCGAGAAGATCTGACACCTCAACCACAACCACAAGTAAAAACACTCAGCACCACGGATAAAATCATTGGTGGAGCAGAGGCAGCTTTGACACTTGCAACTGGTGCAGTCGGTGGCACATTAGGTCAGGGGCTTGGTGCTTTGCACGGTATTGCAGAAGCTGTTGTTGATGGCACATTTGGCACACAGCAAGGTGCACAGAATGCAGTAAACCGAGCTACACAGTTTTCCAATGCTTTGACTTATGAGCCAAACACTGCAGGCGGTAGACGCGCTGTGAGCGCAGTTGGTGAGTTTATTGAAGACACAGGACTTGATACGTTGCCGCCTGTATTGGGTGGTGGTGTTGGCACATCGGCAGCAACATTAGGTCGTGCATCTGTACCAGTAGCCACCACAGCCGCAAGAGAGGTAGCTCAGGCTGCAAAACCTGTCGTGGCTCAAGTGGTAGAGCAAGCAAAACGACCAGTTAATGCAGTTACTGAGGCAGCTAAAAACACCTTTAATCGTGAAAGTCCAAACATTGCTCCAGCACCTACAAACATTGGTGCTGCTCAAGTAGATCAATCAACCATTCGTCAAGCTCTGGCAGCAGACTTACCTGTTACACCCGAACTCACTAAAGGTCAGATTAGCCGCAACCCTGCTCAACTTAAGTTTGAGATAGAGACCGCAAAAGACGGTGAAATGGGTGCGCCACTTCGCCAACGTTATGAACAGCAGCATCAAGCAATTCAGCAAAACTTTGATGCATTTATCGATCAAACTGGTAGTCAAACAGGTGGTAATGCTCGCGATGTTGGATTAATGGTTGATGGAGCTTTAAAAAAGCAAATGCAGACTGATAAGAACCGTGTTCGTGTTGCTTATAAGAAAGCAGATGATTCAGAAGAAGCCAGCACACTGGTAGATTTAAATCGACCAGTGGGCGTTCTTGATGATGGTGAAATTTCAGTGATTGATTACCTGAACTCACAGCCTGAATTACCAACCACACCTATCATCACAGCAGCTAAGCGCACAGCTGTCTCAATTGGTATTGCTCAGAAAGCTGATGATGGAAGCCTAGTGCCTAGTAATCCCACAATTAAACAGCTTGAAAAATGGCGCTCCGAAATTAATGGCAACGTAAATCAGGAGGCGCCAAACATTCGACAAGCTACAATTTTGAAAAATTTTATCGATGCTCATGTAGAGCCATACGCTGGCACTCTCTATAAAGCAGCCAGAGCAGAGCGAAAGCATTTTGGTGACAAGTGGGAAAAACACGCCATTATTGAGGATTTAACTGGTAACAAAAAAGGCTCTGATGATCGCAAAGTTGCATATGAAAAAGTCGTAGATCGAGTGATCTATAGCGGCTCATTGGATGATTTAAGGAAAGCTAAACGCACAATCATGACAGCAGGGCCTGAAGGTAAGCAGTCATGGAAAGAAATACAAGCCGCAGTGCTGCAAAACATCAAAGATGAGGCAACCAGAGGTGTCGCACCTGATGCGCAAGGCAATCAAATGATTAGTCCAGCTGCGCTAAATACTCAGATACGAAAACTGGAAGACAAATTGGATTTCATTTTTGGGAAAGAGGGTGCGGATAAATTGCGAGCTTTAAATGAAGTTTCTAAAACAATCTTCACTGTTCCAGCTTCTGCAGCAATCAACCACAGCAATACAGCGGCAACATTATCAGCAGCTATGGACCTTGTTCTATCAGGCATGTCAGGCTTCCCTGCACCTGTAGCTAGTGCATTACGCATCTCAACCAAACACATTAAAGATCGAAAAATTCGCAAGCGTGTAGAAGACGCACTAAACCCACGGAGTTAAGTTATGACCATGTTTTTAGCACCCTACACAGCTATTGCTGATATTGATGGAAGCCCGCTTGATGCGGGTTTTGTTTTTATAGGGGAGCAAGGAAAAAACCCGGAATCTTCTCCAGTTTCGGTGTTTTGGGATGCAGATTTCACCATTCCAGCAGCTCAGCCAATTCGAACACGTAATGGCTATCCAGTACGAAATGGAAGCCCTGCAAAAATCTACTTACGTGAGCCGATGCACTCTATTTCTGTAAAAAATAGAAATGGCTCTACTATCTTTGTGGATGTTAGTGGTGCTGGCTTGATTTCTACACTTTTGGTGAGACCAAGCGGCGTTACTGTTGAGCAAACTTTTAATGATATCAATGAATCACTTAAAGAAAAACAGCAGCAGATTAATGAAAAAGCACCTACTGAATATGTTGATAATCAGCTTAGCTTGAAAGCACCGCAAGCCACGACATATACAAAAGCAGAAGTAGATTCTGCCTTGTCTGCAAAAGCACCGCAGGAAACAACATATACAAAAACTGAGGTTGATACTACATTTGCAGCCTATGTTGGCGGTAGAAAAGCATATACGACTCTAGCATTAGCACAAGCAGATCAGGTTAATTTGACTGCGAACACTGCTATTGAAGTGACTAACGATTCCACATCATCAAACAACGGCACATATCAGTGGAACGGCACAACGCTAACAAAGAGCGATTATGATCCTGTAACACAGGCGAAAAACTACACAGATCAAGAAACAGCATTTTGGCAAGTGGAAAACATTCGGGTAATAGCTTTTGAAGACTGGCTGGGATATGCAGCTGGATTTGTTGGTAACAATGGGGTAATGCCTCTCGGCATTACAAAAGAGGGTGTTGTTGTTGTTGAAAAAGCGAATGTAGATGAGATTCATTCGGAAGTTTCTTCTGTCTCTGGGGTTAGTATTTACAAGCTAGACCCATTCACAGGTTACTCTTTTGGTATTGGTAATGGTGTAAAGTTCCCTATTTTAATGAAGAATGATGGAACTCTGATCATAGAGAAAGCAAACATTAATGAACTTGGTTCGTTAAAATCCTCAAGCGATAAGCAGATTGGTGTATTTAAATCCACAATTCAGGAATGGTGGATTTCTCCAATTCACACGTATCTTGAAAAGCCCTATCCTCGCGTAGTTAGTGGATTGTACTCACAAGATGGTGAAATTGTTATAGCTGAGTATGTGGTGGGTGTTGGTACAACAACTCAATTCGTCATTGATAAAACACCTTCTATTGATGATCACAATGCACCTAGTCTTTGGGTTAAAGAAGGACACCGAGCAGTAGTGTTGTGGACTCGTCACGCTCAAACAACAAAGATTTATGGTCGTGTATCAACTAAAGATGGTGATCTGAGAACCTTGCAACACACCGAAACACAAGAAATTGATTTGGGGAGTGCTACATCTTATACGCAGATGCATCATATTCCACATCTATCCGATGAATCACAAGACATGTTTTATGTGCTATCACGCACAACAGGTAATGCTTGGAGTGTAGTAACACTATCAGTAAGTCAAACATCGGGAGTAATCACAAAACTCGATCAAGTGCGTTTTATTCAAGCAACCGAACAATACTATTGCACTTCAGCAATGGATGGTGATGTGATTCGTATCGCATCAGGTTTTAATCCAGCTGCCGAGCAGAACTTTGTTTGTTATATCGAACTAAATACAATAACTGGTGAGATTACAGACCATATCGGAAATTCTTTGGGTAATTTCATCTCAAAGACAAGCCTCCCTCTTGCAGCGACAGCATTAAGTCCTGTTTTACCACAAACATCTGCGGATAAGGATCGTCGCTTACACTATGTTAGGCCTGGTCCAGTAAGTCCAGCTATTGCTTATGCAGAATGGACATCTAGCAATATTTTAGATGCCGTCTATAAAGTTGCATCACTCGAAAATGGCAATTGGGTCATACGTGATGTAGCAAATGTGGGTAGTGGTTTCGGCTCAGGGTTAACAGAGTCTTACATCAGCGGCATTAGCTTCCCAACCCCGTGCAATAAAGATGAGGTTATTGTTGCGCGTTATGATGACGCAAAAGGTGAAGGTGTTCTTGAAAGAGCAATTTTGGTGAATGGTGAGTATAAGAAATCAGAGTCGCTACGCTCAGGATCAAACCACCTCATTCGCCCGATTAACCCTGTGAATGGCGGTAATATCTGTGTTTACACTGAAATGTATAACTACGGCAGAACAAGCACATATTCTTTTGAGTGCGATACTAAACTAACTTTTTTGGGGTAATATAAATGAGTGGATTACAGTTTAACATTAATCAAGACTTCAAATACGGCATTAAACTATCAGCAGATACACGCATAAACAACGGATCTATCGTTCTAATAGAGCCTGCTCGTGATGGATTATCAGGTGTACCAACACTATTAACAAATTATGCGAAAAATGAATTTAAGGCGCTGTCAGGTGTGGATGTTGAAAGTGTTGCTATTAAAAACACTCTTGCCAGTGTAGGCGGTATTGCTGAAAGAACAGCGAAAGGTGGTTTGCACGGGATTTATCCACAAGACTTAACGTCTGCAAGTCCTCGCGGTGTATTGAGTGGCTTGATACCTGATGCGGTTAAAGACTACATCAAGTCAAACACTTCGCATGCTTTTTATATGTCATTAATGGGTGTGATTACTCGAAATGCGATTACAGGAGCAGGAAACGCACCTGTTTTAGCTGGACTTTATTCGAGCTCAGATGGAACAGCTACAGCTCAAGTAACACCATGTGTATATCAGTCAACAGGTACAGGGACTGTTGCGGGAGGTCGAACAGGTACAGACATGCTTGGACGCACCACAGCATCGCCCAACTCACCGTTTTGTGTTGATGTAGCTCAGTCGAAATTGGTTCTCGTAGAATCAGCAAGCTTGGACAGCGTGAAAGGTGAATTATTTACGATTGGAAATATTTCAACTTCTGTTTACGCAGGTTGCCCATCTTGGGTGTTGTATAGTCTTTATATCGAAGATCTGACGGTGAGTGGTCAAACATACGCTCAAGCAAGTGCAAAATCACAAGAAGCTTACAACTTTCGTTTTGGTCAGGGTGGCTTGTATGAAAATGACACATGGACTATCCCAACTTAACACCGTAAAAATCATTTGATGTCTTAAAGATTCAACAAAAAGCATAAGTTCTAATCTTCAATTAAATCAGGGTTTTTTATTACCAAAATTTAGGGGGCATAATGTCAAATGACTATTCAACTGATCCACCAGTAGAGCCGAAAGGCTCTTTTTTAATGCCAATTTTATAGGGGGATGTATGGATGACTTAAAGTTAGTCATTGCGTCACTTGAACCATTTTATACAGCCATTGCGAGTTTCGTAATGGCTTTTTTAATGGCAATTTTTCGCACTGCAAGAAAACACGGTAAAGCAGATTGGTTAGAGGCCTTTATGTGCGGGCTTTTCGCAATTGGTGCTTGGTCACTTATGACATGGTTTAACGTACCTGAAATTGTGGCCGTTGGTGTGTCATCCGCAATCGGCTTCAAAGGCACTCATTATGTGAGTGACAAAATCGACAAGGTAGATATGAATGTCAAAAAAGATAACAACTCAACAAATCCATGATCATGCAAAAGCTCTTGGTGTTGACTACGCAGCACTTCGAGCAGTCATTGAAGTTGAGTGCAAAAGCTCAGGATTTAATATTGATGGCACGCCTATCATTCTTTATGAGCGCCATGTCTTTTACCGAAGAATAAGGGCAATCAATTGGATTACAAAGTCGAATGAATGGACTAAAACTTATCCTGATTTATGTAATCCAATTGCTGGTGGTTATGGAAAATTCTCAGAGCAGCATGGCAAACTTGAACGCGCATCAAAGCTTAATCGTGATGTAGCTTTAGAGTCTTGTTCGTGGGGTTTGGGTCAAGTCATGGGCTACCATTGGAAGTCACTTGGTTATCCTTCTTTGCAAAATTTCATCAATGCAATGTACAAAGACGAAGCTGGTCAACTTGATGCGATGTGTCGATTTATCAAAGTAAATGGACTAGTCAATGAGCTCAAGCGCAAAGATTGGAAAGGTTTTGCTCGTGGATACAATGGTCCAGCTTATGCAAAAAACAGTTATGACACAAAGTTAGCTGAAGCATATAAAAAGTGGAGTAAGTAATGCCTATTATTCAACTTCTATGGAAATATCGAAACTTGGTCGCAATAGCGACTTTTTTTATTTTATGGCTTGGTCAAATTGCATATACAAATCATTTAAGCGGAAAGTTGGCTGAAGCTGATGCTGAATGTGTAAAGCGCATTAATAAAGTCAATGATGCATATCAATCAGCCTTGGATGCTTGGAAAACAAAAGTATTCATTGTTGAGAATGAGCTTGAAACCGAGCGCAACAATATCAAAATCCAATTTCGAGATATTAAACATGAAACTCAAAAAATTATTACTGAGCGCGTTTATACTGAGTGCAAGCTTGATGATGCAGGCATGTCAAACGCCGAAACCGCCCGCATTGCCGCAAATACCCGCAAGCCTAATGATACCTTGTGATGAATACAAAGCGCTTTCAAATAATACAATGGGTGAGTTATATACTCGTTACATTGAAAGTTTGGAGATTGGTGCTGAGTGTGCGGCAAAGGTTGATGCCTTTATTAAAATTCACACAAACTAATGAACATGCTATGGTGCTCTTAAAAAAGGGCACCAGTATGAAAACAAGAAAAATTATTAAAAACTTCAATGTCGACTATACATACAGAATTAGTTTGCTTTGCCTCGTAGATGAAAAAGATGAAATTATCGAAGTCTACGACCACAAGGGAAATAAACTGGTCCACAACAAAGAAGCCAGAACTGTTCTTCACAATGGCAAATTTTTGTTCTATTAATTCACAGGATACGGATTCAATATATCGGTGTTATAATGTCCTGGGTTTAAATCCGAAAGCATCAATCGAACTCAGGTTTAAGTGATTTTTTACAAAATTTAAGTGGGGTGCAAAGTTAACTTGTTACACAGATGTTACACGGTCTGTATCCTGAGTTAAAAACCACTCTGTAAAACAATGGTTTATATACGTGATACGTATCCCGCCATCTCCACCAAAATTCTTGTTATAAAAAAGCCACTTTTTTAAGTGGCTTTTTTATTGCTACATATTTGCCACATTTTCACTCCAGATGATTTTGATTTCGAAGTTTTTAAGCTGCACTTGCCACGCTAAGTTTCGTAATTTCTTGCCAGTTCTATATTCATGCAACCATTTAAAATAGCGTTTGATCAGCATGTGTAAGCTATGCCTAAGCTGATTAGCGACAAATATTGAATTAATGCTATTCATAAATAGTGTTGTTGTAGAAGTAAAGATGTTTGTCATTTTTTATCATTTGAACGAGATAAATTGAATAAATTACGCAAGAGCGATCCAAGTTTTTCAATTCCTGTTAATCATGGAAGAAGCCGACAAGCACCAGTGTATTTTGATCATATTGAATTGGTTGAGTGGTAGGAAAATAAGAAGAAAGATCGATAGAGTTGATATTTAATAAAGACCAAGAGAACTTATGTTGTCTTGTTTTTTTTTACTGAGTCAATAGAAAAATCAATAACTTGACCTTGTGGTTTCACGAAAATAATGCATAGAATGTCTATTAATTATACGAATTTGAAATCACAACATTATTAAAAGGAAAATAAATGTCCAGATGTACAGCACCTGTTCGAGGTCATAGTTCTGCTGCAGCGGCTGCAGCTTGTCCGGCATGTCGTAACAGATATGGTTCCCGATATAGCGGTTATTCTTCTTATTCACCATCATACGGTTCAAGTAGTAGTTATAGTGGTATTACAAGTAGGGGAGGCGATAGTACTACAACAAGGAGTTCTAAACCTCGTTGGTCTAAAGCTGGCTCATCTCTTGCGTATACTTCAAATCAAATAATGTCACTAGCTCCTGTTCGAGACGAAATTGTAAAAAAGCTTCTGTGCAACCAGACCTTCGTGATGTGTTCTTGTGCCACGCATGGGATGATCGCAAAGGTGTAGCTAAAGAACTACATGATTTACTAGAGGCATCTGGTGTAAAAGTCTGGTTTAGCGAAAAAGACCTTGGTTTGGGTGTGCCAATGATGAGAGCTATTGATAAAGGTTTAGCTAATTCGAAAATTGGTCTTGTTTTGGTTACACCTGCGTTATTATCACGATTACCTAAAGAAGGGGTAGCAGATAAAGAACTTTCCACCCTTTTAGCAGGCAATCGCTTGATTCCAATTGTACATAATACAACTTATGATGAACTACGTAATGTTAGTCCTATGCTAGCTTCGAGAAGTGGTTTGGACACATCAGAAGATACTATGGCAATAGTTGCAGAGAAAATAGCTGAGTTGGTTGCACTATAGTTGTATTCATTAATCAGGTGAATCTTTGTATGGCATTCTGTATAGTGGTTATTTAATTTGTTTTTTTAATTTAATATTAAATACTTATAATTTAATTTTAATTAACACCATCTTTTTTGAAAAGCCGCTTAATAAGTGGCTTTTTGTTCGAAAAATTTTAAAGAAATTTTGAAACTAAGATTTGGCTGAACATTTAAAGCATAATTGATCACTATGTTGTTTGATGTAATTTTCTAACAATTCAAATGTATAGCCAACTATCAAAGATAAATGTTATCAATACAACTCAGAGCTTTGCTGTATTCAAAACAGATTCAAAAGAAATCTCAAGTTTTTATGAAAATTAACTACATACCCCACCAGTAATCGGCTGATTCCTATTTTCTAAGTGCTTGACTGAACTTGCAATACTGATTGAAAGTTGATCAATGGCTTTTTGCGAAACAGTGACTAAAGTGTTTAAGTCTTTATTTTTTTGTGGAATTTCTTCATAAAAACTCATCCGACAACTGAGTTGATGACGTTGAGGTAATGTTTGAGCGTTTTTGGGTATGGATAAGGGGCGATTAGGATCATCATATCTTAAAGTCCAAGTCGCATTCATGAGCATAAAGCGTTGCTGATTTGATTTTTCGATGAAATCAAAGTTAGAAAAATCTAAGGCAATTCGATAAGCTGCTTGTCCACCAGTCATACCACTATTATAACGATCCACTGCACCTAATGTTTGCTGTAAACGCGCAGAAACAGCATCTCTCAATTCAGCCGATAAAGTAGATGTCCAACGATCATCGAACAATACTTTAGCCTGCCCATTTTCTTGTTGAATTACCAATGGAATTCGGTTTAAACGATCGGATAATCCAACAGGAAGCACCTCAATCATCCTCACTTTTTGATTTGACGAAGATGATGTTAGCGTTTGAGTGCTCAATGAATAGAACTTAGGCGTAGGGGATGAAGAGCACCCACTGACGATGAGTGCAAACAAACCAACACTCAAGCTTGAAAGGACTTTTAGGTAGCAGCGTTGCTGAGATTTCAATAATTTATTCTCTGTCATCTTTCTTCGGCTCCGCTGTTTTTCCACGAATCAATGACTCAGGATTTTGTTCTATTTGATCTGCCATTAACTGCAATGAAGCTGCGGCACGGGTAATTTGTTGTAAAGCACGACGTAGATCTTGTTGTAATGGTGCATCACTTGCCAAGATGGTTTCAGAAGACTGAACTGTTTTACGAACATCATCCAAAGTGGCTTGTAAATTAGGCGCAACTTTGCCATCCAGTTGATCGACCAAACTTTTTGAAGATTGTATAGTTTTATCTAAGTTTGCCAAGGTTTGACGAACGTCCTGACCAATTTCAACCAATGGAAATTTAGATACATTATCGGCGATTTGGGACACTTGTGCTTGAAGGCCTTTTAATTCTGTAGGAGTTGTTGGAACTTCAACTACACCATCATTTCGACGGATTGCAGTGGCATATTTAGCTTTAGGGAAAAGATCAAAGCTAATGTAGTTTTGACCTGTAAGTAAATTGCCAGTCCGCATTTGAGCTCGCCAACCACGCTCAACAAATTGCTTGAATACTGTACCTTGCGGGTCCAACTCATGACCTCCAGCAATACGTGAAGGATAAACTTCAGCATCAACACGCATTCGAATTTGCGAGTGATTATTGTAGAACTCAGTGTTGATTTTTTTCACAGTACCGACTTCGACACCCATGAAATCAATTGGAGCTCCTACTGATAAACCTCGCAATGACTCATTGAAATACATTACGATCCGTCTTGGATTAAGATCAGGCTCTTTAAGCGCAAGCTTTTCAGAGTCAAATAATTCAAATTTCATTTTATTCGGAGCAGGAGCTGCATCAGAATTTTCAGGATAACCGAATGCGATCCCTCCCGAAATGATGCTTGCCAAAGATTGTGTGTTTAAACTAAAGCCCGAAGCATTCAAATTGACATCTACACCACTGGCTTGCCAGAAACGCGCATCTGTGGTGACAAATTTGTCATAAGGTGACTTAATGAAAGTTTGAAGTTCAACGCTTTTTCCATCATCAGCCAGTTGGTAAGAGGTCACTTGTCCAACGTTGATTCTTCGATAATAAATAGGTGAGCCGAAATCGAGCGAACCTAAATCTTGTGCCTTTAAGAAAAAGATTTTTCCAGGAACATCGGAAGTTACAACTGGTGGAGTTTCTAGCCCTTTAAATGAAGTGGTTTTGACATCTGATTTACCGCCATCTACTTCAATATATGCGCCAGAAAGTAAAGTATCGATACCTGAAACCCCACTTGCACCAATACGTGGTCTCACTACCCAAAAACGTGAATCTTCCGTGGCAAAATTACTGGCATCTTTCCGAAGTTCAATTTTAGCAATGATATGAGACCGATCTTCCGAAAGGTCAATTTCACGCACTAGACCCACATTAACTTGACGATAACGAACTGTAGTTTTGCCAGCTTCAATGCCTTCTGCAGTCCTAAAAGAAACCTCAATAACAGGACCAGTATTCAAATACGCCTTGAGAGCTAATGAAAATGCAATGAGTAATGCAACAATTGGAATAATCCAAATGAGAGAAGGTTTCCATTTGCTACGTTTCTTATCAGGTACACCGACCTGACTCAGAACTTGTTCATCATGAGGATGACCATTACTCGATTGGTTTTCTGACATAGTTATTGATCTTATTAAATCGTAATGTGGTTGTTGTTTGTACGCTTCATCATATGAATATCAAGCAAGAAGTGAAAGGGTTTTATGTAAATCTCAATGTTCTGAAGCGTCATTTTTTTTTTCATGCTGACTCAGAATTGAAACGTAATAGTTGTCCCAAATGATTCTAGGATCAAAACTCAGTGAGGCTAACATGGTCAAAACCACCACTGCACCAAAAGCGACTGCACCTGTGCCTGCTAAAATAGTTGCCAATGATTGAATTTGGATTAGTGCTGCGAGCATGGCGACAACGAAAACATCAATCATTGACCAACGGCCAATAAACTCCACGACTCTATACATGATCGAGCAATGCTTCGGTGAGAGGTGAATTTTTTTTGAGGCTTGTAAATGTACAGCACTGAGCAGGAGAGCAAGGATGACCAATTTCAGTAGTGGAATAAATATACTGGCAATAAAAATAACGGACGAAACGAAATAGTCACCACTTTTCCAGAAATAGATGACTCCACTCATAATCGTGTCTTGTTGACGACCAAGAATAGATTCTGTAATTGTCATCGGTAAAACATTAGCTGGTATATAAAGAATACTCGCTGCAATTAAATAAGCTAAAGTTCGTTCTAAACTTCGGGTTTTTCGGGTATGTAAGGGGCTATCACAACGAGTACAGCGGGATTTTCGTGCTTGTTCCATGGCCGACAAGGACGTCATGCGGTTGAGTGTTCCACAGCAATGACAAAGTGTGAGCTCAAGATCAATTGCACGCGGTGCAAGCGTTTCTAATGAGGCGGGTTTCTGCACAGGGTGTGGCGAATGCTTCATCTGATCGGGTTGATTCGTATGAGTGGAAGTAATGGTCATGAGATTTGATTTCCATCAATTACATTCCATAGATCCTTGATTTTGATTGATACTAAATAGACCAACAAAACACTTAAAATGGCAAATGCCCATAAGGCAATTCCAGGAATCACAACCACCATCCCCACTAATTTCACTAAGGTGACTAAAACGCCGATCAGAAAGACTTCAACCATTCCCCAAGCTCTCAATTGAAAGAGTGACCGTAATGCGAGTTTAAGTGATGCATACTGTTGGGTTGCAATAACATTTTTATTGAACATGGCCATCAAAAGAATATATCCCATCAGAAGTAAGTAGGCCAAAGGGACAACAAAAGTGGTCATCATAATAAGAAAGCCTACAAAAGCACGATCTGCCTCGAACATTGCCCAAGCCGCACCCAATAATGTGGTTTCTGAATAAATGCCTTGGAGTTCAACTTTGACAATTGAAAAACTATTGGCAATCGCAAAGATAATTAACGCAGTACAGACTAAGGCCAACAGTGTGTTAAATGTTGGAATTTTACGATAGAGCTCGGAACCGCAAGCCGAACAATAGGCACGTTCATTCTTATATAAATCGGATTTACGAAAGAGCGTATCGCACTCTTCACAAGCAACATAATTTTGATTGATTTGCACCATTCTTAAATCAGGGTCGCGTTTAGAATCCGATACAGTTTCTACATTCGTTTCAGACATCGTTGTCTCAACTTTTTCATCAATATTCTTGGTTTTTTTATTTCTCCCTATAGTTTATATCGAGATTCAAAAGGTTTGCCTATGATTATTTTGTTGAATCGAGATACATAGCGTTTTAGTTTGGCTTATCAGTGTGCAGTCATGTAACTCAACGAGGGTATAAAAGGGGGGGAAGTGCTCATTGATTAGCATTTGTGTAGTCAAAATGAGGGTGAGTTAAGTTTATATGATTAAATTAAATTAATATTAAATTCAATGATTAAGCGTGAAATTCAAGATACAGCGTGTGCTTCACATAAACTTCATATATCAAGAACTACACTTTATTTAAATCATAAAGATCGATTGCTTAGTTTGGGATGACTGTATGTTGAAAAGCCTCATGCAATGGCTGGATAGTTGGTCCGTAAGCGTACCACATGATGCATTGACCTCTGAGAGTAAACAGATTCAATGGCTCAGAATAATTCCTTTTATCCTACTGCATCTTGCTTGTCTGGCAGTGTTTTGGGTCGGATTTTCTTGGTTTGCTTTTGCATTTATGTTGTTTTTTTATTTTATTCGCATGTTCGCAATCACGGCTTTTTTTCATCGTTATTTGTCACACAAAACTTTTCAGACTTCGAGATGGCTGCAATTTATCTTTATTTTAATTGGCACAATGAGTGCGCAGCGTGGACCATTATGGTGGGCAGCACATCATCGATATCATCATCGTTATACAGATACTCCTCGAGACCCACATTCATCAACGCATGGATTTTGGTATAGCCATGTTGGTTGGTTTTTAAATGAATATAATTTTTCAACGCGTAAAAGTGTCATTAAAGATTGGCTGAAGTTTCCGGAGCTGATTTGGTTAGATCGTTTTAGTTTGATGATCGTCTTAATAACGGCTATCGGAATTTATGGTCTTGGGGAATGGGCTGCTTGGATGTGGCCGCATTGGGGAACCAGTGGTTTACAGTTATTGGTATGGGGAGGCGCAATTTCAACTGTTCTGCTTATTCATGCCACATTGTGCATTAACTCACTGGCTCACCATTATGGAAGCCGAGATTTTGAGACGAATGATCATAGTCGCAACAACTTATTTTTATCTCTGATTACACTTGGTGAAGGCTGGCACAACAATCATCATTTTTATGCAGGAAGTACGCGCCAAGGGTTCTATTGGTGGCAGATCGATGTGACCTATTACATCTTAAAATTTATGTCATGGTTCGGCTTGGTTTGGGGAATGAAACCCATACCAGCTCGAGTCTATGAAGCAAGTAAAATTACGCGTTCGAAAAAGGCCAAACTCCAACATTCTCAAGTTCAGTCAAAGGAATCAAGATGAAAATTGCAATTATTGGATCAGGTATTTCAGGACTTTATGCAGCTTGGAAGTTGAGTAAGTTGCATGAGGTGACCGTATTTGAAAAGAATAATTATTTTGGGGGACATACTGATACTCATCAATTAAAGATCGATGGTGAGCAAGTTGCAGTGGATAGCGGATTCATTGTTTTTAATGAACACAACTATCCTTTATTTTGTGAGATGTTGAAGGAGCTTGGTGTACAAGCTCAAAGCAGCGATATGGGGTTTTCAGTTAATAATCAGGTCACAGGACTGCAATATAACCCTTCCAGGAAATTCTCATTATTGTTCAAACCACAGAATTTTTTAAAGACCCGCTTTAGAGCGATGCTGTCAGATTTATTCAGATTTTATGCAGCAAATAAAGATCTTGATGTGGATGAGACCGACCCGCATTACACTATTGAGCAATATCTTAACGAGCATGGATACTTGGATGCGTTTAGGCAAGAGCATCTCTATCCGATGTGCGGTGCATTATGGTCATGCCCAGTGGAGCAAGCAGGTCAGATTCCATATAAATTTGTAGTCAGTTTTTTTCAACATCATCGTATGTTGCAACTCAAAGATCGACCACAATGGTTAACCATAAAAGGCGGGTCTTCTAAATATATCCGTGCAATTCAAACTCAAGCAAAGCATATTCAGTTTAAAAAAGTAGAAGTGAAGTCAGTTAAGCGCTCAGCAAATGACGTGAGTATTGAAACGGGGGAGGGAGTTGAACGGTTTGATTGGGTAGTATTTGCAAGTCATGCAGATGACACATTGAAGTTGCTCGCTGAACCAACGTTTAAAGAATCAGAAATATTAGAAAAATTTCAGTATCAAGACAATCATATGGTGTTGCATTCAGATACCAGCATTATGCCAAAATCAAAACGTCAGTGGGCAAGTTGGCATGTGCATGTCACACCGAATAGAGCGGGTCAAGTCACTCCATTTCAGCAAAGTAGTGTCCATTATGGATTTAGTTATTGGATGAATCAGCTACAAAATTTGAAATGTGAAACTCAGATTTTTGCGACATTAAATCCGAATTTTGATTTAGATCCAAACAAAGTCTGGGTTCAGCGTAACTATCGTCATCCTGTATTTAATGCGGAAGCTATTGCAGCTCAGTCAAGATGGTCTGAAATAAACGGTTTAAATCGGACCTATTTTTGTGGTGCTTATTGGGGATGGGGCTTTCATGAAGATGGTGCAAAAAGTGCGTCATGGGTGGTTGAAGCCTTATTAAATTCATCAAATCAAGCCGCTTAGGAGTACTTATGCAGCTGTATCCACTTGCAATTGCAGTTGCTGACATTCGTCATCGCCGTTACTTGCCTAAGCCTTATGCTTTTCAGAGTCAGCTGACGTATTTGTGGTTTGATCCAGAACAGCTCGAACACTTCGCGCAAACTTCGATACTTTGGTCAACGAAAAAATGGAACTTTCTGAGCCTAGATTCTGATGACTTCTTGGCAAACTATCAAGGCACGATTCGAGAGAAGGTTCTGCATGTGTTGGAAGAGCATACTTTAGAAGAGCCGACGGAGCTCGCTGAAATTCGGGTGTTGGCTTTGCCGCGCACGCTTGGCTTCAGATTTAATTCGGTGGTTTTTTATTTTCTATTTAATGCCCAGCAAAAATTACAGTTCATTCTCAGTGAAATCACCAATACACCCTGGTTAGAAAGACAGGTATATGTTCACGATTGTCGCACCGGGGGGGAGCAGCATTCCGAATATACGAGCTTCCACTTCCAGTTTGACAAAGCTTTTCACGTGTCACCCTTCATGCCAATGGATCTGAAGTATCAATGGACGTTTAGTTTGGCTGAAAAACAAAATTATGTGCTTATGCAATTGTTTAAAGAGGAAAAATTACAATTCGATGCATCAATGCGTTTTGAGTTAACCCCCATCACACTTCCTTCACAACTTCATCGCTATGCTGTTTTTAAACTATTTGAGCCGATCAAGATGGTTGCAGGTATTTATTATCATGCCTTTAAGCTTTGGATAAATAGAGTTCCATTTTATCGGCATCCCAATAAAACGAAGGATAAGCTGTGATATGAAATCATTGTTAATGGGAGAGCAATCTTCACTACCGCTGGTATTACGTCATTTACTGAAATTAAAACACGGCCAAATTCATTTTAAAGGGATTTGGGAGGGTTCAGTCGGTGAGGTGAGTGATCTAGACGCAGTGATTGAGGTCCATGATGCAAAGTTGATGGATCTACTTTTTCGTCAGGGGGTTCTTGGTGCAGCTGAAGGTTTCATTCAAGGATATTGGACGACACCAGATTTAGTGAAGATTGTGCGAATTCTTGCGAGAAATCGCGATATTTTAGATCGTATGAACCAAAGTGCCTTAGCAAAGGCGAGTCAACTCTTGCTCAAAACTTGGTATGCATCGCGTAAAAACTCATTGGAAGGTAGTCGCAAAAATATTGCTGAGCATTATGATTTAAGTAATGACTTTTTTAAGTTATTTCTTGATCCGAGCATGATGTACTCCAGCGCGGTATTCAAAGATCCATCTATGACTTTGGAACAAGCATCCGATTATAAAAGAGAAATCATATGCCAAAAATTGAAACTTCAACCGATGGATCATTTGGTTGAAATTGGCAGTGGATGGGGTGGTTTTGCGATCTATGCTGCGCAAAACTATGGTTGTAAAGTGACTACTATTACCATTTCTCAAGCTCAATATGACGAAGCTAAAGCTAGAATTGACGCTGCGGGTCTGTCTCATCGTGTTGAAGTTAAATTAAAAGATTATCGTTTACTTGAAGGTAAATTCGATAAATTGGTTTCAATTGAAATGATTGAAGCCGTTGGTGCTCAATATCTATCGACATATTTTGAAAAGTGTAGACAGCTGTTAAAACCTAATGGTTTGGCGCTTATTCAAGCCATCACCATTGAAGATGCGAGATATGAAAAGGCATTGAGTACGGTCGATTACATCAAAAGATACATTTTCCCAGGTAGTTTTATTCCTTGTATCAGCGTGATGACCAACGTTGCATCAGAACAAAAATTACGTCTAAAGCATCTTGAAGATATTGGTTTAAGTTATGCACAAACGATTCACTGCTGGCGTGAACGTTTTCTACAACAGCGTGAGCAAGTTTTAGCACTGGGCTTTGATGAAAACTTTATTCGCATGTGGGATTTTTATTTATGTTATTGCGAAGGAGGTTTTCTCGAAGGCGTCATTAGTGATGTGCATTTATTGTTTGAAGCAAGTCCATACTAAATCAGTGAGAGGACATCTCGATGTTGCTCAATTTATTTGTGATGAATGTTT
The DNA here is from genome assembly GCF_056779855.1 of Acinetobacter sp. ANC_7654. Classification (NCBI taxonomy): domain Bacteria; kingdom Pseudomonadati; phylum Pseudomonadota; class Gammaproteobacteria; order Moraxellales; family Moraxellaceae; genus Acinetobacter; species Acinetobacter sp. ANC_7654. The sequence continues at coordinate 11,677 of NZ_JBWYIR010000010.1, read as the reverse complement.
TCCTGATGCTTTGTGCATGGATTTGGGTGACATTTAATCATCGTGCAGGTTTGGTCGATGTCATTTGGAGCTTTGGAATAGCTTTAAATGTCCTCATCGCAGCAAATGTAATGAATGAAGCCCCTACATCTGTTCGCATTTTTCTAGCGATCGCGAGTGGTCTTTGGTTTCTCCGTTTAGCATGGCATTTATTCAGACGATATATCCGAGAAGATGCTGAGGACACGCGTTATGCCAATATGCGCCGTGCGATGGGAGACTTTCAACATTTAGGTTTTCTTCTCTTTTTTCTATTTCAGGCTGGGTTGATCTCCTTATTCTCATATCCAATGATCAAATTGCTCAGTATACCTGCGATGCAGTGGAGTAACTCGACAGAGCTGCTGCTGCTAATTTCAGGATTAATCATGCTGGTTGCATTTATTGGTGAGGCACTCGCAGATCATCAGTTGTATCAATTTAAATTGAACCCGAATAATCGTGGCAAAACGATGGATCAAGGGTTATGGAAATATTCACGCCATCCGAATTACTTTTTTGAATGGATACATTGGTTTGCTTATCCAATCTTAGGTATAGCGGCGGGAACGCCTTGGTTGTGGATCTATCCAGTGTTGATGTGGCTTTTTTTGTACTACATCACGGGTATTCCATTTAGTGAACAGCAAGCACTCAAAAATCGTGGTGCAAACTACAAGATGTACCAACAAAAAACATCAATGTTTCTTCCTTGGCCACCGAAAAAGTAGGTAATTACATGGATTCAATCGTTCAACAATCGTTAAAACTCATTGAAAGTGGCAAAGTTCCAGATCAAGTGATTCGTCTTGGTATCCAAGCACTTTGCAAAAAACGTCTTGAGCAAGAAGGTCGTTTTGACCCTGGATTCGCTTCACAGCGTTATATGGATGTATTAAGAGACTTGAAAAAAAGTGAAATCGCGATTGATACAGACAAGGCAAATGAACAACATTATGAATTGCCTACAGCATTCTTTCAGGCCGTGTTGGGCAAGCGTTTAAAATACAGTGCCAGTTTATTCCATGATGCTAAAACCAGTTTAGATCAAGCTGAGGAAAATGCCCTGCAGGTCTACTGTGAACGTGCGCAATTACAAGATGGTCAGGACATCTTAGAAATAGGCTGTGGTTGGGGATCACTCAGTTTGTATATGGCAGAGCATTATCCAAATGCCAACATTACGGTAGTATCAAACTCCAATACTCAACGTCTTCACATTCAACAACAAGCCAAAGAAAAGCAATTTAACAATTTGACAGTCATCACCTGTGATGTAAATCAACTCGAGTTGGAGCAAAACTCTTTTGATCGTGTTGTATCCGTTGAAATGTTTGAGCATGTTCGAAACTATCAGCGATTATTTGCCAATATTAGCCAATGGCTCAAAGCAGATGGTTTATTGTGGTGTCATATTTTCTGCCATCGATTTATTCACTATCCATTCGAAGTTAAAAATGATTATGACTGGATGTCTAAATATTTTTTTACAGGCGGTTTAATGCCTGCTGTTTCGACTTTCCTGCACTTTCAGGATCATTTACAGCTAGAAAACCAATGGCAATGGTCTGGACAACAGTATGAACATACAGCCAATGCATGGTTAAATAATATGGACCAAAAAAAGGACTTACTTAAACCACTATTTAAGCAAACTTATGGTCAAGATGCGGAAATCTGGTGGCAACGTTGGAGAATCTTTTTCATGGCTTGTGCAGAACTGTTTGGTTATGACAAAGGTCGTGAGTGGGTGATTGGCCATTATTTGTTTAAGAAGCGAGCTGTTTGAAGTTCAAACTAATTTTAGCGATAAGGTGAAGAGGGTACATGTCCATGATGAGGCTATTTAGGGATAAACGCGATCATCCTTTGGGTGAGGTGTTTAACCGCTATTATTGGCTACAAATTGGTCTTATTGCCTTGTCTATTGTGATTGGGATTGGTTGCAGTGCTTGGGTCATTAAAGGAACATTGCTGACCACAGCGCTCGAACAGGAGATGGAGCATTACTGGCAGCGTATGGAGCGTAATCCAGAAGCTGCTTTACCCGACACTAAAAATTTATATGGATATCGTTGGTCCGATGACGAGTTAGCCCCCTCTGAATTTCGTAATTTAAAACTCCAATCGGGTGTACATCGACACTATATCGATGGTAAAGACCGGATGACAGTTTATGGGACACGCAATGGTGAACACGTTTTTTTAGTGTTTGGTGAAAGTAATGTTAATAAGCTTATTTGGCTGTTTGGTTTAGCGCCACTCATGGTCAGCTTATTTTTGCTATACAGTGTGCTGTGGTGGTGGAATCGCCGTGCACGCCGCTATTTTTCGCCCATCACACGCTTAGCCAATGCACTCGAACATATCGATTGGGAACATCAGAATAATCGAGCATCACCATTTAAAGAAATTAAAACAGATTCTAATTTGGAGGCTGAATATCTCAAGCAAGCACTTGAAAAATATCATCAAGTTCTAAGCGAATTCATTCAGCGTGAAAGAGAGTTTACTGGCGATGTTAGTCATGAACTTCGAACACCGCTCACAATATTGAAGGGCAATGTACAACTTTGTCAGGCCCGTTATGGTGATAACAAATCCTTTACTCGATTGCAAAACACAATTGAAGATATGCAGTTATTGGTCGATACACTTTTGGCGATTGCTCGAAATACCACAAGTAATTTACAAAGTGAAAAAACCCGTTTATCTGAACTGCTTCAAGATGTTGTAAGCGACTTGAATAGTGTCAGTTTGGCTAAAGGAATGAGTATCGATTTAAACATCGAAGTTGATGAGGTCAAACGTCATTTATATCCATCGATGACGAAAATGGTATTCAGCAATATTTTAAGAAATGCATTGAATTACTCTCAAGGTACAAGCATTAATGTCATTCTCGAAAAAAATAAAGTGTTGGTCGCAGATAATGGTATCGGGATTGATTTACCGAATAACTCTAAGGTGCAAGAACTAACGAATCAGCAGCTGCAACTCGATATCAAAGGTCATGGTATCGGGCTACAACTGGTTCAAAAATTATGTAAACAACTTGGCTGGAGAGTAGAGTTATTTGATCGTGAATACTATTTGATGACTCATCCAAAAGTTGACTTGTCACTCAGTTCAGGACTGATTGTGGTCGTTTACTTGAATGATCAGCCTCCAAAATAGTGTATTTGGGGGAATTTGATCTGAAGTGTGAATTCAGTAGTAACTAGTTTTATTCCACTGCGATCTTTAGACCTACCCCTGAAACGGTGTGTATTAATTTTTGTTCAAAGGGCTTATCGACCATTTTTCTTAAATTATAGATATGGCTTCTGAGCGCATCGCTTTCTGGTTCTTCATCCCCCCATAACTCAAGCATGATCTCCTGTTTAGTGAGCACTTTAGGTGAGTTTCGCATGAGTAATTTTAAAAGTTTGAATTGAATAGGTGGCAGTTCGATCATTTGACCTGCACGTGTGATTTGCTGTAAAGCAGGGTCTAATGTGAGATCGTGAATTTTAATTTGGCTGTTAGATACTTCTCCTAATGAGCGTTTGATCAGTGCACGAACACGATAAACCAATTCATTAAAATCAAATGGTTTCACTAAATAATCATCTGTACCAGCTCGGAAACCTTTTAATTTATCATCCAAAGTATCACGAGCAGTCAGCATCAGTACTGGGAGGTCGAGTCCCTGTTCGTTGCGAAGCCATTCACACAGGTCATAACCTGTACCGTCAGGTAAATTAATATCTAACAGTAGAATATGATAAGGATGTTGTTTAAGCAGTTGACGTGCCACATCCAAATTACGCGCATGATCAACCACAAAATTATGCTCTTCTAAAAATTCACATAATGTTGAAGCAAGTTCGTAATGATCTTCGACCATTAAAATAAAATGTTTAGTCATGGCGACACGATTAGTCCAATAATTGCTTTTTTAAAGTATCACTAAATGGAGACGAACCCAGCCAAATATTAAAATAATCATTGGCATTCATGTATTGAACTTTACCCAAAATTTTTTGATTTAGACTCAAAGTTAAAGTCTGGGTCGTATGGGTATAGCTTAGACTGTAAATATCACCAGATCGAACGGGTTGATACAATTGTGTGATCTGGTCAAGCTGTTTCAACGTATTGGCTTGTTTGACATTTCGTTTGAGAAAGTGCGTTGCAGCCTTTTTAAAAGCCCATTCTGGTATATTTTGAGTATAAGCAAAGTCCATGCGAATATCTTGATTCTTCCAAGTGCTTTGACAATTTTGAGCGAAATAAGTTGCTTTACCGACATTTTTTTGTCCGACTTTGAGGTCTCCTTGACCACACTCACGCACACTTTGTGCATGCGCGAGTGGTAAGAAGAATAGACTCAAAGCAGAGAGGGCCATTATTGCGATTTTTTGAAAGGTAATAACCATGCGTATAATCCTCCAGCATATGGTAGTGAGCGAAATAAGCCATCAGCTGGGTCCCAAAAGTCTTGCTGGAACACAATTTTGTCTTGCTCATTGAGTTTTATTTCACTAATTCCATGTGATTCCATGCTTCGAGTCGTGCCGAAGATTTTAAAATCATATGCCATACGCCAATGCACATAGGCTGAGTCGTCAAAATGTGATGTGTTGAGCAATTTGACTGAAACATTACTGACACGGTTATTCATACCTTTGAAATGTTCGACTAGATTTTCACGCTTACTAAATTGTGAAAGTGTGTCATTGATATATAAACTGTCAGCATACAGATTGCTTGCTCGGTTAGTGAATTCAGGTGTACCTAAAGTATTGAATGCACTGGTAAAACGAACCCCTATATCTTGAGCTTTGGCAGGCGTCATGGTGATGCCTTGAACTGTCGATCTTGCTTGAGCATAATCATCAGAGTAACTTGGGATGCTTGCACAGCCTGATAAAAAGAGTAGAGGAAGGCTCAATGTCGCAGCCACAATTTTTTTGACGTGTTTCATGATCTCAATCCACTAATTTATTCTTATTTTTTAATCTACTGGCAATCTTGTGAAATGGATGTGAAATTAAAATATGAGCTGTGGTCGATGAAAGGTATTTGTGTTAAAGGGAGTTCCGTTGAACTCCCTTTAACTTTGTTTTATTTAAATTTCCAAGTGTAATCAATGTTGACACGCATTTCGTCATCCGACTTAAATGCCATACCTACTGGTGGGATATCGTTACGGTAGCGACTATAACGTGTACGAATATTTAAACCTTCGAGTTTACCCGCTGGAACACGATAGCTGAGCTCGAAATCAAGAGCATCTTGTTCAAACGTCTGATTGTCGGTGTTACGAATTTCAATATCATCGCCTTTACTATAACGAGTCATAAACTTTAGACCTTTCAATGAAGTGTCTTTAAAGTCATAGTCATAGCGTGCGTGATAGACTTTTTCATTAATGTTGGTGAAATCAGCACTCATACTATCTAAGAACACTGCTGGCTCTGAACCCGCTAAGGTCGGAAGAGCTGTATCACCAAAAGACTGCATATAGCCCAAACTGAAAGTATGATTGTTACGGTTAAGCCCAAAAATACCGCTCAAATGTTGATTTTCAATATGTCCTGCACGAGCTTGACCTGAGTCTTCACTCACAAACAGGCGTACATCCCCTAAGAAATGCCCAATACCTATATCATGTTTGCTTTTTGCACCAATGAAATTTTGGTGATAAACATCATGAAGGTTGGCATGAAAGAGTTGCGCACTAATTTGATCGTTAAATTTATATTCAGCACCAAGCATGTGTAAGCCAGATGATTCGGCAGCAGTCTTAAATCGATTATTAGGATTGCCAACTTTAATTTTTTCATAATCTGTTGAATCACGTTGATTCACACGATCCACATACAGGGCATGAATTTTCAAATTATCCACTTCATTGATTTGAAGATGTGTACCTCGATAATTTTGCTGGAATAAACGAGCTGGTGAAGAGAACAAAACAGGGAACATTGGTGCGAGTGTACCCCCATGTAAAGTCGATTTGCCCACTTTCGCTTTTGCCGTCCAGCGAATTTCTCCATACTGATCAGCTTTACCTGATGGACTGGTTGGCAGTAATCCCGAAGCTGCATAATCGTCGGCATCACTGCCTAAAAGATTAAAACCTGCCAGTGCCATAATGTCTAAACCTAGTCCTACGGTACCTGGTGTATAGCCTGAATTAGCTTTAAAGATAAAACCTTGAGCCCAGTCTTTCTGATCTTTACCTGATGCATCTTGTGTATATGCGCGATCAAAATAAAAATTGCGAGCTGTTAGATTGACTGATGCATCATCTATAAATGAATTTGCTTGCGTTGTTGATAGAAATCCAGACGCAATTACCCCTAAAAAGATTGCAGAAAATCTCATTATTGTCCCTATATGAAAAGTGGAGCTAGACGTCTTGTCTAGCTCTAAAGTATTTAAAAAATGATTATGCAGATGTTGGTTGTTGGAAATGCAATTGTGCAGTTTCTTTATTTTTGAGTTTTGAAATGCTTAATACCATGATAATGGCTGCAACGAATGCCAACGCATAATAACCGTAAAGTACAAGTGATGAGATACCACTGTCGAGGAAAGCACCTGCAACTAGTGGAGACAAAATACCGCCTACACGACCAAAACCAATCGCATAACCTACACCAGTCGCACGAACATCAGCATCATAGATTGCAGGAGACATCGCATATAGACCTGCGACACATCCGTTTGACATCATGCCAAGGAATAAAGCAAGAATGAATGCGATCATGAGTGAACCAGTACTGTTCACAAATAACCAGATCAAGATTGCAGTTAAGGCAAGGAAAGTCGCTTGAACATAGTAAATACGGATACGTGAACTAATCAGACCTAACAGCGCAGCACCAAACATACCGCCAGCACTAATCAGGACACCTGCTGTTACACCTTGTTCAGTGGTCATCCCATTTGCAGATAAGATTTTTGGTGTCCAACTCATGACGAAGTAGAAACCAAACATAACGAAGAAGAAGCTAAACCAGATACAAATCGTTTGAAGTGCCAATTTAGGGCTGAACAAACGTGCCAAACCACTCTTTGCTTGTTCGCTGGTCATAGTGACCGTAGGAAGTTGCTGTAATGGGGTAATATTGATTTTCTTTGCTAAAACATTAATACGTTCTAGAGCATTTTTTGGCTGTTTAACCAAAAGGTAATCAAGTGATTCTGGTAAGGTGAAATAAGACACGACCAACATGAATAAAGTCGCTAAACCACCTGTTAAGAAGACTGCACGCCATCCGAAATTGCTGATAAGCGCAATTGCAATAATCCCACCAACGGTTGCACCAATCGCGTAACCTGTACATTGTAAGCTGACTGCGAGACTTCTCCAACGCAGAGATGCGTACTCACTTGCAATAACATTACTACTTGCGAGAATACCGCCGATGCCTAAACCAGTCACAAAACGCATCATGCCAAGTTGCATTGCAGTCTGAGCAAATGATGCTGCAACCATACTTACTCCAGAGATAAGTAGGCAAAGTAAGATGAGTGGGCGGCGACCGATTTTGTCAGCCCAAGGTGCAAGAAATAGTGAGCCAGCACCCATACCAAATAGGCCAGCACTCAATAGTGCACCAAGTTCAGCGCCAGTCAGTCCCCACTCGGCAGAAACAGATGCAGCAGTAAAGGCCATGACAAGAACGTCAAAGCCATCAATAACATTTAATAAAATACAGATACCGATAACAAACCACTGAAACCCATTCATGGTCTTGTTATTCATTTCCTCACGCGGGTTCTGAACCATTTACTTTCTCCATGGAATAAGACCTCATTGAAAAGCACTACGTGTGGCATGTGATAACATGTCATTAACGTAGGCAGACTTCAGAAGTCATCCTAGTAATGTTTAAGGTGTTCATCGCAGTCAGAACCCGTCCATATTCTGGTATTGATGAAATAATCAACACGTCTGCAATGTGCATGAATTTAGCATTATTGGATCCAAATTCAAGCAAAAAAATATTAACTTAGATATATTTTAGATTAAATGGATCCATATTTGCGAAGAAGTACTTGAAAAATATACTAAAGTACTAGGGATTAAAAAAATGAACGCCTCAGTTAAAGAAAGGAAAAAAATCTTAAAAGTTCATTCGAATCTTCCGAATTTTATAAAATAGCGCGCAAATCATGAGCTACTTGTTTAAGCTGGGGCAAAATATTTTGGATTAAATATGTTTCTGTAATTCTGTGGCTGGATCCGATACAGTTGAGTGCGGCTACAGTATCACCTTGCATGTTGAGAATAGGGACAGCTAAAGCAATAATTCCCAATTCATGTTCTTCTGTAGAAATGCAATAGTCCTGTTTTTGAACAGTTGCAATAGTGTTTATAAACTTTTGATGATCTATGATGGTAAAAGGCGTTAATCTCTTGAGTGGATATTGTGCAAGCCATTGATTAAGTTCATCATGGCTCAATCTTGAGAGTAGTATTTTACCTGTTGAGGTGGCGTAGGCTGGAAGGCGATTACCTAGATGAATACCCAACGGACTCATTTTAGATGATTCGTTCTGTTGAGGAACACTTTTCGCAACAGGTACTACTTCATGTTCATCGAGTACCGTGACTGAATAGCTCAGTGCAGTTTTGATACTGAGTAAATTCAGCATAGGTTGAGCGACTTTTGGCAAATATGCAGAGCTTAGATAAGCACTTGAAAAGCGTAAAACTTTGTAGGTGAGCCAATAAAAATGTTCATCTGTGTCTAAATAACCTAAAAATTTTAAAGTTCTTAAATATCGTCGTGCTGCGCTTCGACTCAATCCTGTACGTTCAGCAATTTGGGTGACATTTAATTTTTGACGTTCAACACCAAAGCACTCTAATAGATTCAAACCTTTAGCAAGGCCTGCAATATAATCATCATATTGAATTACTTCTTTATTTTTAGCATTTGAAATCAATTCATTGCGCATGATATTGCTCTGATTTACACCCTTTAATTCTGATATCTTGTCCGATGATCGGTCATTTGTCACTAAATTCGGTCGTATTTAGGGCTAAAGTCTAGTACCTCAGTTGGAATTTCATTAGGTTTTACAAAAGGAAAAAAATTGAGGGTGTTTGCAATATGGAAATTTTAAAAACCAAAGTCGCGATTATTGGTTCAGGTCCAGCAGGTTTATTACTCGGTCAACTGCTATATAAAGCGGGTATTGATCATATTTTAATTGAACAGCGCAGTGCTGAATATGTTGCCAGTCGAATCCGTGCTGGGATTTTAGAGCAAGTTTCAGTAGATTTATTGACTGAAGCTGGTGTAGATCAGCAACTCCGTGAAAAAGGGTTACCTCATCAGGGTATTGAAATTCTAACCAATGGTGAAAAGCACCGTGTTGATTTAACGCAGTTGACGGGTGGTAAACAAGTTACGGTATATGGCCAAACTGAAGTCACCAAAGATTTAATGCAGGCTCGCACAGCGGCTCAACTCACTTCATACTATGAATCAGCTAACGTTCAAGTACATGATTTCTACGGTCAACCAAGTGTTACTTTTGAGCATAATGGTCAGCAAGTTAAAGTTGAATGTGATTTTATCGCAGGTTGTGATGGGTACCATGGTGTGTGCCGTGCCAGTGTGCCAGAAGACAAAATTAAAACTTTTGAGAAAGTCTATCCATTTGGCTGGTTAGGGGTATTGGCAGATGTACCTCCTGTTGCGGAGGAACTAATTTATGTGCAATCTGATCGTGGATTTGCATTATGCAGTATGCGTTCTAACACGAGAAGTCGCTATTATCTACAAGTACCGTTAACGGATAAAGTTGAAAATTGGTCAGATGAGCAATTTTGGGAAGAGTTAAAAAATCGTCTAGATCCTGAAAGCCGTGAAAAGCTCGTGACTGGTCCATCAATTGAGAAGAGTATTGCGCCATTACGTAGTTTTGTCACTGAGCCAATGCGTTTTGGTAAAATGTTCTTGGCGGGTGATGCTGCTCATATTGTACCGCCAACAGGAGCTAAAGGTTTAAACCTCGCTGCATCTGATATTGCGTATCTTTCTCAAGCTCTCATTGAATATTATCAAACGGGTTCTGAGCAGGGGATTGAGCAGTATTCTGAAAATTGCTTAAAACGTGTATGGAAAGCAGAGCGTTTCTCTTGGTGGATGACTCATTTATTACATCGTTTTGAGACAGAAACCGAATTCGAGCATAAAATCAAACAAGCTGAATTAAGTTATATTCTTGGTTCAGAAGCAGGGCAAACTACGCTTGCTGAAAACTATGTTGGACTACCACTCCAAAAAGCGAGTTAATCCTCGAAGTTAAGCTTAATCCATTGGCTAATTTTTAGCACACACCAAATTGTTCCACAATTTGGTGTGTTTTTTTATTAAACAAATTGTCTAAATTCAATCGAGGTTTGCTGTAATAAGGGCAGAATATACTGAATTAAATATTCCTTACTGGTTTTACCTGTCGGTGACACAATGTTCAATGCTGCGACAACATCAGCACGATGATTGTGAATAGGTACAGCCAAAGCATGTACGCCTAACTCATGTTCTTCAGCTGAGTAACAATATTCATCAGCTCTAACTTCTGCTAATAATTTTATAAATTTCTCATTATCGGTATACGTATATTTGGTGAGTGCTTTGAGTGGATATTTTTCCAACCATTCTTGTTGTGCTTCCTTGGATAAATAACTTAATAAAATTTTCCCTGCAGATGTCGCATGAGCGGGTAGTCGGTTACCTAAATGTAATCCATAAGGATTAACACGATCAGTCTGTTGATGCGCTGCACTACGTGCAATCGTAATAGCTTCGTAGCCATCTAATACCATCACGGAATAAATGAGAGAGGTTTGCTGAGTAAGTAAATTCAACAATGGCTGAGCAATTTTAGGCAGCTGTGCACCACTTAAATATGCACCTGAAAATTTTAAAATTTTAGGTGTTAAATAATAGTAATGACCATCAAACTCTAAATAACCTAAATATTCTAAAGTCATTAAATGTCGTCTTGCAGCGGCTCGAGTCAACCCAGTTTTTTCTGCAGCCATGGTCACATTTAAACGGTGACGGTCATTTGCAAAACAATCTAGGATAGCCAGTCCTTTGCTGATACCTGCAATAAAGTCTTCATGACGAATCCACTTTTTATTATCTGGATTTTGAAGTTGTCTGTTCCTTGGGTCTGATTCTGTAGACACAGCATTTTCCTTGCTATTTTAAAAATTGAATTATTGATGCTGATTTAGAATCTTGAGCAATATACTCAAGATATTGTTCGATCATCGAACAAAAAATCTGTAAATCGTACAAAAACCTTTTTTCAAGGTAGCTCAAGCTTTTTAATTTATCAAGAATGGAGTGACGGAATCCAAGCGATTTAGTTGCATATTTCAATCTCCGTCCAGATTGAAATTGCGCTAATCGTGGATTCCCCAAATATTAAAATATGTTGTACAGAGGGAGTTGTTGGATGATCGATAAATCGTCACAGTCTTTAGTTGAAGCTTTATCCCAAATTAAAGACGGTTCAACCATTATGATTGGTGGGTTTGGTACTGCAGGTCAGCCTGCTGAACTCATCGATGGCTTAATTGAACTCGGTATTAAAGACTTAGTGATCGTCAACAACAACGCAGGTAATGGTGATT
>NZ_JBWYIR010000009.1:0-157684 GCF_056779855.1 Acinetobacter sp. ANC_7654 | reverse complement strand
GCTATCTCAAGAACTTAGAGAGCGAAGACCAAAGCAAAGCCGCAGCTTTCAAACAAGCGATCATGCTCTTGGCTTCACCAAGTTCAATTGCAATAGAAAGTAACGAAGACATCCACCTCAGTGCAGATGGGCAGATCAACCAGATTGCACAAGGAAGCGTTAACACCAGCACCCAAGACAGCATCCTCAGTCATGCCAGTAAAAAGATCAGCTTATTTGCCGCTCAAGAAGGAGCACGACTGTATGCAGGGAAAGGCAAGATCGAGATTCAAGCTCAAGGGGATGGTGCTGATCTGATTGCCAGAAAGGGTGTGCAGATTATTTCCACGGAAGATACGATTTATATCACCAGTCCGAATGAAATTAATCTAACTGCAGGCGGCTCTCAAGTGAAACTAAATAGTTCTGGGATATTACCAACCACGGGCGGGAAGTTTGAAGCGAAGGCGGGGCAACATAAGTTTATTGGAGGTGAGAAAGTCAATACACGACAGCCTGAATTAGCTTTACTACCTGATTATTATCTAACCTATATTGCAAAAAATGCCGTAGGTAAACCTATAAAAAATCGTAAGTATGTAATTACTTTGCCAAGTGGTGAGGAAATAGCAGGTAAAACTAATGATCAGGGTAGAACGAAAAAAATTGTTACAAAAGGACCACAGCAAGTGTCTATTACACTTGAGGATTTACCAGAAGAAAATAATAGCTATCAAATCTTAAGAGAAAATACAAATGAGTAAAATAAGATTAAAATTATTTATTAAAGAGTTACCGACTGGTAAGGTTACAAATATTTCAAATACAAATTATATAATTACTAAATATGATCAGAGTATAAATGATTTTGAAAAAGAAAAACAAAATTCTATTTTTGGTATACCTACACTAGCTAATATTGAGAAAGCTGAACATAATGTTAAAGAGTTTAATAAATATATATTAGATCAAAAAATAAAATTAGGTAACCCAAAAAATATATTTCCTGATAGAAAAGAGATTATTTCTCATTATAAAAGTAGATCTTCAAAGACAAATAATGATGGCTATACAGAAATTATTGATTTACCCATAGGTAAGTATGCAATATGGTTATCACGAAATGGTCAAACTAATAAGATTTCACGGATTAAACAAAACTCTGATATTTTATTGCATGGTTTTGAAATCACTAAAAATGTTAATTCATTAATAAGTTTAGATATTCAAGTGAAGCAGTACTATTGCTATAAGCTTATCGATGCAAATACTCAAAAACCATTATCAAATGTAGAATTTGATTTATATACATTGGAAAATAACAAACCTAAAAAAATTTCTAGAAGTGATATAAAAATTAAAAAGACAAATATTAAGGGGTTAACTCCTGTTATTTATACCATTAAAGGTGAGGTGATTTTTGTAAAATTTAAAAAGGGGGAGATTGAAAAACAAGTGGAATTAGATTCGATTACGCCATATTTTTCATTTTCAACAAATAATTATCAAACTATAAAATGGCCTGCTGTTAAAGCTCAAACTGAAAAACCTGCTGATACAAAAGCAAATTTGCAACAATCTACAAAATTACCGTTTCTATTTGATTTGTTAAACTGTGAAGTATGTGTTTTAGATCCTCAAAATTTTGCAAAGTTTGAGAAAGAAAGTTCGGAATTGGAGACTGTTATATATAATTCAGTCGAGCTTAAAGAAAGAAGAGCTTTATTGCTAGAGAACCGTGAAGCAAATCAAGCAGAGATTGCGAAATTAGATAAAGAGATAGATGAAGTAGATAAAAAAATACAAACTCATTTAAATACAAATTATAAAGCCAAAAATGATTTGGTGGAATTATTTGTTGCTACGTCGCATTCCGTTAAAGATTCTAATCGAGTTCAATCGGGCTTTAAACGCAAATATCTGAGAATGTCTCGTTACCAAAAATACAAGCTTGAACGTCTTAACAAAGCTAATTTTAAAATAGATAAATTGACCCAAGGACTTCAAGATTCTGTTAAGAATAAGAAAATCACGCCAGAATTACAAAAGGCTGGATTTGAAGAACTTAAGAAAGTGAATTTAGATCTGGTTAAATATGAATGGTTTAAAAAAGATGGGTATGCAGATTGGCCAAATGGTGTAGGTGGCGCTTTCTATGAGAATATTCAACATTCCGATTCGTTTGATACAACTAGGGATGCGCAATGGTTAAGAGCAGTAGGTGGCGCATCTGCATCAGGTAGTGCTAATTGGAATCCTCTAAAAGGAGAGATTGGAGTTAAAGTTAATGCAACTGCACAAGGAAAGCTTGTACTAGTTGAAAAAGCCTTCAAAGCTAATTTATGTATTCCCAGTCGAGCAGGATTTAGTCTTAAATATAGAGATATTTATTTGGGAGCGATGAGATCTATAATTAGTGGTGAAGTAAGTGCCTTTGTAGGTGCTAAGGCTGCTTTGGGAATTGGTCTTAATTTAGGTTTCAGTTTAGCAGGTGAACCTGAGCTTTCTGCAGATGGGAACATAGAGCATAATTCAAGTTCATTATCAGAAAACTATGATAATAGGAATAAACGCCCGACTTTTGTTGTTGCTAAAGAAGGGGAAGAAGTTAAATCACAGAAAGGTGTGAATGCTAATGCTAAAGCAGGAATAGATGTATTTGCTGGTGCAGAGGGAGGGATAAAAGTTGGAGTAGGCCTAGAATGGCTGTCACCAGAATCCAAAAAATTTGAAAATATTGCGTCTGTAACACCAAAATTAACTGGTCAGATTGGTGGTGGCGCAGGATATAATTTTGAAATTTATTTTAGAGATGGGCAATTTCGAGTTAAAGCTAAAGCCTCACTTTGTGCAGGCGTTGGAGCTAAAGGGGAAATTGAACTAACTGTCGGTGCAAATACGTTAGTTCAATTCAATAAATGTTTAAATTATCAACTAATTCAAAATGGGACTAAATTATTACCTTATATTGCTGAAGATGCATTTACTTATTGGAAGGAAATTCAGCTGGTAACAATTATTGAGGGTATAAAACTTGCGTACCATACAGTTGAACAAATTGAAGAAATGTATATCACTTTATCTAATAAGTTCAAAAAATCGAGAGAGATAAAAGAACTTGCTATAAGAATTAATAATAGTTCTAACTTTTTACTTTATGCGACACCTGAAGCAAAAGGTATTTTGTTATTTGCATTAATGAATGACGAGACTTTTTCAAATCTATTCGATCGGCCAAAAATAGACGTAAATAATATAGAACTGCATTTCATGCCTGAGCGGAAAAAAGCGATTATAACAATTTTTAAATCTATTGTGACTAAATCAGCTTGGGATAATACATTGCAACATATGACTCCTAATGGTGCGAAGTCTAAAGAGTCAATTGCTTGGATGGAGTCTCGAGTTATCTTCTTTCTCAATAATGGTAGAATGTTAGCCAACCAGTATGAGGTAAATGATGCAATTAGTGAAGGTCGATCATGTATATCCCCACCAAAAACAGGCAATTCACTCTTAGATGAGTATATTCGACTCAGATGCTCGTTAATAGAAAAATATCCATTAGGTGCAGCAATTGTAACTCTAGATAGCCCAGAATATAACTTAATTGCTTTTGAAAGTGATAATTCTGGTAGTGACAATGATTTACTAATAGCTTCAGATATAGAAATGTTTGATGATTTAGAAAATGATAATCCTCATCAATCTTATAACGCTTAATTTCATGAGATTCTAAATTTAAATTAGGAAATTAGAATCTCATTAAAAATTTAAGCTGTGCATCTAAATGAAAAAGATTTACTTGCATCGCGGATTTTACCATCAGTGCCTTCACTTACAGCTTTAGGATCAGCTTTTTTCCTAACTATGTTGATACCCTCTCCATGTTTTGCATTATCACCTCCTTGAGCCGCTGAACTTCTTACAGATTTAAATTGTCCAAATTTAGGTCCTTTAGGGTTATTTATCTCGGATGTTTTATAATAATCTTCATCATACCAATCGAGGACCCATTCTTTATTATTAGTGACCATATCATAGAAACCTAAAGGATTAGGTGGAGTTTCTCCTAATACAGGCAGGTGACTAAAGTTATGATATCCATATTTCTCACCAATTTCTCTATATTGAGAAAAGCTGAAAACATTAACGCCATTTTCTATATTGCCATTGTTGGTTGCATAGGCAACATATTGCCCTTTATTACGAGCTGCATATTCCCATTGTGCTTCAGTTGGCAAATTCATTTTTTTCCCTATTTGTTTACCTAACCATATACAATAATTTTGACTTTGTTGCCAATTGGCACCAGCTGGCAATTTATCGAATACTGCTTTAGGATAATCGTCTAAATATTCTGGATGAGTAATGTTATTTGCATCTAGATAAATTAAAAAATCAGCTAATGTAATTTTATTATTAGTCATTTCAAATGAATCAAGTATTACCTTGTGAGGAGGCTTATTATCATCATCAGGAGTAAAAGGTAGTTTTTGTTCGTGAGGATCTAAAGTATTTCCTTTTGGATTTTTTAAAGCTGCACTATTTGGAACAGTTTTTTCAAGTTCAGGAGTAACAAGTCCGAAGTCTCCCATGAGATATTCGCCACCTTCAACAAAAATCATATTCTTTTTAGTTTTTTCAACTAGCTGATCAATTCTCTTTTGTAAAACAGGGTCTTGTTTAGAACTTACAGAATGTTTTGATGTTGGCTCTGAAATTGCTGATTCAGTCTTAGATTTTGCACAAGCAGTCAGAGCAATTGTAGAACATAAAAGAGCAACTAAATTTTGTTTGATCATCTTATTATTCAGCAAATTAAAGAAATTATATTAGATATCATAATAAAAGTATAAAAATAGAGAAAGTTCGGTTTTGTAATATTGTGATGATCAAATTTTTGGTATTTGTAGTTTGAAAGACAACTTGAAAATAGATCAGTTTAAAAAAAGCCCTTGCGGGCTTTTTTACTTGAAATCACGGTAACTGCTGAATCGGACTGCCACCCAATGCTTGCAGTAACATCACATAAGCATTGTACTGAGTCTGTTTGGCTTGAACCAAACTCAAACGTGCTTCACGAGTAGTGCGCTGGGCATCGATCAAGTTCTTCAGCGCAATCGCACCATTCTTATAACGCACTTGCGTGAGTTGTTCCGTTTTCTCAGCGAGTTGAACATTACGTTCTTGTAAAGCGACTTGTTTGTCTATTTCATTGCGTGCAGATAACGCATTTTCAACATCGGCAAAAGCTTTGTATAAGGTCTGACGGTATTGAATAATTGACTTTTCATAATCCAATTCGTTCACACGTAAATCACGTTTCATGTCATTCCATTGCAAGAAGGGTAGTGTAAGACCCGCACCCAATATTGCCGCAGGATTCGACAGAACATTGCTGAGCGAAGTGCTTGAGCCTCCAGTAGCTATACTACCCGTTAAATTAATCGAAGGGTAATAACTGGCTTTATTCGCATCTTTATTGGCAAGTGCTTTGCGTAAACGTAACTCGGCTGCTTGCAAATCAGGACGGCGCGATAAAAGCTCAGCTGGTAAGCCCGATTGAATTTGCGGTAGGGCAGAGTGTGGTAAACGCTGTGGCTCCGAGATATTCAACTGTTGCACAGGTTGATTGAGCAATACCGCAAGAGCAGTTCGAGTTTCAACTTTTTGCTGTTCGATCTGACTTAACGTAGCTTTTTGACTTTGAACAGCTTGTTCAGCTGATGTTAAATCAAGACCTGATACCGCCCCAGCTCGATACTGGGTTTGCACTAATTCATAAGTTTTCTGCGTACTCGCCAAATTTTGTTGAGCCACAGATAGGCGTTCGTTGAGATATCCCAATTGCCAATACAATTGTGCAGTTGTCGCAATCAGGCTTTGTGCAGTGGCTTGTAAATCTTGCTCAGTCGCAAGCGCTTCCCATCGAGAGGCTTCAGTTTGATTGGCCAATTTACCGAACAAGTCTAGCTCATAGCTTAAGCCAGGATAGTTCAGTGAAATACCATTTGAAGAATCGCCATCACCATCTAAACTAAAGCGATGACCGACCGATGCACCTGCATTGCCAATACGCACACCTTGCTGACTTTCAGATTGCTTGGCTTGAATGCGTGCTTGTTGCAAATTAATCCCAGCAACAGCTAAATCAGTATTACGGGCAATTACTTGTTCAACCAATTGGTTGAGCTGTGCATCACCAAATAATGTCCACCATTGATCATGAAAAGCCTGTTGGTGGATATTTTGGCTGAGTTGCTGGCTGTTTTGAAAGCCCTGTGGAATATTGACTGCAGGAGCTTGATAAGGCGTTTTCACTACAGCCGCACAGCCGACTAAAGAGCCTGTTAATGCTAAGGTCATGAACAGTTTATGAAGTTGATTACGCATAGTTATACCTTATTATTCTCTTGACAGTGCATCGACAGGATTTAAACGAGCAGCATTTCGTGCTGGGATAAAACCGAATACGATCCCGATTAAACTTGAACAAACGAATGCAGCTATTATTGATGTGGTTGAATACGCCATTTGGAACGTGCCACCAGCAAAGTGTGTAATCAGTTGACCAATTCCCAGTGACAACAACACCCCAAGGATACCGCCTAAAATACAGACCAATACGGCTTCAATCAGGAATTGTTGCAAAATATCGCTTTGTCGAGCACCCACGGCCATTCGTACACCAATTTCTTGCGTTCGTTCAGTGACAGACACCAACATAATGTTCATGACACCGATACCACCAACGACCAAAGAAATCACAGCAATCGCAGAAATAAGTAAAGTCATTGTAGCGGTAGTTTGCTGGATGGTTTCACGAATACTGTCCGCATTTTGTGTGAAGACATCTTGAGCACCATGACGTTGAACGAGTAAATTCAAGATTGCATTTTCAGCAGCTGTGCTTGAATATTCATCTTTTACACGAACGATGATGCTTCTCACATTCGATTGTCCAAGCATTCGACTCATGACGGTTGAGTAAGGGAGATAGACATTGAGACTATCTGAATTACCCATTGCACCTTGTTGAGCATCTACAATACCAATAATACGACTAGGTACACTGCCCAATAGAATTACTTGACCAATAGGATCCGTACCATCGCTAAAGAATGTCTTTTGGGTATTGGTATCAATCACAACATCTTGGGCTTGTTCAGTAACACTATGTTTGTCAAATGGTTGACCTGATTTAAATGTTAAACCACGCACATAGAAAAAGTCTTCACTCACGCCATTGACTGTCGTGGATGCCTCTACATCTTTATATCTTCCCGTGACAGAACTATTGACTGAAGGACTTACACCATCTACGTAAGGCTGTTCCGCTAACGCATCAGCATCAGCAGGGATTAAGGTCTTAGCCTGAGAAGATCGGGAGTTATCACCAAAACCACGTCCTTGGTAGACCGTAATGGTATTGGTGCCCAAACTACTAATATTTTCTAAAATTTGTTTTTGTGATCCATTACCAAGTGCGACAACCGAAACGACAGATGCGATCCCGATAATGATTCCGAGCATGGTCAAAAAAGTACGCATTCGATGAGCATTCATGGCCAGAAGCGCCATGCGGAAAGCTTCACCTAAACGGTCTAAAGCTGACCGCCAAGACGATGTTTTCTTTTGCTCAGCACGAATCAATTCTTCACGTTCAAAGCCATCATCAATCTCAGGAACATTGGGTTCATCTGAAATAATATTACCGTCTGAAATCTCAATAATACGAGTCGCATTTTTGGCAACATTGTGATCATGAGTAACGAGAATGATGGTATGACCTTTGGCATTCAGTTCGCGTAAAATACGCATCACTTCAATACCGCTGTTTTTATCTAATGCCCCAGTAGGCTCATCGGCGAGAATAACATCACCGCCATTCATCAACGCGCGAGCAATTGAGACACGCTGTTGCTGACCGCCCGAAAGTTGGCTCGGGCGGTTTTGGGTTTTTTCACCTAGACCTAAATCGGACAAAAGCTGAACTGCACGATCATGGCGTTCAGAAGCCTCAGCGCCGGCATAGATCGCAGGGACTTCGACATTACCAGCTGCATTTAAGTCACCAAGTAAATGGTAGCGCTGGAAGATGAATCCGAAATATTCACGGCGTAATTGAGCAAGTTCATCAGGTTCTAGCTCACGTGTTTCGCGGCCCTTAACCTTGTAGCTACCATTGGTCGGTTTATCTAAACATCCTAAGATGTTCATCAGTGTTGATTTTCCTGAGCCTGATTGACCTACAATGGCAACCAATTCTCCAGGATAAATCTCAAGATTTACCCCTTTTAGAATTTGCACAGTAGATTCACCAGCAGGGAATTCACGGGTCAGGTTTTTGACCTCGAGTAGAGGTGTTCTCGTCTGACTCATAATTACATTCTCATTGGACCAGCGCCACCACGTGCGCCACGTTTAGCTGAGTCATTTGATGAATCAGAGCCATCCGCAATTACAACTTTATCGCCTAATTTTAAACCGCGTAAAACTTGTGCTGTTGCACGGTTATTTAGACCGATAAGAACAGGGGTCGGTTTGGCTGTGCCATCTGCTTGAAGTACGCGTACCATAGCCATGGAAGCTTTACCTTGATCGACTAATTTCTTTTCCTCAGCGGTTAATTCTAAACGCTTAGGACGATCAGCTGATGAACGTTCGGCACGCCCTTCACCACGAGCTTGTTCATTACGTTCTTGAGCATTGGAACCCGCATTTGCACCACGCTGGCGAGCAGGACGATTAGAGCTTTGAACAGCAGAAGATGGAATAGTCAGTGCATTCTTTACTTCATCTAACACGATATAAACTTGAGCAGTCATATCAATACGCAATTTTCCATCTTCATTAGGAACATCGAATAGAGCGTTGTAATACACAGCTGTGCTTGATGAAGATGAATTTGAGTTGTTGGTTTCTGTATTGATTGAGTTAGGTGCAGGTTCAACTTGACGCAGTGTTGCGTAATGCTTTTTCTCGCTATTACCTAAAGTAGTGAAATAAACAGTTTGACCTTCCTCAACACGCATAACATCTGCTTCAGAAATTTCAGCCTTAACCGTCATGGTGTCAAGTTTTGCTAATTTCACGATGGTTGGCGCGCTTTGATTCGCGTTCACTGTTTGACCTTCTTCAGTCACAATTGCCACAATTGTGCCATCCATCGGAGCAACGATACGGGTATAGCCTAAATCTTCTTTGGTCGTCGCCAGTGACAATCGAGATTGCTCGATTTGAGCATTCATCGCGACGATATCGGCTTGAGCAGTTTTATAACTTGCTAATGCGGACTCATATTCGGCACGAGAAGTTGCATCTTGGGCATACATGGCTTTTTGGCGATTATATTCCGCCTCAACTTTAGTCAGATTTGCTTGTTTGACTGCCAATTGAGCCAACTGATTTTTAATGCTGGCTTCAGCTGTTTTTAGATCATTTTCCTGACGAACGGAGTCGATTTGAGCAATCAGTTGACCTTGTTTGACTTGGTCGCCCAATTGCACATACATTTTTTTCACCTGACCTGAAACCTGTGCACCAACGCTAACCATTTTGGTCGCTTCTAATACACCTGTTGCAAGGACAGAGTTTTCAATATCACCACGTGTCACTTCAGCGGTAATAAACTGAGGTTGCTCATCTTTAGGTTTAAAGAAATACCAAGCTAAAGCGATAGCTGCAATCGTAATGATCGCGATGATAATCAATTTCGTTGGTTTTATTTTTTGCATGGCGATATTGAAAAATGACGGAAATTAAGCGAATTATAATGATGAAATAAGGATAAAAAGTGTATTTTTCTTAAATAAAATCAATAATCATTTTTATAGTTATAAATAGACCTTGCTCGTTAACTAAGCAAACAAGGTTTTTCCACATAATTCAGCAATGGCTTGTTGCATGAGGTGTTCTGGATTTTCATTATTTTTGCCTTTGATGGCAGCATCGATTCTTAATAGCAATTGTGGCCATGTGAGAAATTGCTTGGGATTAAGACGTCTCAAGGCTTGTTGATAAAGACTGACTTTGGTTTTCCAGATGCCGAGTTGTAATGCATTTTGTGGTTGCTCAAAAAGTTGCATCAGTAAGCGCATTTCTTTGCTTACCGTCCATAATACTAAACTGTGTGGTTCGCCAGCTTCGACTAAATATTGGTATATTTTGATCGCTTGACTTAGGTTGCCTGAAATTAATGCATCGCTTAAGTCAAAAGTGGTATAGCGTGATTGATCTTGTAAGCATTCGAGCAAATGTTGCATTTCAAGATGCTGTACATCGGGGAACGTGTCTGCCAGACGCATTAAGCTGTTTTTAGCAGCCAATAAATTATGTTCGTGGTGGACTTCGAGCCATTGCCATGCATCTTGGCTCAGTTGAATCCCAATTTTATCAGCTTCTATGCTGAGTATACGCTGACGATCTTGCGCATAAGTTGCTGTAAGAGGAACCAAGACGCCATTGGCTTCAATCGTTTGAAAAAACGCCGACTTTAAGCTACTGCTATCTTGCTTAGGCATAATGATCAACAACAAGTTGTGTTCATTATGCTGGATATAATGCTTGAGTAACTTTAACGCATTGGCATCTGGCTTAATGTTGCCATGGACCTCTACTGCGAGATTTTGTGAAAAAAGAGAAAGGCTGTTGAGTGCATTAAATACATTTTTCCAATCAGCAACGCTTTGGATGTCATAGCGTTCTCTTTCCACGTGATTGATGATCCAACTTTGACGGAAAGCATCTAAAAGATTTTGCTCAAGTAAAGGTTCTTGACCATGTAATACCCATGCACCACGTGCTTCGTTTACACGTTTTAATGCTTGTAGATAATCTAACTTCATTCTGAGTTACGGATTTTCAGAGGCAGTAGGTTCAAAAGTTTGTTGCACAGGTAACAGTACATTTGCTTCTGCTTTTGGCAGACGGTTTGCAGCAATTTGACGAGAGATCTGTTGAGCAACATCGTCAATTAAGATTTCACTGAGATATTTATTTTGTTGATCATCTGTGTTCACGGTTGCAACATTATATTGATATGTACGTGTCGCAGTTAAAGTTCGAGGTTTTGTCACCAAGTTACCTTGACGATCTTCGATTTGGAAAGTCACAGAAAGTCTGAGTAGAACTTCAATGAGTTTGCCGTTGAGCTCATGGCGAATTGGCTTATAGTCGATGATACGTAATACATATGCATCGTTGGAATTACTCAGTTGCACACCTGCAGCAGTGAGATAAACACTGAGTTTACGCTCTAAATCTGAAGTATTGGCAGGGAGTGCCAATTCAAGCTTTGTATAAGCCAGTGGCGTTGAAGTTGGATTGGTCCCTTTTAGATGAAATCCACAGCCGACCATAGTTGCGCTTAAGCCTAAAGTTAGAACAGCAATAGCTAAACGTTTGCTCAAATGCATTGTAGATCCTCTGTGTATTTCCTGAGACGCAGGATAAATTTTGAATATTCTGATTGTATGTGCAAAGCCCGTTGACTGGCAACGGGCTTTGTTTGGGAATTGTGAAATCCTTATATTCCCCTCCTTTTAAAAGAGGTGAGAAGCAATGCTTCGCAAGGGAGATTAAATCCCTCCAAACCTCCCTTTCTTGCGCTTTGATCTAAAGCTGTGCTTTATATCTTACTCAGTGAGGCTTTAAGGTTCTTAAACCACCAAATTCACTAATTTATTCGGAACAACGATTTCTTTCTTGGTTGGACCTGTTAAGAATTGTTGTACTTCAGGCAATGCTTTTGCTTGCGCCAGAATGTCATCTTTCGATGCATCGACAGGCACTTCAAGTTTGCCACGAAGCTTACCGTTCACTTGAACCACGATGGTTTGTGTATTACGTGTTAATGCAGATTCATCCACTTGAGGGAATAATGTTGCATTTAACTCGATACCAAACTGCGCCAATAACGTTTCACTTAAATGCGGTGCAAATGGTGCAAGCAAAGTTAAAAGCGTTGTAATAGATTCACGTGCAACAGCAACATCGTTGTCATCTTTCGCTTCAAACTTATTGTTCGCATTCAGAAGTTCCATCATCGCTGCAATCGCAGTGTTAAATGCATGACGACGTTCGATGTCATCACCCACTTTTTGGATGGTTTCGTGAGTCTTACGACGTAAGTCTTGAGCCGCAGTTGAAAGCGCAGCTTTATCAATCGCTGATGCAGTATTACCTTGTTCAAGGAAACCAGTTGCCAAGCGCCATACACGTTTTAAGAAGCGGTTTGCACCTTCCACACCTGCATCTGACCATTCAAGTGATTGATCAGGTGGTGCAGCGAACATCATAAATACACGTGCAGTATCTGCGCCGTATTGGTCAATAATCGCTTGTGGGTCGATACCGTTATTTTTCGATTTCGACATTTTTTCTTGACCGCCAACGATAACGTCTTGACCATCACCTTTGTATTTTGCAGATGTGATACGACCTTTTTCATCACGCTCAAGTTCGATGTCAGCAGGGTTGAACCACGTTTTTTTACCTGATTCAGATTCGCGGTAATAGGTATCAGCAAGTACCATACCTTGCGTTAACAAGTTGGTGAATGGTTCGTTACCTTGTACCACGCCTTCATCACGCATCAATTTGTGGAAGAAGCGTGCATATAACAAATGCAGAATCGCGTGTTCAACGCCACCGATGTATTGGTTTACAGGCAACCACGTTTGACCTGCTTCAGGTTTTACCATGCCGCCAGTAAAGTCTGGAGATGCATAACGTGCATAGTACCAAGATGATTCTACAAATGTATCCAGCGTATCTGTTTCACGACGTGCATCACCGTTACAGCTTGGACATTTCGTTTCATAGAACTCAGGCATCTTGTTGAGAGGGTTACCTGAACCATCAGGTACAACGTCAGTTGGAAGTACAACAGGAAGTTGATCTTCAGGAACTGGCACTTGACCACAGGTTGGGCAGTTAATCATTGGAATCGGACAACCCCAATAACGCTGACGAGATACACCCCAGTCACGTAAACGGAATTGAACTTTTACATTCGCAAGACCTTGTGGTTCTAATTTTGCAAGGAAAGCATCAAATGCACCTTGGAAGTCTAAACCGTCAAATTCGCCTGAATTGACCAATTTACCTTCTTTTGAACCGTACCATTCTTGCCATTCTTTCGCATCAAAATCATTATCATCAACGCCTTTGGCATCAATGACTTGCTTAATAATTAAGCCATACTTATTGGCAAATTCGAAGTCACGTTCATCGTGTGATGGAACCGCCATCACCGCACCTGAACCGTATGACATCAATACATAGTTTGCGATCCAAACAGGAACTTCTTCGCCTGTTACAGGGTGCTTCACAGAAAGACCTGTTGCCATGCCTTTTTTCTCAGCAGTTGCAAGGTCAGCTTCTGCCACTGAACCCATACGGCATTCTTCGATAAATGCAGCAAGTTCAGGGTTATTTTCCGCAGCTTTTAATGCCATTGGATGTTCTGCTGCAACTGCAACATAAGTCACACCCATTAATGTATCGGCACGTGTGGTAAAGACTGTTAAACCATCTGCATAAACGTCTGGGTTCGCTGAAGGGAAGGTGATTTCCATCCCTTGTGAGCGACCAATCCAGTTACGTTGCATCGTAAGGACTTGTTGTGGCCAACCGTCTTTGAGTGTGTCTAAATCGTCAAGTAATTCTTGCGCATAGTCAGTGATGCGGAAGTAGTACATTGGAATATCACGTTTTTCAACCAAGGCACCTGAACGCCAACCACGACCATTTTCTACTTGTTCATTTGCAAGTACAGTTTGGTCTACAGGGTCCCAGTTCACTGTTGAAAGCTTACGATAAATTAAGCCTTTTTTATAAAGCTGAACGAATAACCATTGTTCCCAACGATAATATTCTGGTGTACACGTTGCAAATTCACGATCCCAATCAACCGCAAGACCTAATTTTTTAAGCTGATTACGCATGTAATCGATATTTTCAAAGGTCCATTTTGCCGGTGCAACTTGGTGTGCAATCGCAGCATTTTCAGCAGGTAAACCAAACGCATCCCAACCCATTGGTTGTAATACAGTTTCACCTTTTAAACGGTGGAAGCGGCTGATCACGTCACCAATCGTGTAGTTACGTACATGACCCATATGCAGTTTGCCACTTGGGTAAGGGAACATCGAGAGGATATATCGACGTGGACCTTCTACAGTGTCGGCAACTTTAAAGGCTTTGCGAGATTCCCAGTTCTGTTGAACTTGGGGCTCAATCGCACTGGCTTGGTATTCAGAGTCAATGTGAGTAGTCATATACGTAATACAAGAGAACGGTTAAAAAATTTAGCGCACAGCATAGCGCAAAACGCACCTAAAAGTGAATTTTACAGACTGAAAATGGATGCAAAACTTAAATTAAGATCAAAAAGACAATTTCACTCATTTGAAACTTGAGTTTCGCTTAATGGAGCAGCATTTGTGTTTTGTGACTCAGTATTTGAAGCACCGTTTGTGTGCTGTTGCGTTGGTATCGTTTGAGTCTGTGAGGTTTGAGGAGCTTCGCTCGGGTTTGTATTGGTATTGACTGAGGTTGTTGGTGCTTTCCAACCATATGTTTCAACTTTACCTTTCTTTTTTGCTGATTTTGGTGGCGGGGTAGTGGTGTAGTGGGTTGAACCATTTTGATCGACCCATTTGTAATATTCTTTTGCCTGCACCATAGATGAATAAATAGAAACGAAAACAACCGTTGATGCTAAACAAGAAAGTTTTAAAGATGATGCTAGTGAATTCATGACTTCACCTATAAAGAAATATGAGGGGAGTGAGTTCTTTTACACGTTTATATCGCAGCATTTTGCTGGATACTGATGAAGATTAATTGGTTTTATTTTAATCAAAAAAATCATTTTGCGTATAAATTGTTTTATATAAATATTAAAAATAAGTGTTTGAAATTTTTTTTATAAATCATCCAACCAAAAGTTATCGTTTGAAAAATAATCGGTTGGTAAATAAACAATAAAAAGGTTTCGGCAAACCTTGACTTTGGTCGTGAAAAAACTAAAAATGCTGCTCTAGTTTTATATGTTTTGTTCGATCACCCTTCGAATAAATATCATAGCTTGCAATAACGTTGTCTCTAAGCCGAGACAATGAAATAGCAGAAATATGTTTATCCCAACATGTTGAATATGCAGTCGCAACTCAAACGGTTGTGATCGAAAAATTTTATTATTGCAGCAAAAACGATGAAATATGTGTGCTATAACAGTGCATACAAACGAATGAATGAAACACGACTTATGTCTCCCATAACCGTCGTGGAAATAAGATTAGGGTGAATACGTTGGAACTTTTATCTGGTGGTGAAATGCTTGTTCGCGCATTGGCGGACGAAGGCGTTGAACATGTTTTTGGATATCCAGGCGGCGCAGTTTTACACATTTACGACGCGCTATTCAAACAAGACAAAATTAATCATTACCTCGTGCGTCATGAGCAAGCTGCTGGTCATATGGCAGATGCATACTCGCGCGTAACAGGTAAGACAGGTGTTGTACTGGTGACTTCGGGTCCAGGTGCGACTAACACTGTGACACCAATTGCGACAGCTTACATGGACTCAATCCCAATGGTGATTTTGTCTGGTCAGGTTGCAAGCCATTTGATTGGTGAAGATGCATTCCAAGAAACGGATATGGTTGGTATTTCTCGTCCAATCGTGAAACACAGTTTCCAAGTGCGTCATGCGAGTGAAATTCCAGCGGTTATTAAAAAAGCTTTCTATATCGCGTCATCAGGTCGTCCAGGTCCTGTGGTTGTTGATATTCCAAAAGATGCAACAAACCCTGCTGAAAAATTTGCATACGAATATCCTGAAAAAGTAAAAATGCGCTCTTACCAGCCGCCACATCGTGGTCATACTGGACAGATCCGCAAAGCTATTGATGAATTGATCAATGCTAAACGTCCTATTATTTATACGGGCGGTGGTGTTGTTCAAGGCAATGCATCACATTTATTGACTGAATTAGCGCATCTATTGGGTTATCCAGTAACCAATACATTGATGGGGCTAGGTGCATTCCCTGGTAATGATCCTCAATTTATTGGTATGTTGGGTATGCATGGGACATATGAAGCGAACATGACCATGGGTCACGCTGATGTGATTCTATGTGTTGGTGCGCGTTTCGATGACCGTGTAACCAATAATCCTGCAAAATTCTGTCCAAATGCGAAAGTGATTCACATTGATATCGATCCTGCGACGATTTCAAAAACAATCATGGCGCATATCCCAATCGTGGGTGCGGTAGAGCCAGTTCTTCAAGAAATGTTAGCGCAATTAAAACAGCTGAATATTTCTAAGCCAAATCCTGAAGCGATTGCGGATTGGTGGAAACAAATCAATGAGTGGCGTCAGGTTCATGGTTTGAAATATGAAAAACCAACTGACGGTACGATGAAACCTCAACAAGTTGTTCAAGCTTTAGATAAAGTAACGAACAGCCAAGCAATCATCACTTCTGACGTTGGTCAACATCAGATGTTTGGTGCGTTGTATTACAAATACACACGTCCACGTCAATGGATTAACTCAGGTGGCTTAGGCACGATGGGTGTTGGTCTTCCATATGCGATGGCGGCTAAGCTTGCATTCCCTGACCAACAAGTTGTTTGTATTACAGGTGAAGCATCCATTCAGATGTGTATCCAAGAGCTTTCAACATGTAAGCAATATGGCCTAAATGTTAAAATCTTGTGCTTAAACAACCGCGCTTTAGGTATGGTGAAACAATGGCAAGATATGAATTATGAAGGTCGTCACTCAAGTTCATATGTTGAGTCATTGCCTGACTTTGCGAAGTTGATGGAAGCTTACGGACATGTAGGTATTCAAATTGATCATGCCGATGAGCTTGAATCGAAGCTTGCAGAAGCAATGGCGATTAATGATAAATGTGTATTCATCAACGTGATGGTTGACCGTACTGAGCATGTTTATCCGATGTTAATCGCGGGTCAATCTATGACAGATATGTGGTTATCTAAAGGGGAGCGCACAGCATGAGACATATCATCTCTGTTCTCATTGAGAACGAATCTGGCGCGCTTTCACGTTTAGTGGGTTTGTTTTCACAACGTGGCTATAACATTGAAACTTTGAACGTTGCGCCGACAGAAGACCCAACAATGTCTCGTTTGACATTGACGACTTATGGTGATGATCACAAGATTGAGCAAATCACAAAACAACTCAACAAACTTGTTGAAGTGGTTAAGGTGGTTGACCTTTCTGAAGGTTCACACATTGAACGTGAATTGATGTTAATTAAAGTAAAAGCTTTGGGTTCTGCGCGTGCTGAAATTAAACGCACAGCAGATATCTTCCGCGGACAAATCGTGGATGTGACACCAACGACTTACACGATTCAAATCGCGGGTACAACTGAGAAAATTGATGGTTTTATTGATGCGTTGGCAGAAAATACCATTCTTGAAGTTGTACGTTCAGGTGTGTCTGGTATCGCACGTGGCGAAAAAGTTTTAACAATCTAATTTTTTATTAACAAATTCTTCCCTCCTCCGAGAGGAGGGGGTTGGCGAACCACATTAACATTCGCTAATCAAACGGAAGCCAAAGCATTTTAGCGGAGACAGCAATGCAAATTTTTTATGATAAAGACTGCGACTTATCTATCATCCAATCTAAGAAAGTAGCAATCATTGGTTACGGTTCACAAGGTCACGCTCACGCGCTTAACCTTAAAGATTCAGGCGTTGACGTAACTGTTGGTTTACGTGCTGGTTCTGCTTCTTGGAAAAAAGCTGAAAATTCTGGTCTTAAAGTTGCTGAAGTTCCTGCTGCTGTAGCTCAAGCTGACGTAGTAATGATCTTGACTCCAGATGAATTCCAAGCTCAACTTTACCGTGACGTAATTGAGCCAAACATCAAGCAAGGTGCTACTCTTGCATTTGCTCATGGTTTCTCTGTTCTTTATAACCAAGTTGTTCCACGTGCTGACTTAGACGTAATCATGGTTGCTCCAAAAGCACCTGGTCACACTGTACGTTCTGAATATCAACGTGGTTCAGGTGTTCCTGATCTTATCGCGATTCACCAAGATGCTTCTGGTAATGCACGTAACCTTGCGCTTTCTTACGCTTCAGGTGTTGGTGGCGGTCGTACAGGTATTATCGAAACTTCATTCCGTGAAGAAACTGAAACTGACCTTTTCGGTGAGCAAGCAGTTCTTTGTGGTGGTGCTGTTGAATTGGTTAAAATGGGCTTCGAAACTCTTGTTGAAGCTGGTTATGCGCCAGAAATGGCTTACTTCGAATGTCTACACGAACTTAAATTGATCGTTGACTTAATGTTCGAAGGCGGTATCGCGGACATGAACTACTCTGTATCTAACAATGCTGAGTACGGTGAATATGTAACTGGCGTTGAAGTAATCAACGAACAGTCTCGTGAAGCGATGCGTAATGCGCTTAAACGTATTCAATCTGGTGAATATGCGAAGATGTTCATCCAAGAAGGTGCGTTGAACTACCCATCTATGACTGCTCGTCGTCGTCAAAACGCGGCTCACGGTATCGAAGTAACTGGTGCTAAATTGCGTGCGATGATGCCTTGGATTCAAGCAAACAAAATCGTTGATAAAGAGAAAAACTAATTTTCTTATCTAGCTGATTTTATGCTATAAAAAACCCTGCGAAAGCGGGGTTTTTTTATGAGATATTTTTACCTTTTAGCATTCGGGGTTTTTATAATTGCACTTTATTTTTTGAATGATTATTTAAAAATTATAAAAAAAGGGCAATCTAAATATTTAGATTTTCTTTTAGCTCTATTGGCTATTAGTTTTACAGCATTAGTAATTTTTTGGTTTTTTCAAAATATTCCAAATCCTTTCGACTTTTCTGATTTGGGGCAAGATGAGACAAAACGCTCAGCATTAGGTGCACTTGGTGATTACTTTGGAGGTCTGCTTAATCCTGTATTTGCTTTCTTAAGTTTTATGGGTGTTCTTTGGACTTTGAAAATGAGCCGAGAAGAACTTACTGAGACTAGAAAAGTGATGGATGGACAGTTAAGTACACAATTGAGGCAGCAATTTGATAGTAGCTTTTATGAGTTATTTTCACAGTTGAATAAGCTACAAGATCAATTGCTTATTGAGAGAGAGCGAGAAATTCTAACTATTCTAAAAAATGCAAACAGTTTAGAGGGTGCTAGGGCGACTATATTAAGAGATAGATTGATTAGTCGTTATTTTATGTTGCTGTATCAGATACTAAAAATGATAAATCAAAAAATAGATAGTTTCCCAAGTCGGTATGATCCAAATAGTAATGCTTGGAAAGAAGAAAAAGAAATTGATAAAAAATTCTATACGAACCTTATGCGAAGTCAGCAGGATATTAAAATACTTCAGTTGTTGTTTATCAATTGTTATAAAGATTTCTCCGAATACAAAAAATATCTGAAAGATGCTGAGTTCTTTGAGCATATGAGTTTTTTTGATTTAAAAAAGTCTTCTTATAATTTTAAGCTACTGTTAACTATAAAGTTTTATGTAAATGAAATTGAGTTGGTTAAAGAGTCAATCGACTACTTTGGTAAAAGTAGCTACATTAAGCTTTTGAGAGAAACTATGTTAAGGAAGGCATTATTTTCCTCAGAGATAAAAGATATAGATAAACTTTCATATAAGACTGCGTATTTAAAATTAATTGAATTTATATTTGAGAAAAGTAAGCAAAGACAGATTAATAATGGAGAAAATTATATAAGATTTCAATCTTGCAGGTTTGAATCGGATCGGATTAACCTTCTAGTTAATTCAGGAATAAAGCAAGATGATTATTATTTTAAAGGAGGGCAGTATTTTTTTGAACTTGCTAATGCTGCTATTAAACAGGATTTTATATTAGAGATATTTCTAAAATCGATTGATGTTAACGATCCGGAAGGTATAAAACAAATTAAGATGAATTATATTGCAAATGCTGTGCAAGTAGATATTGAGAAAAATGATGGTTCATCTATTATCAATTTGTATAACTATAATACCGCTAAATTGTAGGAAAGGTTCTATAGGTTCAAAAGTAAATTTCAATTTAAATTAACTACTCTAGCCTGAAGGTGTGACATAAAAGTTTGAGTTTTTATGCATCCCTTCTTCATAATTCTTATATACACTTTTTTCGTTTCTTACTTATATTGCTAAATTAATTTTAATAATCTCAAGATATTGATAATAAGTCACCAATATTTTAGGAACTTTGAATTCTGAGACTTGCCTTTTTGTAATGCATTGAAAAAAAAGACGACAGGCATGATAAAAATAGTCATTAAAAAGTAACTCAATGACAGGTAGATTAAGTTGCAGTCGACAGAGGCTTAGCTAAACACAATAATCAGTATCTAACAAGAACACTTAATAACTCAAGGATTGAGGTTGGGAATGAAATTAACGTTTGTATGTTACTTATTGGCGATCTTGCCAATCTGTGGATGGGCGCAACAAACAACTGATATTGAGCAAAAAACGCCAAATAGTGATGCTGAGCTTGTCTTAGATAATGTTCGCATATCAATGCAGCGATTATTGAGGTCAACAGACAACGAATATTTTTTGAGTCTTTATATGGATGTGCTTCATCCAAATGCAACGCTTACTTCCTTCAAAGACAACGTCACTATCCAATTAAAAGGGGAGCAAAAAGGCGATCAAGTTCTTTTTAAAGCAGAACAACCGAGTGATGATTCAAATGCAATTCAAGAGTTGAAAGGACAGCTTAACTATAAAACGAATGTATTTAAATCTACATTGGTCAATCATGCGGGTGTGATTCGAATAAAGAAATTCGAGCCTGCTTTTAAAGTAAAAAATATGCCTGATGTGAGTTTTAATTTCTATGGCATATCTAAAGCTAACTATCCTTTCAAACGATTTATGACACGTATCGAGGTGTTTGACAAAGCCAATCAAAAAAGCATGCAAATACTTGAAGGCTTTCAAGCGTTTCCCAATAGTATTGGTTATATGGATGTGAATTTTGATGGTTACTATGATGTAGTGCTCTCTGATCTGTCAGAGGATAAAACGCTTCAAGATCGTCGTTTTATTTACTGGATTTATGATTCTGTTCAACAAAAATTTAACCGTGCAGAGCAGTACGAGCAAATCGTTGGATTTCCACTGTTACATGGTGATAAACAGCACATCGATTTTTCTAATGGACAGGTTTATACAATTGTTGAAGGCAGTTTGAAACCAGTTGCAGTTAACGCTGAACAAGAAACTAAACAATTAGAAGATCGGACATCATCAGAATCCTCTGTAGCACTTCAAGGAGAAAACTTGGAAAAACGGATTGAAGAACCACCAGTGAACTCTGGTCAAGAGCAAGAGCCTTAAAAATGTGAAAATTTGAATGAGCCTTATGACAAGGTTGTCATGAAACCATCATCATATTGAAATTATGTTCTTTTAAATTTTAGGAATAACATTAATAAAAGGTGTGATGATGGCACTCCTAAACATGCAAGTAATAAAACAAAAAAAACTCTTTGAATTATTGGATATCAAAAAAAATACGTCATTTGAGGATTTTATTCTTCTCCCTGATGCTGATCAGCCTAAACGACATCCTCAATTAAAAATTGCCATTGTGACTGAGACATGGTCACCAGAGATTAATGGTGTTGCAAACTCGCTGATGAATTTATGTCTGGGTTTGCAGAAGCGAGGTCATCAAATTTTGTTGATACGTCCTCAACCCAAAGTGAAATGTAAACGGTTTAAACCTGATGCAGAGTGTTGGGTGCATGCTCAGGCAATTCCGAAATATCCCACCTTACAGTTTGGTTGGCCACAGTTTTCTAAAATCTCAAAAGCGGTTGAGGTATTTCAGCCAGATGTTGTGCATATTGTGACAGAGGGACCATTGGGATTTGCGAGTCTAATGGTAGCTAAATCTCAGAATATTCCTGTTTCAAGTGGTTTTCACTCTGCCTTTCAAGAGTTTAGTCGATACTTTGAGTTTCCTTTTCTCGTTAAACCTATCTCAAAATATTTAACATGGTTTCACAATAAGACAGACGTGACTTGTGTGCCAAGTTTAGATACACAGCATGCTTTAAAACAAATGGGAGTAAGCGGTGAGTTAAGGGTGGTGGGGAGAGGTGTTGATACCCAATTATTTAATCCGAATAAAAGATCGGAGTTGCTCAGAGAGCAATGGAATGCAAATGAGCATACACGAGTGCTGATTTCCGTTGGTCGGTTGTCACCTGAAAAAGAAGTAGACCAGATTATTCGGACTTTTTTGAAAAAGAAAGGTGAGGTTGATCATTATACTAAATTGGTCATTGTCGGAGATGGGCCAGATCGAGTAAGGCTTGAAGCCCTTGCGAATCATCACCCTGATATTATTTTTATGGGAAGTTTGACTGGTGATGATTTGGCATGTGCATATGCCAGTGCAGATGTGTTTATTTTTCCAAGTCAAGTTGAAACCTTTGGAAATGTCGCGCTTGAAGCATTGGCAAGTGGCTTGCCTGTGGTGGCTTATGATTATGCATGTGCCAAACTGCATGTTGTGCACAATGAAACGGGATGGTTGATCGCTCTCGGTGATGTAGAAATGTTCGAACGAGCAATGACAGCAACATTGAATCAACCCGATTTAAAAATAATGGGTGAGAAGGCGCATCTTGCAGTTGCTGCAATAGGATGGTTGAAACCTGTTATTGATTTTGAGCAAGCATTATTTTTTGCTGCGCATCGTACTTTATTTCACTAAATTATTCTGAATTCGTAGTTTCTTGTCGGGTGTTTTGAGGGTGGTCGGTGAATCAGTCATCTATTCTAATTATGACAAGTATTTAATGAAATCATCATCATAATGAAATGATCCATCTCTAAAGTAAAAGTATGAAAAAAATACAAAAGAGGTGTGATGATGGGAATCATGGACACTGTATTGCCTAGATCGACAACGCAATATGATCACCAGAGGCTAAAAATTAAAAATCAAAACTCCGATCGGGATGTATCGGTGCTTGAGCAATTGGGGCGATCTAGATTAAAAATAGCTGTCGTTACGGAGACATGGCCGCCAGAACTGAATGGTGTTTCATTGTCTTTACTACAGATTTGCAAAGGTCTACAGAAACTTGGTCACAAAATTCTATTGGTACGACCTTCACAAAAACAAATATGTTCGGAATTTTCACCGAACCGTGAGTGTTTGGTGAATGGTCAAACCATTCCGAAGTATGCCCATATGCAATTTGGCTGGCCACAGTATGGCAAAGTGGCTAAAGCATTTGATGAATTTCAACCAGATTTGGTGCATATCGTGACGGAAGGACCATTAGGTTTAGCGGTACTTCAGCTCTCAAAAAACAAAAAGATTCCTGTGAGTAGTGGTTTTCATTCTGCTTTTCATGACTTTAGTCGGTTTTATGATCTTGCTTTTATGGTCAAGCCGATTCAGCACTATCTCAAATGGTTTCATAACAATACGCAATTGACCTGTGTGCCAAGTCAGGACTCGGCTGATGCGATACGTAACTTTGGTGTTACATGTCAAGTTGAAGTGATTAAAACTGGGGTGGATGTTGAAAAGTTTTCACCTACTTTTCGAAGTGTGCAACTCAGACGACAATGGGATGCTTGTGAAAATACAACTGTGCTACTTTATGTTGGTCGTGTTTCACCTGAAAAAGAAATTCAGGTGTTAATTGATGCCTATTTAAAACTTAAAACACAAACAACGCGCAGATTTAAGTTGGTCATCGTGGGGGATGGGCCCGATTATTCGCGTTTGGTTCGTCAAAGCAAACATACCGATATCATCTTTACTGGAAGCTTAAGTGGTACAAATCTTGCTGAATCTTTTGCAAGCGCAGATGTATTTGTTTTTGCCAGTCAAGTAGAGACATTTGGCAATGTCGTGCTTGAAGCGATGGCGAGTGCATTGCCTGTCGTTGCTTATGATTATGCTTGTGCTAAGCAGTATTTAGATGCGGAAACAGCATGGTTAGCACCTTTGGGTGAGCCTGCAACCTTGATTCAATATATTGTTAATCTGCCCCAAAACAAACGCTTGCATGCAATGGGGATGCAAGCAATGAAAAAAGTACAACAAGTCGGATGGCAACATCCAGTTCAACAACTCGAACATGCATTTTATCGTGTCGTGCAGCAGAAAACGCTCATGGCTTGAAGGATAGGAGTAGAGTGAAATGAATTTTAAAAATACCAAAATAAAAATACTCGATCTTGATCTAAGAGGATGTCTCTATTTCAATAATCTATCGCATACACAAAGTATTGCACTCATATTTAAAATTATTAGTCGGCTCGGAGATGGAGTTTTTTGGTACATGATGGTGGCGTTGGTGTGGCTGCTGCAAGGACCGCAATACACTATTCAAATTTTATATATTGTTGTTGCTGCTTCGTTAGGTACGCTGATTTATAAAATTTTAAAAACAAAAACAGTACGTCCACGACCATACCAAGTTCACCAAGTTATTCATATCGGCGAAAGACCACTAGATCATTTTAGTTTTCCATCTGGTCATACATTGCATGCAGTAATGGCAACAATCGTATTGGGTTATGTAGAGCCTGTCTTGCTGATTATGATGATGCCATTTACCATTTTGGTTGCGTTGTCGCGCATGGTATTGGGATTGCATTACCCAACTGATGTTTTAGTTGGTGCCTTAATTGGGGCGACGGTTGCGAGTGGTATTATCTTGGCTGCTCCAGCATTGAATATCATATTGTGAGGGTAAGTTGATTGCATGGTAAGGCGTACAAAAGCAATATAATTGTACGTCTTGATTTGCTTTTTGCTAAAATTAAGCCATGAATTTACCAAAGATGATTTAGGAATAAGTATGGGTTTACGTTGGACAGACACCCTTGATATCGCAATTGAACTGTATGAAGCCCATCCAGATGTAGATCCACAATGGATCCGTTTTACTGATCTTCATGCATGGGTTTGTGCGCTTCCAGAGTTCGAAGATGATCCAAACAAATCAACAGAAGGATTGTTAGAAGCAATTCAAATGGCTTGGATTGACGAAGCTCGATAATTCATCGATCGAAAAAAACCATTTTTTTACACGCGAAAAGCAGATAATCGCGCATTATTCGGTATAATGCGCCAAAATTTTCATGTCAATTTGACTAAAGGAGCCAATCATGGCTATTGAACGTACTTTATCTATCGTTAAACCAGATGCAGTTGCTAAAAACCACATCGGTGACATTTTTGCTCGTTTCGAAAAAGCTGGTCTTAAAATCGTTGCGACTAAAATGAAACATTTAACTCAAGCTGAAGCTGAAGGCTTCTATGCTGAGCACAAAGAACGTGGTTTCTTTGCTGACCTCGTTGCGTTCATGACTTCTGGTCCAGTTGTTGTATCAGTTCTTGAAGGTGAAAACGCAGTTCTTGCTCACCGTGACATCCTTGGCGCTACTAACCCTAAAGAAGCTGCTCCAGGTACAATCCGCGCTGACTTCGCTGTAAGCATCGACGAAAACGCTGCTCACGGTTCTGACTCTGTAGCATCTGCTGATCGTGAAGTTAACTACTTCTTCGCTCAAACTGAGATCGCTCCACGTACTCGTTAATTCGCAGTATTCAAACCAGATAAGTGCTATACTGCTTATCTGGTTTTTTTATTTCTGAAAGATTTTATTGCTTGAAAATTGAGCATGTTCTTTTATCCCACATTATGGTTTAGGTAATACTCATGAATTCTGAAGTTGTCGCTTCATCCGTCAATTTAGATGAACAACAGCCCACTACTGTTCAAGTACAGCAGGCTGATACTGTACAGAAAGTGAATTTACTTGGCCTGTCACGTCCGCAAATGGAAAAATTCTTTGAGGAAATGGGGGAGAAAAAGTTCCGTGCGGGTCAGGTGATGAAATGGATTCATCAGTTCTTCGTTACTGATTTTGCTGAAATGACTAATATTTCAGGGAAATTACGTGAAAAACTTGAAAAGATTTGTGAAATTAAAGCACCAGAAGTCGTGCTTAAAAACTATTCTAAAGATGGAACACGTAAGTGGGTATTTCGTGTAGGTGATGGTGCGGGTTCTTTGGTTGAAACAGTATTGATTCCTGCTGAGGATAAAACGGGTTCGCGTAAAACCTTATGTATTTCATCACAAGTCGGTTGTGCTTTGGACTGTTCGTTCTGTTCAACAGGAAAACAAGGTTTCCAACGCGATTTAACACAGGCTGAAATTATTGGTCAGTTGTGGATGGCGAACTATTCCTATATGGAAGATGTGCCAGTTGCTGAGCGTGAGCGCTCTGTGACCAACGTGGTAATGATGGGTATGGGCGAACCATTATTGAACTATGACGCTGTGCTTAATTCAATGCGTATCATGCTTGATGATTTCGCCTATGGAATGTCTAAACGCCGTGTCACATTGTCAACGTCAGGGGTTGTGCCGAAGATAGATCAATTGGCTCAAGACATCGATGTTGCGCTTGCAATTTCATTGCATGCAACCAATGATGAGTTACGTAACGAATTAGTACCAATTAATAAAAAATATCCCTTAGAGCAACTCATTGCAGCGTGTCAGCGTTACATCACTAAAGATGGTAATGAAAGTGCACGTAAGCATGTCACAATTGAATATGTCATGTTAGACGGGGTCAACGATCATCCTGAACATGCACAGCAGATGATTAAGTTGTTGAAAAATTTACCAAGTAAAATTAACTTGATTCCATTTAATCCATTCCCACATGCACCATACGGGCGTTCGAGCCGAAATCGCATCATTTCTTTCCAAAAAACTTTGTCTGATGCTGGTTTTGTGTGTACGATTCGTCAGACACGTGGGGATGATATTGACGCAGCTTGTGGTCAATTGGTAGGTCAAGTGGCTGACCGTACTCGTCGTGCAGAACAATGGAAGAAAAAAGTGCTAGAACGTAATGAAATTATGCGTTCACAAGGCTAGTTGTATCATTTAGATGTGAATGATTAAAAAGAGGGAGGCATCATTTGAGCAAGCCGATGTATAAAAAAATAGTCATGACGATGACAGTCGCTTTATCTGGATTGCTTTTCTTTGGATGCCAAACTACCAGTGGCGATACGAGCAAAAAGGATCCTGAGAAATCAGTGAAAGTTCGTACCCAAATGGCGGCTGAATATATTCGGAATGGGAATTTAGATGCTGCCAAACGTGTGCTTGATCAGGCATTAGAGGTTAATTCGCGCGATTCAACTGCAAATATGATGATGGGGGTGTTGCTTCAGCAAGAAGGAAGTGACATCAACATGCAACGTGCAGATCATTATTTTTCTCGTGCGATATCAATTGATCCTAAAAATGCGCAAGCACGTAACAACTATGGTACGTATTTGTATCAAGTGAAACGATATAATGATGCTGTTAAACAGCTTTCAATTGCAGGCGCAACGCTTGGATATGACCAACGTCATCGTGCGTTAGAAAACCTTGGACGGATTTATCTCATTCTAGGGGATATACCGAATGCTGAAAAAACGTTCAAACAAGCACTGCAAGTCAATCGTGACTCGACTGTTTCAATGATAGAGTTAGCAGAGATATTTTATCTGCAAAAGAATAATATTGCCGCGCGTCAGCTATATGAGCAATTTGTACTCAAAGTTGGCCAGCAAAATCAAGGTGCGCGAGCACTCTGGATTGGTTTACGTATCGCACGTGCCAATGGTGATAGAACGGGAATGTATGTGCTGGTGAATCAGTTGCGTACTTTATTTCCAAATAGTCAAGAATTTCAACGTTATTTGCAATTACAGTTCAATACTGAGGCCGTATGGAAGTAAATCCTAATTCACAGCAACCTACTGGTTCAAACGTAGCACCTAATGCTTTAGGAAATATTCAACGCCCTGGCGAGTATTTGCGTCAAATCCGTATTTCTCAACAACGTGATCTGGTCAAAGTTGCTGGTGATTTGAAAATGCCAGTAAAAACGCTTGAAGCGTTAGAGCAAGACGAATACAAATCGTTGCCAGAAGCGACTTTCATTAAGGGATATTATCGTTCGTATGCGAAGTATCTCAAAGTTGATGCCTCTGCTTTGATTCAACGTTTTGATGAAATCTATCAAAATGATACAGGTTTACTGCCAAATCATGCTTTGAACAATTCTCCAATTAAAATTATGGGGAAACTTCCTGGCTCGAAAAGCGTACGTAATCGCAAGTGGATTAAACGCATCGTGATTGCGTTAATTATTTTGGGCGTGGCTTGGCTATTAATCTCCGCAATCCAAAAATGGGCGGCTAAAGGTGATTCGTCAAACACTGATACGAATCAATCCAACAATGTCCAAATTCTGACCTTAAACAATGGTACAGGCACGACTGAAGCAGTATCAGGCGATACGATGAATCTCAGTTTTAGCCGCCCTACATCAGTACACATTGTGGACAGTACGGGTAAAGTTTTAGCAACTGGACGCCAATCAACTGCGATTAGTTTGAATGGACAGTCTCCATTCCAAATTCGATTAGATGATGCTCAAGCAGTTTCATTAAGTTTAAATAATGAAAATATTTCATTGTCACCATATACCGTAAACGGAAAAGCTGAATTCCGTTTATCACGTTAATGGGTTAAAGGTAAAACGATGATCGAGAATCCGATTCGACGCAAACCAACACGTAAAATTCGCGTAGGTTCTGTGTATGTGGGTGGCGATGCGCCAATCAGTATTCAAAGCATGACCAATACTGAAACGTGTGATGTAGCTGCAACAGTTGCACAAATTCAACGTTGTGTGGATGCTGGCGCAGATATTATGCGTGTGTCTGTACCGAGTATGGAAGCCGCTGCTGCTTTTGGAGAAATCCGTAAACAAGTGCAAGTTCCACTCGTTGCCGATATCCATTTTGACTATAAAATTGCTTTGGCTGTTGCAGATTTGGGTGCAGATTGTCTGCGTATCAACCCAGGGAATATCGGTTCAGAAGCAAAAATTCGCGAAGTGGTTGCTGCGGCTCGTCACAACGATATTTCAATGCGAATTGGTGTCAATGCAGGCTCTCTCGAAAAAGATATTCAAAAGAAATATGGTGAGCCAACAGGTCAAGCTTTGCTTGAGTCAGCAATGCGTCATATTGATATTTTAGATCGTTTGGATTTCCAAGAGTTTAAAGTGTCAGTGAAAGCATCGAATGTCTTTTTGACGATGGATGCTTATCGTTTGTTGTCACAACAAATTGACAATCCTTTACATTTAGGAGTGACTGAAGCTGGAATTTACCGTACTGGTTCGGTGAAGTCGGCAATTGCACTGGGCGGATTGTTAATGGAAGGCATTGGCGACACCATGCGAATTTCATTAGCAGCGGAACCTGAGGAAGAAATCAAAATTGGTTTTGATATTCTTAAATCTTTGGGCTTACGTTCAAATGGTATTAACTTTATTGCTTGCCCAAGTTGTTCACGTCAAGAATTTAATGTCATCAAAGTGATGCAAATGCTTGAAGAGCGTTTGGAAGATGTACGTACTCCAATGGATGTTTCTGTCATCGGGTGTAAAGTCAACGGTCCTGGTGAAGCTAAAGAAGCTGATATTGGTGTGGTGGGTGCAAGTCCACGTTCACTGGTGTATCGTAATGGTGAAAAGAGTCATTTAATTGACACAAATCAATTAGTTGACGAAATCGAAAATATGGTTCGTCAACGTGTTAACGAGCTTGAAAAAGCTAAATCAAAAGAGATTATTCGCACAGGTTTTTCTGAGTAGATCATGAGTTCAATCGTCGCAATCAAAGGTTTTAATGACATTCTCCCAACGCAAACCCCAGCTTGGAGACGTCTTGAACAGCATCTGTCTGGTTTGATGGATGCCTATGGCTATCAACAAATTCGTTTGCCGATGGTTGAACAGACAAACTTGTTCAAGCGTTCTATTGGTGATGCAACGGATATCGTTGAAAAAGAGATGTATACGTTTTTAGATAAAGGTAATCCTCCTGAGTCTTTGACTTTACGTCCTGAAGGTACTGCGGGTTGTGTACGTGCTATGCTCGAACATAATTTGCTTCGTGGTGCGACACCGCGTGTTTGGTATATTGGACCGATGTTCCGTTATGAAAAACCGCAAAAAGGTCGTTACCGTCAATTCCATCAATTTGGTGTGGAAACGTTTGGTGTTGCAACTCCTGATCAAGATGCTGAACTGATTTTGATGACTGCGCGTCTGTGGAAACGGATGGGTATTGCGGACAAAGTTCAATTAGAGCTCAATACTTTAGGTGAGTCAGATGAGCGTGCAGCTTATCGCGCAGCCTTGGTTGAGTTTTTAGAATCACATAAGTCAGATTTAGATGAAGATTCGCAGCGTCGTTTAACGACGAATCCACTGCGTATTTTGGACTCTAAAGATGCAAAAACTCAAAGCATTTTAGAAAATGCGCCTAAACTTCATGACTTTATGGGTGAAGAGACGCTGGCACATTTCCAACAATTAAAGCAATATCTAACCGATGCAGGTATTTCATTTGTCATTAACCAAAAGTTGGTTCGTGGCTTGGATTACTATAATAAAACTGTATTTGAATGGACGACGACACATCTCGGTTCACAGGGTACGGTTTGTGCTGGTGGTCGTTATGATGGTTTAGTGGGTCAGTTAAAAGGTAAACCAGATCAATCGGTTCCTGCGGTTGGTTTTGCAATGGGTATTGAGCGTTTGTTGCTTCTTTTAGAACAAGTAGAAGACAATACACCAGTACGTGATTGTGAAGTATTTTTACTTGCAGATCCTGCGATGCAAGGTAAAGCTTTAGTTTTGGCTGAGCAAATTCGAGATCAATTTGAAGCTGCAAGCAGTTCAGTGCGTCTGAAAGTCGGCTCTCAAGGCTCGATGAAAAGTCAAATGAAAAAAGCGGATCAGTCTGGTGCAATTTATGCCTTAATCTTTGGTGAGCGTGAAGCTGAGGCGCAACAACTTTCAGTCAAAGAGTTAGCTACAGCAGAGCAGACACAAGTAGCGGTCAATGACATTGTGCCGTTCATCATTGATAAACTATCTTCAAAATAAATTTAAGAACATAAGGAAAGGGCGATCATATGAGCGCAATGACTGACGAAGAACAACTGCATACAGCAAAGTCGTTTTTTAAGAAATATGGATCGGCGTTGATTACGCTGATTCTTCTTGCCCTGATCGCCTTTTTCGGATGGGAATATTGGAAGAAGAAAAACGTAGCAGAAGATCAAATAAAGACTGCTAAAGTACAGCTCTTAGTTGATGAAGCGAAAGCTGCAACAACTGATCCTAAAGTAGCGACTGCTTTGGATGGAACTGCTGAAAAAATTGTAAAAGAAAATCCTGATTCGATTCATGCGGTTCAAACGCAATTTGTAATGGCAAAATTGGCTTATGAGCAAGAGAATTATGCTAAAGCTGAACGTGAATTGAAAAAAATTGAAAATGCTCAAATCAAAGATGAAGGTTTACAACACATCATTAAGCTTCGTTTAGCAGATGCTCAACTGG
Source organism: Acinetobacter sp. ANC_7654 (assembly GCF_056779855.1). Taxonomy (NCBI): domain Bacteria; kingdom Pseudomonadati; phylum Pseudomonadota; class Gammaproteobacteria; order Moraxellales; family Moraxellaceae; genus Acinetobacter; species Acinetobacter sp. ANC_7654. Next base: position 126,153 of record NZ_JBWYIR010000009.1, on the reverse strand, counting down.
CACAAAAAAAATATGATGAGGCTTTAAAAACACTGTCTGGGTTAAATTTGCCCGCTTTCAAAACAACTGTAGATGAAGCACGTGGCGATATTTATATTGCTAAGAATGATATTGAAAATGCGAAAAAAGCTTATCAGAGCGCATGGGATAACTTAATTGCAACTAAACAAGAACGCCAAATCTTACAAATTAAACTCGAAAGTGTTGGCATATTAGTAGATGATCCTGAAATTGAGCGCCCAATTTTAGATATACAAACGGATGAGTCTTAATGGATAGAAAGTATAAAATTTCTTTTGTTCTAGCGACATTGTCGTGTGCACTAATGGCGTGTACAAGCAATACGGTGAAAGAAGAAAAGGTGAAACCTAATCCGTTGCCTAAAATTCAGCAATCGGTGAGCTTAGCACCTATTTTTTCACATAATGTTTCAGCGACGGATACTGCTGATCCATTGCGTTTGAGAATGGCGAATGATCAAGGTGTTTTATACTTTTTAGATCCTAAGGGACAGGTTTCTGCATATCAAGGTAAGCAGCGTGTCTGGGAAAAACAAGTTACCAAGCTTGGTTTAAGTTCAGGTGTTGAAGCGGCCAATGGGTTAGTGATCGTCGGCAACAAGAAAGGTCAACTGTTTGCTCTCGATCAAAAAACGGGTGATATCCGTTGGACTGCGCAATTAAGTGGTGCAATTTTGAGTGCGGCGCTTATTCAGACTGGTCGAGTGATCGTTGTTGCAAATGACGGTACGGTGTTTGGTCTGGATGAAAAAACAGGTCAACAAGTGTGGACCTATCGTATGCCAAACGAACAATTGAGCTTACGCGGTCAAGCTTCACCTGTGCGCTTAGACCCACGAACAGTGTTAGTGGCCTCGTCAAATGCATACGTGTACGCAATTGATAGTCTCACGGGAACTTTGCGTATGCAAAGACGTGTGGCAGTCAGCGATGGTCGTTCTGATATACAGCGTTTAGTTGATGTGGATGCAGATCCAATCGTTGCAGGACAATTGGTTGTAACCACTAGCTATCAAGGCCAAGTCACTGTACTAGATCTAGTTTCGCAACGTGTGATTTGGAGTGAAGATGCAAGCAGTATTAACCGTGCTGAAGTTGCAGGTCGCCAAGTCTTCGTCACGCAAACAGATGGTAAAATTGTATCGTTTGATCTGGTGACGGGTCAGCCGTTATGGACTAATGATCAATTGCTTAACCGTCAATTAAGCAACCCCGTAATGTTGGGTCAGTATTTAGTGGTAGGTGATTATGAGGGGGTACTCCACCTTGTAGATCCTAAAAATGGTCAACTTGTTGGTCGCGAAAAAACGCGTGGTGAAGTACGTTCGTTGCGTGTAGTGAACAATCAGCTTTACTCAGTGACACGTACAGGCGCACTTACAATTTGGCAGAATCGTTAATTTTTTCTCTGCTTATGGTAAACTAGTCGCTGAATACATATTTTAAGTTCGGGGTGTTGAATTTTCAGACCCCGACATTTTTATTTTTAAGTAGATGATTCGTCTAACTTCTTCCACAGTTTCTGATGCTCAGGCCAATTGAGTTGGCTGATCTTGTTAAAGGTTAATCTATGAAACCCGTTATTGCGCTCATTGGTCGTCCGAACGTCGGAAAATCAACGCTGTTTAACCAGATTACCAAAAGTCGTGACGCGCTTGTTGCAGACTTTGCCGGTCTTACTCGTGACCGTAAATATGGTGATGCAGTTTATCAAAATAAATCATTTATCGTTGTAGATACTGGCGGTATCGGTGAAAACGAAGGTGGGATCGACTCTTACATGGCAGAGCAGTCTAAAACTGCGATTCATGAAGCAGATATGATTATCTTTGTTGTCGATGCGCGTGCAGGTCTTCTAGCTTCTGATGAACAGATTGCGCGTGAGTTACGTACACTCGGTAAAAAAGTATTTTTAGTTGCCAACAAAGTCGATGGTGTCCATGCAGAGGCAGCATTGGTTGAGTTTTTTAAGTTGGGTATGGGTGAACCGATGCAAGTGGCTGCAAGCCATGGGCGTGGTGTTCAACAAATGCTCGAAGAAGTGCTTGAAGATGTGCCAGAAGATGACCTAAGTGAACAGCGTGATGAAGATACTGGGCTTCGTCTAGCGATTATCGGTCGTCCGAACGTAGGTAAGTCAACATTAGTTAATCGCCTGTTAGGTGAAGAACGTGTCGTTGCTTTTGACCAGCCTGGTACTACACGTGACTCAATTTACATCCCATTTGAGCGTGATGGTCGAAAATATACGCTCATTGACACTGCCGGTGTTCGTCGTAAAGGTAAAGTGGATGAAATGATTGAGAAATTCTCAATCGTAAAGACTTTACAAGCAATGAAAGATGCCAACGTTGTCGTTGTTGTTGTTGATGCGCGTGAAGGTATTGTTGAGCAAGACTTGCATTTGATTGGATATGCGATTGAAGCTGGTCGTGCGATGGTGATTGCGATCAATAAATGGGACAATATGTCAGAATATGATCGCAAACAATGTAAATTGGATGTTGAGCGTCGTTTTGACTTTATTCCATGGGCAAAAATCCATTTAATTTCTGCTTTGCATGGTACAGGTGTGGGTGAGCTTTATCCTTCAATCCACCGTGCATATGAATCTTCACGTTTGAAAGTATCTCCAGCGAAAATCACTGAGATCTTAAAAGATGCAACAGACGCGCATCATCCACCTAAAGTTCAAGGCCGTGCAATTAAAATGCGTTATGCGCATATCGGTGGTCAAAACCCGCCTACGATTGTGATTCACGGTAATAAAGTTGATAAAACCCCAGCTGACTATCGTCGTTACTTAGAAAACGTGTTCCGTAAAGTGTATAAACTAGAGGGTACACCTGTAAAAATTGAATTTAAAACTTCAGAGAACCCATTTGAAGGTCGTAAATCTCAAATTGACGAGCGTACTGCGGCACGTAAACGTCGTTATGTACAGAAGTTTAAGAAAGCCGAGAAGAAGTTCAAACGCGGTTAATCAATTGTAAATTTAGTCCAGAAAGCCCAAATGTGAAAGTTTGGGCTTTTTTTATCATGCGAATAAATTAAGATAAATGGAATCACTGAGAACGTTATTATGACCCGTCATATTCAAATTGATATTTCAAAAATTTCTTCTTTTTTTCAAGTTCCTGAAAATCTCACACGCACAGAAGAAATTAGTCTTAGAAAAAAAATGATTTACCAATATCGCAACAGATTACTAGGAAGTAAATTAAACAGAACAATAAAAAATGAGGATATTGACCAAACGAAAGATGGAAAACCTTTTTTGAAAAAAATCTCAAACTTTGAGTTTAACCATAGTCATAGTCAACATTATTATGCTTTAGTTACATCACATCATATTCGAGATTTGGGTGTGGATATTGAGGAGCTGAATCGATCAATTCGATTCGAAGCTTTAGCCAAACATGCATTTCATCCACTGGAATATGCGGTATGGGCAGAATTGGATTTTGATTCTCGCTATTGGTTTAAAGTCTGGACCATTAAGGAAGCAATTTTGAAGGCACATGGGATGGGAATCCGTATGAGCTTAAATGAGTTGAATACCAATGCCCATACCACACACATGGGTGGGGTTTGTGAGCATCCAGTCTTAGGGGTATTTGCTTATCAGAATTTTGAAATCATGGATTGTATGCTGACAGTCGCATGGCGAAGTGAATACTCTTGCCGTGGTTTTGCAATTCCTCAAATTCAAATCACTCAACATTAAAAAAGCCCATCATTTGATGGGCTTTTTGTATTGAATGTTTATTGAGGAATTTCTTCTTCCTCTTCAAATTCAGGTTTTACTTGAACAATAAAGTCTTGGCGGTTCAGACCACGCCACAATGCAAATGCAGTACCGATATAAATCGAAGAATATGTTCCGACAAAAACACCGACAAACATTGCAATCGAGAACCATTTCAAACCATCGCCGCCCATGATCATCATAGCAACGACCACAAGCAATAGCGTCATCGAAGTGTGGATGGTACGACGTAAGGTTTCAGTCAATGCAATATTGATGATCTCAAGAGGTTCTGCCCCACGAATTTTACGGAAGTTCTCACGAATACGATCCGAGACAACAATATTATCGTTTAATGAGAAACCAATAATCGCTAGAAGAGCAGCTAAAACGGTTAGGTCAAATGGCCACTGCATCAATGCAAAAATACCAAGAGTCACGATAATATCGTGAAATAGCGATAGAACTGCACCCATTGCCAACTTGAATTCGAAGCGAATCGTCACATAAATCAGCATGATAATCAGAGCCAAAGCCACAGCACCTGCTGATTTAATGTAAAGTTCGTTTCCGACTTGACCACCAACAACATCTACCTTAGGTACAGTCACGGTATTATTGTCTAATTGAACTGCGGTGGTAATTGATTTGGTTAGATCTTCCGCTTCAATATCTTCTTGTACGGGCATACGAACCATTAAATCTCGTTCAGAACCTAAGGTTTGAACAACCGCATCATTAAAACCCGCATCACTTAATGCTTGCGTCACTTCAGAGGGTTTTACAGGATTGGCATAATTCAGTTCAGCTGCAACACCGCCAGTAAAGTCTAATCCTAAATTCAGACCTTTAGTCGCGATAAAGAAGATACTTGCAATAGTCAGGATGATTGAAAGCCAAGCTGCTGGCTTTGCAATCTTCATGAAAGGAATTACGCGTTCGTTTTCTGGACGGCCGTATTGTTTTGATTCGAGTTGAGTATTTTCAGTCATGATAGATCTCCTAAATGCTCAACTTTTTCAAGTTACGTTTTTTACCGTAAATGATCTGTACAATTGCACGGGTTACTGTAATCGCAGTAAACATCGAGCAAACAATACCAATCATGAGTGTCACGGCAAATCCTTTGATCGGACCAGTACCAATGGCAAAGAGGATAAATGCAACAAGGAATGTGGTTAAGTTCGAGTCAAAGATGGTGTTATAAGCTCGATCATAACCTGCAACAATCGCCTGTTTAGGCGATGCTCCCCATTTGATTTCCTCGCGTATTCGCTCGCAAATTAGAACGTTTGCATCCACCGCCATACCGATGGTAATAACGATACCTGCAATACCTGGCAGCGTTAATGAAGCACCGATCCAAGACATAACCGTCAAGATCATTGCTAAGTTGAATACTAGAGCGAAGTTCGCAATGACACCGAATAAGCGGAAGAATACCACCATCCAAATTGCGACCAAGATGAATCCAATTTGAGTGGATAGTACACCCTTATCGATGTTTTCTTGACCTAAGCTTGGACCGATAACACGCTCTTCAACAAAGTACATTGGCGCAGCGAGCGCACCTGCACGAAGCATTAAAGCTAGCTCAGCTGCTTCTTGAGGTGAATCTAAACCAGTAATACGGAACTGTGAACCCAGTACTGCTTGAATATTTGCTGCATTAATGACGACAGATTCAGTATATGGTGTGCGTACTTCAGTTTGTGCACCTGTTTCAGGATCTTCAACGTAACTGATACGTTGTTTATTCTCAATGAACAGTACCGCCATACGCTTACCAACAGCGCTACGAGTCGCATCTGACATTAACTTACCACCTGCATTATCAAGGGTAATGTTAACTTCTGCTGTACCACTATCTTGTCCAAAGCCTGAAGAAGCATTTTGTACACGCTCACCCGTCAGAATACGATTACGGTTAAGTAAAAGTTCACGACCACTGTCTAAAGACTCATAGGCGAATACTTCTGTCCCTGGAGGTAAGGGTTGACCATTATATTTCCCTGAATAAGGATCAATATATTGATCATTTAGATCAGACACCAAACGGAATTCTAAGTTTGCTGTACGACCTAAGATACGTTTTGCTTCAGCTGTGTCTTGGACACCTGGTAATTCAACCACAATACGGTTGCTACCTTGGGTTTGAACCAATGCTTCTGCAACACCAAGTTCATTAATACGATTACGAAGTGTTGTTAAGTTTTGATCTAACGCATACGACTGAATTTCTTGCTTTGTGGTATCTGTATAGGTTAAACGAAGACTGGCACCATTTTCAGTTGCAAGTGCTTGTTGAGTATATTTATTACCGTTACGACGAAGTTGATCCATCGCTGCTGCACGATCTTCATTGTTAGCAAATTGAACAGTGATCGCATTGTTATTTAATGAAAGACTATTGAATTTGATCTTGTTCTCACGGAATTCGCGTCGCAAATCAGCAGCCGATGTTTCCATGCGCTGCGCAATCGCTTTGTCCATATCCACCTCAAGGAGGAAGTGGACACCACCACGCAAATCAAGACCAAGTTTCATTGGTCGTGCACCGATTTTCTGTAACCATTCAGGTGTTGTTGGTGCGAGGTTTAATGCAACAACATAGTTTTCACCCAGACCTTCACGTAGGATATCTTTTGCTTTTAATTGGGCTTCAGAACTGTCTAAACGTAGAAGGGCAGCATTTTGAGTAAAGCTGTTATTGTGGGATTGGATATTGTTGCTTTTTAATAGTTGCTCTGCTTTTTGAATCACTGTGTCATCAATGACAGAACCAGCTTTTGCACCAGAAATTTGGACAGCTGGTTCATCAGGATACAAACTTGGCAGGGCATATAATGTACTCACGACTAGTACAACTAGAATGAGTAAATATTTCCATGCTGGGTAACGCATTCGCTTTCTTCTTAAAATGAAAAAAGTCGTGCAGCTGCACGACTATTTTATAATTAAAGGTTATTTAGAGTGCCTTCAGGTAATACTGAAATCACACTTGCACGCTGAATTTTAACTTCGTTGCCACGGTTTAATTCAACCACAGCGAAATCACCTTCGAGTTTAGTAATACGGCCCATTAAACCGCCTGCAAAAACGATTTCGCTGCCAACGCCTAAGCTCTCAACCAAAGTGCGATGTTCTTTCGCACGTTTTGCTTGAGGACGCCAAATTAAGAAGTAGAAAATTGCAATGAATACTGCAATCATCAATAAGTTAGCAACTAAGCTTGGTTGTTGTGCAGCTTCACCAGCTGCGTGTGCAGTCGAAATAAAAAGGCTCATTTCATTTTCCTAAACTAAAAATATCAAAAAAGATGATAAAAAATCGGCTTGTTCAGCAATTTACATTGTCTTTTTGCTCAGCGCAAATACTGATGTATTAATCTTGCGGACAAGGTGGTACTTCAAGCCCACGGCGTGCATAAAAATCGTGAACAAAATCATCAAATGTTCCGTTATCTAATGCATCACGCATCATTTCTGCTAAACGCAAGTAATAACGGAGGTTATGGATTGTGCCAAGCATTGATGCAAGCATCTCACCACATTTTTCTAAATGGTATAGATACGAACGGGTAAAGTTGGTACAAGTGTAACAATCACAATGCGGATCAAGTGGGCTTTGATCATGGCGGTATTTCGCATTTCGTATACGCACTAAACCGTCCGTAACAAAATAATGTCCATTACGTGCGTTACGAGTTGGCATTACACAGTCAAACATGTCTACACCACGACGAACAGCTTCAACGATGTCTTCTGGTTTGCCAACACCCATTAAATAACGTGGTTTATCCGCAGGCATTTGCTCTGGAAGATAATCAAGGACTTTGATCATCTCTTCTTTTGGCTCGCCTACAGAAAGACCGCCAATCGCGTAACCATCAAAACCGATTTCTTTTAATCCATTTAGTGATTCTTGGCGGAGGTCTTCATACATGCCGCCTTGAATAATACCAAACAGAGCATTGCGGTTTTTTAACACATCATGATGTTGAGTCTTACAACGCTTTGCCCAACGCAATGAAAGTTGTAGAGATTTCTGAGCTTCTTCGTGAGTCGCTGGATAGGGTGTACATTCATCAAAAATCATCACGATATCTGAATTCAATGTATGTTGAATATCCATCGAAATTTCAGGAGAAAGAAAGACTTTAGAGCCATCAATTGGAGAGCGGAATGTTACGCCGTCTTCTTTGATACTACGCATTGCGCCTAAGCTAAATACTTGGAAGCCACCAGAGTCAGTCAAAATTGGTTTATTCCATTTCATAAAACCATGTAGACCACCGTGCTCACGAATGACATCTAGGCCGGGGCGTAGATATAAATGAAAGGTATTCCCTAAAATGACCTGTGATTTAATTTCTTCAATATCACGTGGGAGCATGCCTTTAACAGTGCCGTAAGTTCCGACAGGCATAAACATCGGTGTTTCAACGACACCATGTTCCAAGGTTAAGCGTCCGCGTCGAGCGCGACCAGACTGACCTAATTTTTCAAACTTCATAAATTGTCCAAATCGAGGCGAAAAAACAGTTCGCTGATTGATAGCGATAAAGCGCTCTATTTTCCTAGATTCGCGCAGTTTATGCTAGAAAAATTACATTATTCTTAACGACTTGGATTTTTGTATATGAAAAATTACAAGAGATTCATGATCTTGCTAAACAATGAAGAAACCTGCTTATTCTTTGCTCAGATGTACAGTTTTTAGCGTATCTTAATATGAATAAATCGTAATAGATAAACAATGTGATTCTCTAAGATATTGCCACTTTTTAAGGTGGAATCCTTATTTGAAATTAGGGCGATAATCAAAATTTTGTTGCGCTTTATGATCTGTAAATGGGCGAATAGGTTTCTTTGCGAGGCTGATACTGTTGATTAAGTTATTTGGAAAAACTTGAATCAAGTTATTAAACTCTTCGACATTTCGATTGAATATTGAAATTGCAGCGCTGACATTTTCATTTTGCTCTTGAATGTCATGCATCATTTGGTTGTAAAGCTGATCAGCTTTGAGATCTGGATAATTCTCAACAACCACATTTAAACTTTTCATTAACGACTGACTTAGCGCTTCAATATGCTGAAGCTGAGCTACATCAGTTGATTGTGTATTGAGATTTAGGATTTGTTGGCGTAAGGCTGTGATATTTTCTAGTGTTGATTTTTCAAACTCAGTGTATTGAGATAAATTTTGCTCAAGATGCTCTAATGTTTTAATTTTCTGACGTTCAAAATTTGCGACATCTGACCAAGCACGCTGAGAAGCATTCAAATATCGAACGATATTATTTCGAACCCATATTCCCCAGACAATAATCAAAACAAAGATGGAAAGAAAAATGAATAAGCCCACACGCATTACCTAATATGATCGTTATTATGCAACTAAGTTTAGCATGCTCTGTTTGAGTTGTTGATAATTTGGCATGGTTAATGTTCTTAAGTAACCGCGCAAAGCGGATATATTTTTAATGTCTTTGATTTCAAGCTTGTGCGTGACTTCAAATAAATCGCGCTCTCCCAAATAGCACATGATTTGGTCATGAGGGTGGAAAATTAAGTCGCCGTGGTGCAGTCGATAAAATTCAATCAGTTTGAGTGTGGTTGATGGCGTCATGATCTTTGCGAGTTGTAAACGATCTGTACCGTAAATCTGAACTTTTTTACGTAGCTCTAAATCACTGCTCTCCCAGCGCTCTGTATATGGTGTGGTGAACCCTTTCTTTCTACTGGTCGTCGCTAATCCTAGTGGTGATATATCAAATACAAATACGCCCCAACGATGACGTTCAATTTTTTTTAATTTTTGTGGTGTTTTGTTTTGCTCAGGCAGATTGACTTCATCAATAAATCGGTAATGAAAAAGCATAACAGGGAAATCTTGGTTTTGAGCGTTTTTCCACGTGGTAGAGGCAAATTTTAAAATGTCATTGGCATGGTTGCCTTGGTTAAACAAAGGAAATTTTTGCCTTAGCTGACTTATGATCAAGGTGTTATGTCTATTTGTTCCAAGGTGTGATGGCGTTGAATAAGCTTCTATACCGAATTTAAAACCAATCATTCGCTCTTCAAGAAATGAAATCACTTCATGAATAGGTTTATTCGGTTCATAAATTATATATGCAATCAGGATAAGTATCGCCGCTGAGCTATATGCCATCCATTTTAATGTGTCAAAAATAGGAAAGAGCGAAAAAACAATGAATATGATGGCAAGCGTAACTAAAAATTTAGGTATGCCATTGTGAAAAAAGAGTTGGGTATTCGAACCCCATGGATGTAATCCTTGTAGGATGTCATCAGAATGTTGAGCAGAACGTCCAAGAGCCCAAAGCCGATCAATACTGGCCATAATTTGCTTGTTCTTTCGGGTACGAAGGTGAAGCAGTTGCTGAACAGAATCAATCGGCATAGATCAGATCCTAATCTTTTGCTTGGTCAATCAACATTGCGTCACCATAACTAAAGAAACGATAGCGTTCTTTTACAGCATGTTGATACGCATTCAAAATATAATCACGATTGGACAGGGCTGAGACAAGCATTAATAATGTTGATTCTGGAAGGTGGAAGTTAGTAATTAAGCGATCTACTACTTTAAATTCATAACCAGGATAAATAAAAATCTGAGTATCACCAGTCCAGCCCTTCAGTTGGCCATCATTGGCTTGAGCCGCACTTTCAGTTGCCCGTGTTGCAGTCGTTCCGACGGCAATCACTTTATTGCCTCGATCTTTAGTCGCCTTAATCAACGCCATAGCTTCATCGCTGACTTGGCACCATTCACTGTGCATGATGTGATTTTCGATATCAGTGGTGCGTACTGGTAAGAAGGTACCTGCACCCACATGTAAGGTGACAAATGTCTTGTTTACACCTTTATCTTCAAGTTTTTTTAATAGTTGTTCATCAAAATGTAGAGACGCCGTTGGAGCAGCAACGCTAGCAATTTTTGTAGGATCATTAAATACGGTTTGATAACGAACAGTATCAATATCTTCTGCTTCTCGGTTGAAGTAAGGTGGAATAGGCAATGCACCATACTGATCCAATACATCTAAGATTGGTTTGGAAAATTCCACCACATAGAGATTTTCATGGCGCCCTTGAACCGTAACTTTAACCTCGTCTGATCCGACAAAAAGCTCAGCACCTGGTTTTGGTGAGTTACTTGCTTTGATATGGCAATGAGCAATAAATTGATCAAGCATTCTTTCAACCAGAACCTCAATCGCACCACCCGAAGCACGCTTACCTTTCAAGCGAGCTTTCATTACCTTAGTATCATTGAGAACTAATAAATCACCTTCATTAAACAGGTCTAAAATATCGGTAAATTGGTGATCGTCATATTGACCATCGGCTTTAAGATGAAGTAAGCGAGAAGCGCTTCGCTCTTCAAGAGGGTAACGGGCAATAAGTTCGTCAGGGAGTTCAAAGTTAAAATCAGAAAGTTGCATAAGAATATAAAAATGGAATCAGCAAAAATTTTGGCATTAGTATATGCTTTTTTTGCCCAGTTCGAGTTGAGTTTGGTGGTTAAAAAAGCATAATGCATGCTATTGATTTAAAAATAGGCGCTTGAGTCAGGTTTTGCATTGACAAAGAAAAGAAAAACGATATCATACCGAACACAACCTTTCCCGAGGTGGTGAAATTGGTAGACGCGGCGGACTCAAAATCCGCTGTCAGAGATGACGTGTCGGTTCGAGTCCGACCCTCGGGACCAAATACTTAAAGGCCTTCAAGCATATTCAGACTTGAGGGCCTTTTTATTTGTTTTAAATAAATTAAGGAATTTTAAAATTTCAAATGAAGATTTGATGAATAATATAAGATAAGGATTGAGTAAATTTTATTTTAATAATAAATAGTTATGGTTTATTCAATCGATCTTCACTAGACGCTTACGTTTTATAAAGTATGACTCATGCTTTAGCTAGATATTCAGTCCTCAAAAATGCACTTTCTTAATATTTGAGAATGTATTAGTCTTGATGAAATAAGGTTTCATTTCTTTACTGTGAAATGAAAAAATAAAATGTAATCGATCATTATTCCCCTTTACTCCATGGCAGGATGTAGACATGAAAATAGAATTTATAGATGTCGATCAAGCTGATCAGCTCAGTGCCTGCAAAATGTCTCTTTTACTCGGTGTATCAACGCCAAAAAATCAACTTGAGAGTTTTTTAAGATTTGCGCGTGGCATTTTAAATGCGGAGTCAGCAATCTTAGCTTTTCATGATGAACCATATGTGTGGCATTCTTCTCCAAATGGATTTAAAGCTTTTAATGCCAATAAAAAAGCAAAATTATTACCATATTTCGCGGGTCAAACTTCGATCAGTCGTGATCATCCTAATTATTCATCTTTTTCAGCACATATTCATCAACTCGGAGTTGATCACGAGCGAATTATAGCCATTGATTTAAAAGTGAATGATGATTTTTCAATTGGTCAAGTGATTTTATTTGATAATCAGCACCAACCTTTTGATGATCAAAATTTAGAACTGGTTTATGATTTTTCAATGAGCTTAATTCGTATATTAGAGCTTCATTCGGATTATGCGGAACTCAAAGAATTATATGAACAACAATCGGCGCTTAATTTCAGTAAAACAAAATTCTTTCAAATCATTGCACACGATTTACGCGCACCATTTCATGGCTTATTAGGTTTTTCTGATGTATTGGCCAATGAACGTGAAAGTTTGGATGAGGACAGTGTACAGAATATCGCTGAGTATCTACATGATACCGCTCAATCGACTTATAACTTATTGGAAAGCCTATTAAATTGGGCAATGGCTGAAGGCGGGAGATTTGTCTATCACCCTATTCAGTTTGAGCTTAAACAGGTGACAAAAATCGTTTTTGATGTTTTAAACACGTTGGCTGTGAAAAAAAATATTCAATTAATTGAAAGTGTGCCGCAAGAGTTAAAAGTCTTTGCCGACATTAATATGATCACATCAGTGATTCAAAACTTGGTATCCAATGCTTTGAAGTTTACTCATGTGGATGGAACTGGAAAAGTTTATATCGAAGCATCAAAATGCGATCAAGGTGTCGAAATTGCCATTCGCGATACAGGTTTAGGTATGACATCACAGCAAATTGAGAAGCTTTTTCAACCGGATTTGAAGGTATCTATTCGTGGTACATCTGGTGAAAAAGGTGCTGGTTTAGGTTTGGTGTTATGTAAAAGATTTGTTGATTTGAATCATGGTGAAATTTGTGTCAGTTCTCAACAAGGTCAAGGTACGACTTTTAAAGTCATATTACCTGAAGCAGACACTCATGCAGCGTTACCTGCCACCCCAAATACGAGTAATCAAACATCTTTGGAAAAAGTGAACTAAATAGTCCACAAATTGCGTAAGGACTGATATAAAAGAGTTTTAGATTTATTCAGGCTTTTTTTCAAATGAATGCTGATCAGTTGCAAAAAACTCTTAGAGCCAGTCAATACGCGGAACAAGTTTATAATTTACATCAAACATTATTAGAACAAGATTATTCATCTGATCAATTTAATAAATTTTTAAGTACTGAACAAATCTATCACATTGTACAAAAAGAACTTGCTGACATTCAGGATGAAAAAGAATGGATGCAAAAAATTCGAATTTTGCGAGCACGGTTAATGTTTCGGTGGATTTGGCAGGATGCGAACCGCCTCATTTCAGTTATTACATTGACTCGTGAGCTTTCAGACTTTGCCGATGCCAGTATTGATGCAGCCAAAAGCTTCGCTTATCGTCCATTGCAAGCCAAACATGGAGAGCCGATCGGCTATAACGGTAAGCTTCAAGACCTTATCGTGATTGCAATGGGTAAATTGGGGGCTCAGGAACTTAATTTATCCAGTGATATTGATCTTATATTTGCCTTCGATGAGCAAGGTGAAACCAATGGTCGTAAATGTATTGATGTTCAGCAATTTTGCATCCTTTGGGGGCAAAAAATTATTTATTTGTTGGAACATATCACCGCAGATGGATTTGTATTCCGAGTGGATATGCGATTACGACCATGGGGTGATGGTTCAGCACTTGCAATCAGTCATGCGGCACTCGAAAAGTATCTCAGTCAACATGGACGTGAGTGGGAGCGTTATGCATGGATAAAGGCGCGTATTGTTACAGGAGGAAAGGAAGGGGGTGAGCTTCTGGAAATGACTCGACCTTTTGTATTCCGCCGTTATGTGGATTACACCGCTTTTGCAGCGATGCGTGAAATGAAAGCGATGATTGAGCGTGAAGTTCAACGTAGAAATATTGAAGATGATATTAAACTTGGTGCAGGTGGTATTCGTGAAGTCGAGTTTATCGTTCAAGTTTTCCAGTTGATTTATGGTGGTTCAAAACTTGAGCTACAAGACCGTCAATGTTTAGTGAGTCTACATCATTTGGGGGTTGTTGGACTACTTGAACCTGAAGTGGTAGATGAGCTTGAAAATGCTTATTTATTCTTGCGTCGTGTGGAACATGCTATTCAAGCCTTAAATGACCAACAAACACAATCACTGCCTACTGAGGTTGACCAAAGAAATCGCATCGTAGAGACACTTGGTTTTGAGAGTTGGGATGCATTCTTAGATGTTCTCAATGAGAAGCGCGCTATAGTAACTTATCAGTTTGAGCATTTGATTAAAGAAAAAGAAGTAGATCCATTGGTTGAAAGCTTTAGCCAAATAGAGCAGCAATTGAATGAAGTTTTAGATGAGTCTGCTAAAAATTTGGTTCGTGAATTTTGGTATGGACATGCCATAAAAAAATTACCCGCTAAAGCAGTTAATCGTTTAAAAGAGTTTTGGCCTCATCTGATTCAAGCTGTTCTTGAATCGGATAATCCACAAGTCGCTTTGGTAAGGCTGATGCCACTGGTTGAATCTGTGATGCGGCGAACAGTCTATTTGGTGATGTTAATTGAAAGTAAAGGAGCATTACAGCGACTCGTTAAAATGGCGACTGTAAGCCCATGGATTTGTGAAGAGTTAACTCATTATCCAGTTTTACTCGATGAGTTTTTATCGATGGATTTTGAGTTACCTAAACGCCAAGATTTGGAGGATTCACTCAGACAGCAGCTGCTGCGTATTGAAATTGATCAAGTGGAAGATCAAATGCGCGTATTGCGCTTATTTAAAAAATCGAATGTTTTGACTGTAGCAGCAAGTGATGTATTGGCTGAAAGTCCACTGATGCGTGTGTCTGATGCGCTCACCGATATTGCTGAGGTTTCAGTTCAAGCAACTTTGAATTTAGCATATCAAATTACAGCAAAAAAACATGGTTACCCAGTAGATGCAGATGGTCAACGTTGTTCAAAAAATCATATGGCATTCAGTGTCATTGGGTATGGGAAATTAGGCGGTATTGAACTTGGGTATGGTTCAGACCTTGATTTAGTCTTTATCCACTATATGGATGAGCAGGCAGATACAGATGGCTTGAAACCAATTAGTGGTTTTGAATTTGCGATGCGTGTTGGGCAAAAGCTCATGTCGCTGATGACAACCCAAACTTTAGATGGTCGTGTGTATGAGATTGATACACGATTGCGTCCTTCAGGAGAAGCTGGGCTTCTCGTCACAAGCCTTAAGGCTTTTGAGCAATACCAACTTAAAAATGCATGGCTTTGGGAGCATCAAGCCATTGTTCGTGCGCGTAGTATAGCGGGTGAGCAAAGCTTAAGAGAAAAGTTTGAGGAATTACGCTGTCGTATTTTAACTTTGCCTCGAAATGAAGAAACGGTGAGAGCAGAAGTGCTAAAAATGCGTCAAAAAATGAAAGACCATTTAGGCTCATCAAATGAGCAAAAAAAAGATGGAATTTTTCATTTAAAACAGGATGCAGGTGGTATCGTTGATATCGAATTTATGGCACAGTATGCAGTATTAGCATGGAGTGGGACGAATCCTGATCTCGCCCATTACTCCGACAATGTACGAATCCTTGAGGATGCCGCAAAAACTGGCTGCTTATCCAGCGCCGATGCGACAGCATTGATTCAAGCTTATCTCCGTGAACGTGCCGAGAGTCATCGTTTAGCCCTTGCAAATCAATCCATGCAAGTGAGTGCTGCGAATTGGCTCGATACCCGTAAGGTCGTTTGCAAGCTATGGCAAAGATTAATAGATCCAACTGCATCAGTAGTTGGATAGAAATGACTGTGTATAAAAATTTGGAGTTTAGGTCATGAATTTGGCTGATCGTGATGGTTTTATTTGGCAAGATGGACAATTAGTTGATTGGCGTGAAGCAAAAACTCACGTCTTAACACACACTTTACACTACAGTATGGGTGTATTTGAGGGTGTCCGTGCCTACGAAACTCCGAATGGAACGGCAATTTTCCGTTTAAAAGAACACACTAAACGTCTTTTAAACTCTGCCAAAATTTATCAAATGAAAGTTCCGTTTGATCAGGCGGCATTAGAACAAGCTCAAATTGATGTGGTGCGTGAAAATAAATTAGCTTCTTGCTATTTACGTCCAATTATCTTTATTGGTTCGGAAAAGCTAGGTATTGCAGCGACGGATAATACAATTCATGCAGTGGTTGCTGCGTGGAGCTGGGGCGCTTACCTTGGTGAAGAAGCAATGGCGAAGGGTATTCGTGTAAAAACTTCTTCTTTTACACACCATCACCCTAACGTGACGATGTGTAAGGCGAAAGCATCAGGAAACTATACGCTGTCTATTTTGGCACACCAAGAAGTTGCGCACTCAGGTTATGACGAAGCAATGTTACTTGATCCACAAGGTTATGTGTGTCAAGGTTCAGGTGAAAACGTATTCTTAGTGCGTGATGGCGTGATTCATACCCCTGATATCGCTGGTGGTGCTCTTGATGGTATTACTCGTCAAACCATTATTACGATTGCGAAAGACCTTGGATATGACGTTGTAGAGCGCCGTATCACACGTGATGAATTCTATATCGCTGATGAGGCATTTTTTACAGGTACAGCGGCAGAAGTAACGCCAATCCGTGAATATGATGATCGTCAAATCGGTGAAGGTGTTCGTGGTCCAATCACAACACAAATCCAAAAAGCATACTTCGATGCCGTACAAGGTAAAGACCCTAAATATGCTCACTGGTTAACATATGTGAAGTAATTAATGCTTTGAAAAAAGGACTCAATTGAGTCCTTTTTTAATCATCTTTACCAAAAATATCTCTGGTATACACTTTATCTGCAACATCATTTAGTTTATCGCAATGACGATTACTAATAATTAAATCTGCTCTTTTTTTAAATTCTTCCAGTGTTTTGATGATTTTTGAGTTTTGAAATTTTTTCTCTGAAAGTGTGGGTTCGTAAATAATGATCTTGATTCCTTGTGCTTTGAGACGACGCATAACACCTTGTATTGCTGACGATCGAAAATTGTCTGAACCACTTTTCATGACCAAACGATATATCCCAACAACGCTAGGGCATCTCTCCAAAATAGACTGTGCAATAAAATCTTTGCGAGTAATATTCGCATCTACAATGGCTTGAATTAAATTGCTTGGAACTTGGTCGTAGTTGGCGAGTAATTGTTTAGTATCTTTAGGAAGACAATATCCGCCGTAACCGAATGATGGATTGTTATAAAATTTACCAATTCGAGGATCTAAACAAACACCCTCGATCATTTGGCGAGTGTCCAATCGGTATATTTGAGCGTAAGTATCTAGTTCATTGAAGAATGCAACGCGCATAGCTAAATAGGTGTTTGCAAAAAGTTTGATTGCTTCTGCCTCGGTGGAGTCAGTGAACAAGACTGGACAATCTTTTTTATAAGCACCCTCTATGAGCATGTTTGCAAATTGATGTGCTCGTTCAGAATTTTCACCCATTATAATTCTTGAAGGATATAAGTTATCCAGCAATGCTTTTCCTTCTCTGAGAAACTCAGGTGAAAATATAATATTCTGTGTTTCAAATTTACTTTTTAGTTGTTGGGTGTAACCTACAGGAACTGTCGACTTGATAATGATCGTCGCTAATGGATTAATACTTAAAATCTCAGTGATCACAGATTCAACACTTGAAGTGTCAAAATAATTGGTTGTAGGGTCATAATCAGTTGGTGTCGCAATAAGAATATAGTCTGCCTGAAAATATGCATCCACAGCATTAGTTGTTGCTTTAAAGTTTAATGGTTTATTACTTAGAAAATCAGAGATTTCTGTGTCTTGTATAGGTGAGATTTTCTTGTTCAATAAATTTACTTTATTTTGATCAATGTCTAAGGCGGTGACTTCATGATGTTGCGCTAAAATCATCGCATTTGAGAGACCGACGTACCCAGTGCCGACAATAGTAATTTTCATTATTTTAGTTCAAGCCAGATTAAATTTAATTTGACAAAATAGGGTTTCTAAGACGTGACAATTTAATGAAGATTTGATTTCAATTTTGACGAGTTTGAATTCTTATCGTTCAAGAATATTTTAACTCTGTGGTATGATGCAGCTATTGATTAGGTGGAATAAAACGGCATGTCAATACATGAAAACAATGTCTTATTAGAAGAAGAGATTGCACAAGAACAGAACATTGTTTTGTGTATGAAGTGGGGAACCAAATATGGTTCTGAGTATGTGAATCGTCTTTACAATATGGTGAAACGACACACGACTGTTGATTTCCAGATGGTTTGTCTCACTGACCGTACAGAAGGAATTGATTCAAATGTTAAATGCTTTCCTATTCCACCCTTAGCATTGCCTGAAGGCGCGCCTGAGCGTGGTTGGAACAAACTTTCAACTTTTGAGCCTGACTTATATGGCTTAAAGGGTAACGCGCTATTTTTAGATTTGGATGTTGTTATCGTTGATAACATGGATGATTTTTTCACTTATCCAGGTGATTTTTTAATTATTCACGACTGGAAACGACCATGGCGAATCACAGGTAATAGCTCAGTATATCGTTTTAAATTGGGCGCTTTCCCTGGATTATTACCATATTTTCGTGAGAACTTTGATGAGATCCGAAAAAAATTCCGTAATGAACAAGCCTATTTGTCATGGTATGTAGATAAACATGCGAAGCAAACCTATTGGCCAGATAGCTGGTGTAAAAGTTATAAATATCACTGTTTACAAAAAATCCCAATGGCGTTTTTTAAGCCACCAGTAAAACCTGAAGGTGCTAAAATTATTATTTTCCATGGTGAGATTAATCCACCTGATGCTGTGAATGGTGGCGGTGGTAAATGGTACCGCTATGTGTTGCCAAGTCAATGGATTAAGGATGCTTGGCGCTAAACATGGAAATGTTGAATAGACAAGAAAGAGCATACCGTTTATCTGTTGTGATGATGGTAAAAAATGAGGCTGAAAATTTAGCAGTTAGTTTACCTGCATTGCGTGGTTGGGTAGATGAAATCATTGTGCTTGATTCTGGAAGTACTGATCACGGACGTGAACTGGTCGAAGCTGCTGGCGGTCAATGGTTTGTGAATACAGATTGGCCTGGTTTTGGTAAACAGCGTCAATTGGCGCAAAGCTATGCGACTGGTGATTGGATTCTAGCGTTGGATGCTGATGAAGAAATTACTGAAGAATTAAAGCAAAGCATTTTAAAAGTTATCCAAAACCAACCTGCAAATATCGTTTATGGAATTAAACGCGTTGATTGTGTTTTTGGACATGAGATTGACAATCGTTATTGGTCAATAAAAGCGCATTGGCGTTTATATCCTAAATCATTTCAATATAACGATAATTTAGTGCATGAATCTATTGTTTTGAATCAAGCTAGAACAGAAACATTGAATGGATTCATGTTGCATCATACTGCACCTACACCAGAATTTTTACTCAGCAAAAGACTCCAATACGCGAAAGCGTGGGCAGTTGATCGTTTTAATCGTGGAAAATCAACTTCATCATTTGCAATTTTACTGCATGCATTCTGGGCATTTATAAAACAATATATTGTAGATGGTCGTTTTTTGAAAGGCCGCTATGGTTTTTTATACTCGTTAATATTTGCGCAATATACTTTTAATAAATATGCAATTTTGTATGATCTACATCATAACAATGCCGAAGGAAAGTTTGTTGCTGAACATCAAGCATTGCAGAATCTAACTTCAATCGAGCTTGGGACAGAAAAAAGATCCACTTTATCATTGGTGATTATTTTAAAAAATGAGTCAAGACATTTGGCAGATTGCTTAGATAGTGTGGTTGATCTCGTGGATGAAATCGTCATTCTAGATTCAGGAAGCACGGACAATACTCGAGAAATTGCTGATCGTTACGGTGCAAAATGGTTTGTAAATACTGATTGGAAAGGTTTTGGTAAGCAACGTCAATTGGCTCAAAGTTATGCCACTCAAGATTATGTGTTGGTTCTGGATCCAGATGAGCGATTAGATCAACCTTTACGTGACTCGATTGCAGAAATTCTAAAGCAGCCAGTACAGTATGATCGAGTGTTTAGTTTGGCGCGAGTGAATTTATTCTGTGGTGTTGAAGTTCAAAAACGAGGCTGGTACACCGACAAGCTTGCAAGACTTTATTCACGTGAGCATTTTAAGTATTCAGATTTAGAAGTGCATGAATCTTTAGACCAAAAAGGGGTTTCAGCACAATGTTTGCCAGGTTATTTGGCTCATTTGACCAACGATGATTTACACCATTTCTTGCTCAAAAATGTTCGATATAGTCATGATTGGGCAAAAGATAAGTTTAAAAATGGAAAAAAAGTCAGTTTAATTGCCTTAATATTTCGATCAATATTTTCATTTATTCGAGAATATATTATCCGAGGTGATTTTATTGGTGGAGCATATGGATTATTTTTGGCAATCGCTTCGATGGGATACACCTTTAATAAATATGTGATGCTTTGGCAAATGAATCAAGAGAAGAATAAATGAATATTGTAATCGCAAATATGTCGACGATTCCAGTTTTTGCTTACGGTGGAACGGAGCGAGTTATTTGGGATTTAGCAAAAAAATTAGTCGAGTTCGGTCATAAAGTCACATTTATCGTCCCGAAGGGCTCAACTTGTGATTTTGCAGAAGTTATTGAAATTGATCCTTTTAAATCTTGGAATCAATTAATTCCTGAAAATACAGATATCGTTCATTTTCAATTCCAACCTAAAAACCTTGAAATTGATATACCTTATGTTGTGACAGAACATGGTAATGCTCAAGTGGGTGATTTGTTAGATAGAAATACTATTTTTGTTTCAAAAAATCATGCAGAGAGACATCAGTCGAACAGTTTTGTTTATAACGGCCTCGATTGGTCAAATTATGGTAATGTGAATTGGAAAGCCAAGCGTGATTATTATCATTTCTTAGGTAAAGCGGCTTGGCGTTTAAAGAATGTCAAAGGTGCGATCAATGTTGCTTTAAAAGCGAAGCAAAAATTAGATGTATTGGGTGGTGACCGCTTTAATTTTAAACGAGGCATACGCTTAACATTTTCTCCAAATATTCGTTTTCATGGTATGGTGGGCGGTCAAGAAAAACTCGCACTATTAAATGGTTCAAAAGGTTTGATTTTTCCAGTGCGTTGGCATGAACCATTTGGTTTAGCGATTATCGAAAGTATGTATTTCGGGTGTCCAGTTTTTTCAACGCCTTATGGGGCTATTCCAGAATTAGTTCCTCATTTTTGTGGAAAACTTTCACCTCAAACCGATGAGTTAGTCGATGCTATTTTGAATCAGAAATATGATCCTTTACAGTGCCACGAACATGTTAAAGAATATTTTAATGCTGAAAAAATGATGTATGGATATTTAGAAAAATATCAAATGGCTGTTGAGGGTAAAGCATTTAATTATCAAGCTCCATCATTATTGAAAGATAGCACTCATTTAGATTGGCATTAAAAATGCTAAACTCTCATGTAGTTTTTAAATGTATTGCAAATGTTCTAATGTGTAATTAGACAAACTAGAAAAACTAACTTTTATGGATAGATATTTTTTTAATTAATCTAAATTAAAGTATAATGTATATGTTTTTTTCATACTAGAACTGTTGAATGTGAAATTTATTAACAACCATAATGTATTAACTTTTTTTATTTTATAAGCTTAGTAAAAAGTAGATCCCCAATTTTATATGAAGAGTTTTGTTATAAGTTTACCTTCTGCTCATGAGCGAAGGAGTCATATCACTGAGGAATTTCACGCAAAAAAAATTGATTTTGAGTTTTTTGATGCTCTAACTCCCGATTTAGCCTACGAAATTATAAAATCCGATTTTGATTTTTTTGACCTGACTAAAATTAGTGAAGGTGAATTGGCGTGTGCATTGAGCCATATTACTGTTTGGAAGAAAGCGCTGAATGATGGTTTGGATTATGTTGCGATCTTTGAAGATGACATTTTTTTAACTGAAGATGCATCATTATTTTTAAAGGATAGTAGTTGGTTAGAACAAAATATAGATATTTTAAAGATTGAAACTTTCTTCGAGAGAGTAATTTTAAAAAAATCAAAATTAAGTAAAGAAAAACATGTAATAAGTGAGCTAAAAACAGATCACTTTGGGGCTGCGGGATATATACTTTCGAAAAAAGCCATAAAGAATATTCTAAACTATATTCAGCATCAAACAACGTTGAAACCATTGGATCACATACTATTCTCTGATTTGCTTAAACACAATGATTATATTGTTTATCAGTTGGAACCTGCCATTTGTATACAAGAGAAAGTTCTCAAGCAAGAAATTACGCTCGTTAGTTCGCTAGATGCTTACCGCAACAATTTTAAAGTACCAAAACAAATGTTGAGCATTGATCAAAAAATCAAACGAGAATTTCTTCGTTTGATTCATAAGTTGAGGCTATGTTTGTTTGCTAGAAAAGTAGAGTTTAAGTAGCTGAATTATGAGAAATTTTGTTATTAGCTTAGAGACTGCTAAGAGCCGACGTGAACACATAAGCATTGAATTCAATCGTCAAAATGTTGATTTTGAGTTTTTTAATGCGATTACACCTGATTCTAGTCAGAAATCGATTAATTTATTAGATCTAAATTTTCAAAAGACACAGCTTACAGAAGGTGAAATAGCTTGCTTATTGAGTCACCTCACTTTGTGGAAAAAAGCAGTTGATGAGCAATTTGATTTTATTACTATATTTGAAGATGATGTTTACCTGGGTCAAGAGAGTCATCTACTTTTAGAGAATTATAATTGGATACCAAAAGATACACATATAATCAAACTTGAAGTTTTCTCAAAAAAAATAAAAATGGCTTATCAAAAGCAAGCTATAGTACCTGGTAAACGAGCGTTGTATCAGCTGAATGGTATACACTTAGGTTGTGCTGGCTATATTTTATCTAGAAAGGCTTGTGAACAATTATTGCAATATGCTCGAAGTCTTGATGAAATGGTGGCTGTTGATCATATAGTTTTTGAATTATTTGATCAGTCAACTCAGTATACTCCATATCAATTAAGTCCTGGGTTGTGTATTCAAAGCGATATATTAAAGCCTACACAAAAAGAAATTTTTGAAAGTAGTTTAGAGCAGAATCGTCGTAAGCGTTTTGATATTCAAGTACAGCATATCAAGCAGAAATTGACGTTTAAACAAAAGGTTGTACGGGAGTGGTTTAGACTCATTCAGCAACTGTTGGATGTATATCAGCACCGAACAATTAAGTTTAAATAGGAAAAATATCGATGGGTAATGAGAAGGTTATTCTAGCTGCTGCTACAGGTTACAGTGTTTCTCAAATTTTAGCGTTCATAAACTCTTTAGATCATACTGGATTTGATGGTGAACTTGTTTTAATCATTTATCGTAAACAATTAGAAGAATATAGAAAACACTTAAAGCATATTCAACACTACACTATTAATTACCAATTTAGTTCTATGGGTAAGCTACACTATCGTAATGATTATGTTGGATTACTCAAACATAAGTTGGCACGACGTTGCGCCACTCTGTTTTTTCAATTTGTAGCTAAAATTCCAAGGCAAGGTTGGAAAGAAATCGCTTTGAACTATGCGAGTTATCCTCATGTAGCTCGTTTCTTTGAGTATCAAAAAGCGATTCGACTTCGTCCAAATGCTCAAAAAATTCTTTTATCTGATATTCGGGATGTAATTTTCCAAGCTCCACCACTTGATGGCATCGTACATGGATTGTATGTCGGGATGGAAAAACAAAAGGTTAAATTAAAGGATGAGGCTTATAACGCTGACTGGATTAAAGATGCATACGGTGTAGAAGTCTTAGAGCAAATGGGAATGCAGCAGATTTCATGTTCAGGAGTAAGCTATGGTGATCGAGAGTCAATGCTGGCTTATATTCAGTTAATGATAAGTGAGTTTTGTAATATTCCATATAAAATCATGTCGAATCGAATTTATGATCAAGCCATGCATAATAAGTTGATATTCGATGGTCGTATACCCAATATTCAATTCTGCCAACCCAATGATTCCAATATAATAACTTTAGGGTTATTTTCGCAAGAAGAGATATCTTTGTTAGATGGCAAAATAGTCAATAAAGATCAATCTGTGATTCCTATAGTGCACCAATATGATCGACATAAGTTTTTATTAAAAATTTTAAACCCTTAAGTATTTAATTTATATTTAAAAATTAATAATTTATTGATAATAGGTGAATCTTGTCAGATGAATACTGACTTAATTTAAGCAAGAGAAGAATGAAGAGGGAAGTAAGCTCAATGCTTATTTATCCGCATTTCCTTTAATCACCATATAAATAAGTGCGGCGATTGAACCAAAAGCTGCAATAAAACTACTCGTACTAAAGAACACGATACGCTGATAAGTGGTGAGGTTAAATAATTGTTCATTCAAGATATAACGCATAAATGCCCATTGCACGATGCAAAATACAATAATAATGATTGTATGACGACGAACATCAGGACGCATAGCCATATGAATGAACTCTTAAATATTTTCTGAGATTATGCCATTTTTGAGCGTTTATCTCAATGAAATAAAAACCCTGCAGTTGCAGGGTTTTTATTTAGATCAACAAAACGTTATTCTTGTGATTCAGCTTTTGGTTTTTCACGTAAGCGAATACCAAGATCACGAAGTTGAGTTGATTCAACTGGTGCAGGAGCTTGTGTTAAAGGACATTCCGCAGTTTTCGTTTTCGGGAATGCAATCACATCACGTATAGAAGAACCACCTGTCATTAACATCACAAGACGGTCTAAACCGAATGCTAAACCACCGTGTGGAGGTGCACCATAACGTAAAGCGTTCAATAAGAAGCTGAATTTCTCTTCTGCTTCTTCTTCACCAATACCTAAAGCTTCAAAAATTGCTTTTTGCATTTCTAGGTTATGAATACGAAGCGAACCACCACCGATTTCAGTACCGTTAAGTACCATATCGTAAGCAACAGACAATGCAGCACCTGGGTTATTCTTCACTTCTTCAACGCTAGATTTTGGTAATGTGAATGGGTGGTGAACAGAGGTCCATTTACCATCATCAGTTTCTTCAAACATTGGGAAATCAACAACCCAAAGTGGTGCCCACTCGCAAGTTGCCATCTTCATGTCATGACCGACTTTGATACGTAAAGCACCCATTGCATCGTTTACAACTTTCGCTTTATCTGCACCGAAGAATACGATATCGCCATTTTCAGCACCCACACGTTTTAATAGATCAAGCACGATTGGCTCGATGAATTTCACGATAGGAGATTGTAAGCCTTCGATACCTTTTTCAAGTTCGTTAACTTTGATATACGCCAAACCTTTTGCACCGTAGATGCCAACAAATTTAGTGTACTCGTCGATTTGGCTACGTGGAAGAGAGCCTGCACCTGGAACACGTAATGCAACAATACGACCTTTAGGATCTTTAGCAGGGCCAGCGAATACTTTGAACTCTACGTCTTGCATTAAATCTGCAACGTCAACGAGTTTAAGTGGAATACGTAAGTCAGGCTTGTCAGACGCATAGTCGCGCATTGCATCTGCATAGGTCATACGTGGGAACTTATCAAATTGAACATTAAGAAGTTCTTTAAACATCTTAACTGTTAAACGTTCCATTAAATCCATAATGTCATCGTCACTCATGAACGATGTTTCAACGTCGATTTGTGTGAATTCAGGCTGACGGTCAGCACGTAAGTCTTCGTCACGGAAACATTTAGCAATTTGGTAATAACGATCAATACCACCCACCATTAACAATTGTTTAAATAACTGTGGTGATTGCGGAAGAGCGTAGAAACTACCATTTGATACACGGCTTGGAACTAAATAGTCACGCGCACCCTCAGGAGTCGCACGTGTCAAAATAGGTGTTTCAACGTCTAAAAATCCATTTTCTTCGAAATAGTTACGAATAAGGTTTGTTAATTTAGAGCGGAAACGTAAACGCTCTAACATTTCTGGACGACGAATGTCCAAGAAACGATACTTCAAACGAATTTCTTCTGAAATATTAGTATTATCATCATTTAATGGAAATGGTGGAGTTTCAGACGCTGCTAGAACTTCAATTTCTTTACCTAATACTTCGATTTGACCACTCACCATGTTGGCATTTTCAGTACCAGCATAACGACGGCGAACACGACCAGTAATTTTTAATACAAATTCAGAACGAGCTTTATCAGCTGTTTCGAAAGCTTCTGGTGTATCAGGATCAATAACCACTTGAACTAGACCATCACGGTCACGCATATCAAGGAAAATTACACCACCATGGTCACGGCGACGGTGTACCCATCCGCAAAGTGTAACGGTTTGATCAATTTGAGCTTCGGTTAATGAACCGCAGTAATGAGTTCGCATCATAGCGTTAAAAATCCAACTATATGGGTTAATGAAAGCGTATACGTAAACAGCGTAACGCCTTTATACAAAGGGTGAATTATGCCTCTTTGAGACTACAGTCACAAGGAGAAGATTATGAAAGCACTATTATTTAATGCAAATTTAAAATTAAGACGATCCTTCGAATAATTCCAATTGATCTAAGATTTGAAAAACAAGCGTACAAATCGCAAACGTCAATAGAAAGCCTCTAAAGAAATAATTAATTGAGAAGCCAATGTAACCATATAGATCATTTAAAATGGCTGTATTGTAATTAGAGTGGAAATGAATAAATCCCAATAATCCACCTAATATTGAAATTAGCACGGATACCACAGCAAAAATAGTGATAGAACGGGTTACTCTGAATGATTGACGGTAAGTACAAAAATACTGTTTTGCAAACCATAAAATAAAGGGCAAAACAATAATAGAGGTACCGACCTGTAAAATTCGATGGAGGGGGTAGTGTTGTCCGAAAAGATTGATTTGTTTAGCTAATAGGTCATGAAAAGCAAAGGTTCTGTAATCAACATGAGTTAAACCATCCCAAAGGATATGACTGCTGATACCCAAGATTAATGAAATATTGATCAGCACCAAGAATTGAAAGACAGATCTAAAGTTCGAGAGTTTTAAGGGATTGTAAATACCAACCCATCTAAAAAAAGTAGGTCGTAATAGTGCATACCATAATAGACAGAATGCCATTCCCACCAATAAATTGGGATATAGCAATGCGCTCCATTGATGTGAGATTTGGATATGTTCGTCTGTAAAAAGACGAAATAAGTCAGGGACCATGCAACCAATTGCTAGAGCAGAAATAGGAAGTGCTCCTTTCGATGCTTTATGCAAAATTGGTGCGAGTACAGCATGTGAAATTGTAAAGGGCATTGCTGAAATATATCAAAAAAATGCTATCCGAATTTTATAGATTAACATTGATATGTAACCCATTGGTTTAATTATATGAAGGTAATTAATTTGGAGTAAATGAATGAAATATGATTGAAGTTTGGTTGAAATGTTATATTATAACAACAATTTTAAATTCTCGAATTTTGAGCTTGTCGTATGAACTTTCATAAAAATATCATTACTGCCTCCGTCTTGGCAGTGATAGCATCCGCAGCACATGCTGATCAAAAACAAAAAAATGTTCAATTAGATACAATTTCTTCTACCGCACATCCATTGGTTCAAACAGCTGCTGACTTCGCTGTAGCGGATCATGTAATTGATCAAAAAAAATTATCTGAAAGACCAACAACCATAGGTGATGCGTTAGCCGATGAGTTGGGTGTTTATTCTAATCAGTATGGAACAGGTGCAAGTCGTCCTGTGATTCGTGGCCAAGATGGACCGCGTGTAAAAGTTTTACAGCATGCTTCTGAAACTGCAGATGTATCAACACTTTCTCCTGACCATGCCGTAACGGTTGATCCTATTTTGGCGAAGCAAGTGGAAGTTATCCGAGGACCTTCAACATTACTGTACGCAGCTGGAACTGTGGGTGGTTTAGTCAACGTGACTGATCAAAAAATACCGACACAAATGCCAGCTAATGGTCTAGAGGGGCAAGTGGGCGTCCGCTACAACTCTGGGAGTGATGAAAAACTTGCGAGTGCAGGTGTAACAGCAGCTATAGGTGAAAATTTTGCACTTCGTGTTGAAGGCACGAAGCATAAAGCCAGTGATTATATCCCTTTCAAAGGTTACTTCACTGAACATCATCATGAGGGTGAGACAGAGCCTCATCGTGAAAGTGCTAAACGTGTAGAAAATACCTTCTCAGAAGGTCAAACAGTTAATGTCGGCGGCTCATGGATCCATGATCGAGGTTTTGTGGGGCTGTCATATAGTAATCGACAAGATAAATATGGATTACCTGGTCATAGTCATGAATATCATGGATGTGAATTGCATGGAGATCATTTCCATTGTCCACCACCTAATTCAGCGCACGACCATGAACACGAAAATGCTGCAGGTCCATGGGTTGACTTAAAATCTGAACGCTATGATTTGCGAACTGAATTAAATGATCCATTAAAAGGATTTGAAAAGCTGCGAGCTCATTTAAGTTTTACAGATTACGAGCATGATGAACTAGAAGAAAATGAAGTTATTAGTAACTTTAAAAGTAAGGGTTATGATGGTCGTTTAGAGTTGGTTCATATACCGTTGTTAGGTTGGGAGGGTGTTGTAGGTGTACAAGCATCTCAGCAAAAAATAAAACTTAATGCGCCTGAGGGACATGACCATGATGAAGTTGATCATGGTGACCATGATCATAGTGATCACGATCATGAACATCATGGTCATAGTCATGATGTTCTGATGGCGGATACAAAAACCAATAAGTACAGTTTATTTGCACTAGAACATAAACAGCTTGGTCCTGTGCATGTCGAATTGGGCGCTCGTGTAGACCATCAAAAAATTGATGTCGATTCCAATCAAAAGAACTACTCAGGGACTGCTGTTTCAGGATCAGCTGCAGCTAATTGGGAGTTCGCGCCAAATTATAAGTTGTCTCTAGTGGGGTCTCATCAACAACGTTTACCGCTAGCTCAAGAGTTATATGCAGATGGTCTTCATTTTGCAACAAACACATATGAGCTAGGTAATCCAGATATTGATAAGGAAACATCAAATAATCTAGAGTTGGGTCTCCATTATGAAGGTGATCAGCTCGATTATCATGTTCATGTTTATCACAATTGGTTTGAAGACTATATTTATGGTGCAACTGTAGCTCAACAAGGCAATTTACGTGGACTTAAATATACGCAGGATAAGGCACGTTTTTATGGAACTGAGGCTCAGCTAGGCTATCAAATTAATGATACTTACAAGGTGAGTGTGTTTGGTGATTATGTAAGAGGCAAGATAGAGGGGGAAAATGCTCCACGTGTTCCTGCTGGACGACTTGGTACAAAGGTGGAAACCAATTTTGCTGATGGTTGGTCTGGTTTAGCTGAGTATTATCATGTATTCACGCAAGATAAATTTGCTGACTTTGAAAAAGAAACCCAAGGTTATAACATGGTCAATGTTGGTGTGTCTTATGCTGGGCAGTTAAACAATCGCAACGATTATCGGGTTTATTTAAAAGCAAATAACTTGTTGGATGATCAGGTTTATTCGCACAATTCATTTTTATCGAATATTCCACAAATTGGACGTAATTTTACCGTCGGCGTTGAATACGGGTTCTAATTTAATTCAACGTGTTAAAAACAGTTTAATGCTTGAAAAAACGTAAATTAAAACCTAGTCTGAAAGTATCGGACTAGGTTTTTTGTTATGCGTCTATTTAAACGAATTCACCAAAAATTAAATTGGTCAAACCGACGTTATGTTGGTCTGATTCTCGGTATGCTGACCATCGGCTATTTAGCCTCAGCGCTATATCATATTTATAAACCATTACCAGAAGGGCTTAATTATTCCGGTAAATTACGGCATGCAAATGTGAAATTCCTAGCAGACCAAACTTATATAGATACGGCGGGTCAGCGACAGCAGCATCAGATTTTTGATGAAATTCTCAATCTTATTGAGCAAGCGCAAACCACAATTGTGTTAGATATGTTTCTGTTCAATCCTGAAACTGGTCAGTCTCAAAATCAACATCGCGCCTTAACACAAGAACTGACCCAAGCACTCATTCAAAAAAAGCGTCTAACACCGAATATTGAAATTAAATTAATCACTGATCCTATAAATTCAGTTTATGGTGGAATAATCCCAGAGCACTATCGACAACTCAGACAAGCAGGAATTGATGTCATAGAAACAGATTTATCACCATTACGCGCATCGAATCCACTGTGGTCGGGCATTTGGTATTTTTGTTGTCAGAGTTTAGGTAATAATGCTGAGAAAGGTTGGTTAAATAATCCTTTCGGGGAAGAAAAAATTACCATTCGAAGTTATTTAAATCTTTTTAATTTTAAAGCGAACCATCGTAAAACCATCGTAGTGGATACATCCGAGGGATGGAAAACACTAGTGACTTCGATGAACCCACATGATGGAAGCTCACGCCATTCCAATGTAGCACTTGTGGTCGAAGGGCATACAGCTGTCGATATTTTAAAAACTGAACAATCAGTGGCTTTATTTTCTAAAGCAAATATTCCAATGGTTATTGTGGGAGATGTGCCAGAAGATAAACTGTTGCCGCAAGTGCAAGTACTGACAGAAAAAGCAATATATGATGAACTGCTGAAACTGATTGAATCTGCTCAAGGTGCTGATGCAAAAATAGATTTGGCAATGTTCTATTTATCAGAGCGAGAAATTATTGAAGCCTTAATTAAAGCTCACCAACGCGGTGTTGAAGTTCGTGTATTACTAGACCCGAACAAAGATGCATTTGGACGTACTAAAAATGGTATTCCAAATCGTCCTGTCGCGACAGAGCTCTATAAAGCTGGAATAGACGTACGCTGGTGTAATACACAAGGTGAGCAGTGCCATTCAAAAATGATTATTAAGCGTAGTTCAAATCAGGTTGAACTGATTTTGGGGTCGGCTAATTTTACTGCTCGTAATTTGAAAAATTATAATTTAGAAACTGATTTACGTGTTATTGGCTCTTCAAATCAGCAAGTTTTTAAAGATGCAGTACAGTATTTTGATACTGCTTGGATGAATTTAGAGGGTAAGCAAATGAGTGTTGATTACTCAGAATATGCAGAAGATTCAATAATGAAATATGCCATTTATCGATTCATGGAATGGAGTGGTCTCTCAACCTTCTAAAAAAATCCCTCGAAAGAGGGATTTTTTCATTTATGGATTCGGTGGAACTAATTTATCGAGTTCCTTATCATCAATCTGATCGAGCTCTTTAATATCGGTTTTAATTTTCCACTTAGACTCATCCTCAACAGGTTGAGGTAAACGTGCTTCTAACCAATCACAAACCACATCTGGCGTAAAATCAGGATGATTACACTGAATCACCCAAGATAAGAATTGTTTCGCCTCACCATTCATATAGGGTGGAGGAGACACTGGTAAAAACTGAGTGGGTAGGCGTTCATTTTTAGAAATGTAATTTAATACATGACCAAGTTCTTGAACCGTTTGCCAAGCTAAGGCATGGTCGATATTGATTTGAAATTTAAACCACCATGCATGTTCACCATCAGTGCCATAAGAATCGATATAGTTTTCTTGGACACTCGGAACTTTACAAAAAAATTGGTGCAGGCGATCAAAACTCATTTCAGGCACGGTGGATAATCTCGCAAAGTTAAAAATGGTTAGTCTAGCAGATTTACAAACAGACTCATGCAGATAAATAAAAGGTCTAAAGTATTAAATTTAAAATTTTAAATAATGTTCAAGATTTCTACATGATTGATCCATATTTAAGCTTTAGAATGAATTTTGAAAATAAAAGTAATCTTAAATTTGGAATGAGGTAATAGAGATGAACAATACATTATTGGTTAAGACTCTATTGGGTTCAGTGATTCTTTTAATAACGAGTCATACTTTTGCAGATAGTTGGGGTAATTACCAAGGTTCTAAGGTTCGACCTGTAAAACCAACACAGACTCCAATATATACTGGTAATGCAGATCGTCTAAGTAAGCCAGTCCCATTGCAACAACCACGTTTTGCTCAGAATAGACCTCAATTACAGCGACCATATCCTCCTTATCCAGCGTATCCGCAGCAGAATGGGATTACAGTGATCTATCAACAGTCTTTACCGACCACGACGACATATTCTAGCAAGCAGTCAAGTTTCGTAAATGGGCAGGGTGGTACTATTGAAATGAGTCAGTATATGCTGATTTCAGATTGGCGTCGTTATGGTCTTCCTGCACCACAAGTTGGAATGCATTGGATATACCAAAATGGTCGATATATCCAGATGCCAAATGATCGTTAGATGCTTGTTCAAACTTGCCTAAACCATCTCTATCTAAGCCAACTCATCATCTTCAGGGCGTGGTGTTTTTCCAAATGGTAAAGGTTTATCTTGGTGTTTATCTCGGATCACTGATGGAAAATTCCAAGAAGCAAAACGCACGACCAATATAGCGAATGCTAGGATTAAAATTGATCCTGTAATAATGACTAAATCAATATCAGCTTTATGGTCATGTTGAATATCTGAAATTAACAGACGTGTCAGGGCAGTGATGGCGATATAGATCAGAAATCTGACGGGCATATGATTGGTCTTAAAATAAATACCTACCATCGCGCCTAGCTCTAAATAGATAAATAACAACAGAATGTCATCAATCGTTGCATATTGTTTTACCGTAAGAATATCAATCACGGTATGTCCTGCAGACCAAATTACCATGCAGCCAATAATAAAGAGCGCAATATAGTGGAAGCTCTCAACTGCTAGATTTCCAAAACGATCTAATAAGGATTCGAATTTTGCTACGCTAATATCTTTTTTACTCATGACATCTCCTCCTTTGAAAAAACCTGATGGTTTCATTGGAGTGATGCAAAATTCATGCTCATCTTATGCCTAAGCAGGGAAGACTATTATGAGGTGATTTGAAAATAAGCAAATTTCAGATAAAAAAAGCCTGAAGAATCAGGCTTTTTTAAGATAAAACTTATGATTGATTTGTGAAGTAATCTTCGCTAAATCCCATCACGATTTCAGAGCTAGCTTTGATGCGAGCTAAACGTGTATTTAATTCAGGTAAAACGCGTTGGATGTAGTAGTTCACCAAAGATAATTTGTTCTCATAGAACTCACCTGATTTTTCACTCGCAGCTTTAGCAATTTTAGCAAACATATAGGTAAAGCTGAGTAAGCCTACCGCATGTAAATAATCCACCGCAGCAGCATTCGCATAATCAGGATTTTCAGCAGCACGTTCAAGAACAACTTGTGTAATCGATTCAAGTTCAGTTGCAGCATCAAGAGTGGCATCTTTGATGTAATTTAAGTCCGCATCTAATGCATTTGCAAAGTCACGAATTTCTTCGATATATTCTGCGATGAATTGACCATTACATTTAATCGTTTTACGACCAATCAAATCTTGTGATTGAACGCCGTTCGTGCCTTCATAAATTTGTGAGATACGAAGATCACGGATACATTGTTCCATACCCCATTCACGAATATAGCCGTGACCACCAAAGACCATTTGGGCATCTAGTGTCGCATTGAAAGCAGTGTCTGTTAAATATGCTTTTGCGATTGGTGTGAGCAAAGCAACACGATTATTTGCTTTTGCAACTGCTTCTGGATCCGTCGAGAACTTTGTAATATCCAGTTGTTGACCTACATATACTGCAAATGCACGTGATGCTTCATTGTTCGCACGCGCATTTAAGAGCATACGACGTACATCACCGTGTACAAGAATACTATCAGCAGGTTTATTCGGAGATTTCACACCTGTTGCACTACGACCTTGTAAACGATCAGTGGCGTATTGAGCAGCATTTTGATAAGCAAATTCTGAAGCGCCTAAACCTTGGATACCCATGGACAAACGTTCATAGTTCATCATCACGAACATTGCAGCAAGACCTTCGTTTTCTTTACCGACTAAATAGCCTTTTGCACCGTCAAAGTTCATCACACATGTTGCAGAGGCTTTGATCCCCATTTTGTGTTCAATAGAACCAGGGCCTACAGGGTTACGATCACCCAAGGTACCATCTTCATTCACTAAGAATTTAGGTACAATGAACAGAGAAATACCGCGTGAACCAGCAGGAGCATCAGGCGTTTTTGCTAATACAAGGTGAATAATATTTTCAGCTAAATCATGGTCACCACCGGTAATAAAAATTTTAGTACCTGTGATGTTGTAAGTACCATCTTCATTACGTTCAGCCTTAGTTTTAATAATGCCTAAATCAGTACCTGCGTGAGGCTCTGTGAGACACATCGTACCTGACCATTCACCTGAATAGATTTTAGGAAGATAGGTTTCTTTTTGTTCTTGAGAAGCATAGCTATTTAATGCCATACCCGCACCCACAGAAAGAAGTGGGTAAAGCATAAATGATGGGTTGGTTGCAAAAAGCATTTCATCTGCAAGCACAGTCAGCATTTTTGGCATGCCTTGACCGCCCCATTCTTCGTCAGCACCTAAGCCAATCCAACCACCTTCTGCATATTGTTGGAACGCTTCTTTAAAGCCCGCTGGTGTGGTAACAGATCCATTATTATAAGTTGCGCCTTCTTCATCACCTGTGCGATTTAGGGGAAGGGTTACGTTTTGAGCGAATTTAGCCATCTCTTCTAAAATAGCTTCAGCTGTCGCAGCATCAATATGAGCTAAATTCTCATTTGATTGCCAAAATTGTTCAGCTTGAAATACATCATTCAAAATGAACTTCATATCTGTAAGAGGCGCATTATAGATTGGCATTTTCGTTCACCTTTTTTTTGTTTAAATATCTTTAGTTCTTAGCAGTCTATCGAAGCATATTAGGACTTGTTAGACGACTAAAGGTTAATATCTCGAATTTATTTATAAAGAAAAAGGACGGCCAAATCTATGACTGTCCTTTTTCTTTTACACATATTTAATATGGATCATTAGAATGCAAAATGTTCAGCATCCAAAGTCATTAATGGTTCTAATCCACCTGCAATTACGTCAACATGTGAGCGAACGCGTGGAAGGATCTTCTTGAAGTAGAAGCGAGCTGTTGTGATTTTCGCATTGTAGAAGTCAACTTCAGTTGAACCTGCTGCAAGTTGTTGTTGAGCAACTTGAGCCATGCGAGCCCATAAGAATGCTAGCGTTACATAACCAGAGAAGTATAGGTAATCTACTGCAGCAGCACCGACTTCATCAGGGTTTTGCATCGCGCGCATACCGATCTGCATGGTTAAATCGCCCCATTCTTTGTTGAGTGCAGCCAAAGGTTCAACAAACTCTTTCAAGTCTGCATTATCTTTGTTTGCTTCAGCGAATTTGTGAATGATTTTGGTGAAATCTTTCAACATCGCACCTTGAGTTTGCAGTACTTTACGACCTAACAAATCAAGTGCCTGAATTTCAGTGGTACCTTCATATAAGCAAGCAATACGTGTATCACGAACAATTTGCTCCATACCATGCTCTGAAATGAAGCCGTGACCACCAAATACTTGTACGCCTTTGTTTGCAGCTTCATAACCAACTTCAGTTAAGAATGCTTTAGCAATTGGCGTTAATAATGACAGAATATTATCTGCAAATTTACGTTCTTCTTCAGTCGCGCCTTTCTCAACGATATCAGCATAGTGAGCAAGGTAGTACACTAGAGCTCGACCACCTTCAGCAAATGCTTTTTGCGTTAAGATTAAGTTGCGAACTGCTGGATGCACAATAATTGGATCTGCTTCTTTTTCAGGTGCTTTAGGACCAGAAAGTGAACGCATTGCTAAACGATCTTTCGCATATGCCAAAGCACCTTGGAAAGATGATTCAGCAGCAGACAAACCTTGTACAGCTGTACCAATACGTGCAGTGTTCATGAAGGTGAACATTGCATTCAGACCGCGGTTTTCAGGGCCAATCAAGTAACCTGTTGCACGATCAAAATTGATCACACATGTTGCGTTACCATGGATACCCATTTTATGTTCAATCGAACCACAACGAACAGCGTTGCGCTCGCCAACTTCACCATCAGCAGTTAAGTTAAACTTAGGTACGATGAATAATGAGATCCCTTTCGTTCCTTTAGGAGCACCTGGTAAACGCGCAAGAACGATGTGAACAATGTTGTCCGCCATGTCATGCTCACCAGCGGAAATAAAGATTTTCTCACCTGAAATCGCAAAACTACCATCTGCATTAGGTTCAGCTTTTGTGCGGATAATACCAAGGTCAGAACCCGCATGAGATTCTGTTAAACACATGGTACCTGTCCACTCACCTGAAATTAGTTTTGGTAAGTAAGTATTTTTTTGCTCTTCCGTACCATGGTGCTCAATTGTACGAACTGCACCATGAGATAGACCTGGGTACATACCCCATGCCCAGTTCGAAGAGCCGATCATTTCAGAAATGATAATGCCTAAAGAGTTTGGTAAACCTTGACCACCATATTGTTCTTCAGCAGCTAAAGATGGGAATCCTAATTCTACATATTTTTTATATGCTTCTTTGAAGCCTGTTGGAGTAGTAACTACACCATCATTCCAAGTACAACCTTCGCGGTCACCTACTTGGTTGAGTGGAGATAATTCGTTTTCACAGAAATCTGCAGCAGCTTCTAAATATTGATCAACCAACTCACGGCTTACGTTTTCTTGGAATGCAGGGAGTTTTGAAAAGTGTTCTTCAGCATTTAATAATTCATGCAAAACGAATTGCATATCACGTAAGGGCGCTTTGTATTGTGGCATATCGGGTTCCTCAATACTGGTTAAACCAGATTTATAATCCTAATAAAAAATGTCGTGTCATCTACGACACCTATTTTGTTCTATTACATCGTGCAATAAGTTATTGCTTGGTACAAGTTTTATAGCCATATTCTGTGTGACTGTAAAGTCAAAGAAAAAATATTAATTTTGGCTAAGTGTTTAGAGTATAAAGTTTTTTCGTGAATTATATGTGAACAGAATAGTCAAAAACGTAATAAGTTATGACATAAAAAAAGGCGCAACATGCGCCTTTTTAATATTCAATCACTTAGTAGTGAGTTGAATTGAATTATGCGGATTTTTTTAAGTCTGGTTTAACGAGTGGTTGATTTGGTTTGAAATAAACTTTACATACACCGTTGATAGTCTGTTCACCCACTTTGATTTGAACTTTTTTACCGTCAGTTTGTCCATTGCATGCTTGAAGTTTTGCATTTTGACTAACTTGCTGTTGCATCAAACGTTGATCAAATTTTTGAACAAGCTCAGCACGTTTGGCATCTGTGAGCGGTTCACCTTTTTGTGAACGGTTAGCTTGGGCCGAAGTTGGCTTTCCAGCTTTAAATTGGGCACGTGCTTGCTCATGCATTTTTTTCATATCAGCACGATCCGCTATGAAACGGATATGACAAGTACCATCAATATTTTGTTTATCAGTTTTGAGTTGAACAGTTTGACCTACAACTTTGCCGTCGCATGCTTGACGAATTTGCTGCATCATCGCTTTACGGTCAGCACGCGCTTGTTTGAATTGCTCGCGTTGTTCAGGTGTTAAACGTTCTTTATGATGATGTTTTTTATCAAAGTGACCCTTTTTAACTTCTTGAGGTGCTTGAGTTGTTGTTTGACATGCAGTAAGTGCGCCCATACTGATTAAACCAGTGGTCACCAATACAATTTTGTTCATCGCTTTCATTATGTTTATCCCCAAAGTTGTTTGGATTCGGTATAGGTAAAGATTAAATAATAAAGATGAAGAAACAATGGAGAGTTTTTTGAATCAGTGTTAGATACAATACTGAAAAACGAAGAAATAATGTGAGTTAAATTTGAATATACGTCGCGTACCAATCGCACTACGCTTATTTTTTACAGTACTGTTAACGACATTGCTCATTACGACGGTTAGCTTAAGTGTGCTGCATTGGACGATGCAAAAAAACTTCACCAAATATGTAGCTGATGTAGAAATGCAAAAGCTTGATCATCTGATCGATAATTTAGCGGGCGTATTCTCTGTTTATCAGGATTGGGGAAATGCCGTTCAAGCTCAGATTTTACAAATTGAAGGTGAAGCTGCACCCGATGATTATGATCGACTATCACGTTGGTGGTTACGTCGCCAATATGATATTGCATTGCAACAGCGTTATTTCAAAGAGCATACATTAATTAGCGAAATTGAGTCACAAAGAACGCAAACTATTAGCCCTGAAGAGCTGAAAGTCTTAGAAGAAAATTTACCTTCTGCATTTCAGCCATTTGAAGGATTGCGTTTCCCATTAAGTTCAAATCAGAATCAGACAAGAACGACGAACAGTTCTGATAAATCACATGAAAATAAGCTTTCTAGTTTGAGAACTTCTGAATACCAGCAGGGCAAGAAACTATTTATATCTATGTCTGATCACTTGGGTTTAAGTTCTAGACTTTCCTTATATGATGCAAAACAACAGTTTATCTTGGGGGAACCATCAGAGAATATGGTGTCGTATCGACCGATCACAGTTGATGGCAATATTGTGGGGTATCTCGGGCTAAGACCTGTTTTAGATCAAGATGATGCTTTAAGTATTAATTTCTTTAGCAATCAAAAGCGTTATTTATTTTTAATATATATTCTGACATTTATTTCGAGTTTGGTTGCTGCCTTATTATTAGCAACTTATTTTAGAAAGCCAATTCAACGCTTATTAAATGCAACACGAGAATTAACCAAAGGAAATTTTCAGCATCAGGTGAAAGTAAATCGTAACGATGAGCTTGGCGATCTTTCGACTGAAATTAATCAGTTAGCTGTGATTCTAGATCAGCATGAAAACTCTAGAAAGCAGTGGGTTGCAGACACTTCGCATGAGTTAAAAACGCCGCTGGCTGTTTTGCAAGCACAAATTGAAGCAATGCAAGATGGAATACGTAAACCAACGCCTGAACATTTTGCTTCAATGTTGGCACAAGTTTCGAGTCTGAAAAAATTAACACAAGATTTGGCTGCGTTAGCACAAGCTGAAGCACAACAACTCAATTTTGATTTCAATGAAATTGACCCTTGGAGTGTCGTGTTAAATGAGATTGAAAATTTCAAACCTAAATTTGAACAAGCCGATCTCACGATTAGCGCAGAGGGGCATGGAACGAAATTACAATTAGATGTAGATCGTTTTAAACAAATTATGGTCAACTTACTCGGTAATACTATTCGCTATACGGAAGCCGGTGGAAGAATTCATGTGCATACGATCGAAAACGATAAGACTTGGTCGGTGATTGTTGACGATAGCCCATTAGGTCTTACTGATGAGCAATTGGCTCATTTAGGTGAGCGTTTCTATCGAGCGGATGATTCTAGAACACGTAGTACTGGCGGAACTGGATTAGGTCTAGCATTATCGTGCAAAATTGCACAAGGCATGAAGGGCTCCTTGAAGTTTGACCACTCACCATTGGGTGGATTGCGCTGCATCCTCACATTTCCAAAGAAATCGTTTTAAATTGAAGAAGGGTGACATATGAAACATGTGATGCTGGTTGAAGATGAAGTAGAACTTGCTCAATTGGTGCGAGATTATCTTGAAGCAGCTGGCTTTGAAGTCAGTATGTTTCACGATGGTCAAGAGGCTTATGATAGCTTTTTACAACGTAAACCAAGTCTAATGGTTTTAGATTTGATGGTACCTCGTATGGATGGTCTCACGATCACCCGTAAAGTCCGTGAGCAGTCTGATTTGCCTATTATCATGGTGACAGCACGAACGGAAGAGATTGATCGTGTACTTGGTTTGAATATGGGGGCGGATGATTATGTTTGTAAACCATTTAGCCCTAAAGAGTTAGTTGCTCGTGTTCAAGCAGTGTTGCGACGTTTAGATCGTAAAGCAGAACCTGAAGAAAATAATTTATTCCGTATGGACAAAGGTCAACAACGAATTTGGTATCAAAACAAATCTTTAAATTTGACACCTACAGAATTTCGACTTCTTGAATTATTTTTAGAACACGTAGGTCAGGTGTACTCTCGTGCGCAATTATTGGATCATATCAACCCAGACAGTTTTGAAGTGGCAGATCGTGTGATTGATAGCCATATCAAAAACTTGCGCCGTAAAATCTCGGATGCCGCGGAAACAGGTAATCGCCATGAATGGGTTCAAGCTGTTTATGGGGTGGGATATCGTTTCGAATATCCTGAAGATTGATTCTTTGTGATAAAAAAAAGCGAATCTAGAAGTTCGCTTTTTTTTGGTGCGTTGGTTTTGGTTAGGGTCTCTACAATTGGCCATTTCATATGCAACTTTCATGTAACTTTGTTAGGATATAAGCTTATTAAAGGTGGCTATCGTATTTTTATTTAAAGTAAGCTTCGACTCTAGCTTTTACTATAGGATCAACATCATCAACCATATAAAAACAATATCTATATTTTTCGATCAAAACACTAATATATTTTTGTTTATCAGGAACTGTGTGCTTTAAGATTATCTGTGCAGCTACGGTTATTAAGTTATTTGATTGGCGTGTCAAGGTGATCAGCATCTCATCTTCATATCCCATAACATCTCTAGTAAATGACTGTTTTACAGTATGTACTATGGAGTTAAGTTGCTTCAAATGATATTTTTTGAAATCACAAAGGGTGAATAGCCACCAAAATTATTGGCTGAGCAGGTAAGTTTGCAGCACCAAGCTTATCAAGCATTTCAGAAATCATTGGACATGTGTCGGATTCAAATTGCTCTTCAAATGTGTAACTAAATTGCAATTTTGATATTTGATGATTACTTGCAAGAAATAATAACCAATATGCTCTGACTACAGCTTCAAATTGTGATCTAAGTAAAATCATAGCTTGTGTTGGTAGATTTGAAGATAATAAACCACTTACTCCAAGCCCATGCTCAAATGAGATGTAAATACATTGTTCAACTAAGTCCAAACGCGGCCCACAATCGATAATGTCACTATTAATAATTTCTTGTTTTAGCTCTAAGATCATCTGAGTTGATAATCCAAAAAGTTGTTCTATATCCATAATGAATATCGTACTCATAGAGTTGTAATGATATAACCCAAATATAGAATGAGTTTTTCGTATTACTACTATTTATTAATTTAGCGTAATTATTGTTATAGAAAAGCAATTTTTAACTTTATTCAAATGACTCTGAGTAAAGCGATATGCTTTTGTTCGGCTTTTTTAAGCTTCGATACCACAAGATTATAGGAATTGGAGATCAAATCTTTGATAAGCTCTTCATCCAATTCAGATTCATCATAGATGGAAACCCAGTGTCGTTTATTCATGTGCCATCCAGATCGAATATAAGGATAAATATCTTTTAACATATGTCCATGATCTGGTTCGACTTTTAAATTAATCGCAGCTTTGCCTTTTAAATGAAATGCGAGCAAAAAGACTTTATCCATAATTTTATAAACATCACATCCCTCACCAAACGGTTGACTGACAGTGACTTCAGGAAATTTTAAAGCTTGTGATGCTGCCAATTGATGTAAATGCATAGTCAAAACGAATGGTTATTGTGGATAATGATTAAATTATCCACAGAATGAGAGAGGTTTGTGAATAACTTATGATGAACAACTGACTTGAATTTCAGGGACATCACTAGCTAAAGGGCCTAAGTCTTCTGGTTGTTCAAGACGTTCTTGTTTGGTGTATGGTGTTTGAAGAAGTTTGAACAAGCGATCAACTTCAGAGAAATCATCACGTTCAGCAAGTTCAATTGCTTTCTGTGCCATATGGTTTCGTAGAACGTAGTGTGGATTGGCTGTTAACATCGCTTGATCGAGATCGTCAGTGTCTTGATTTTCTCGTATTGAGAGATATTGGTGAAGAAACCGCTCAAATGCGATACGATCAAGGCAATCATCTTTGATTTGTTCATACGCTTTATTCTGTAAACGAATAAAACTTTGGGTGTAATCAAGTTGTTCTGTTTGTAAAATATGTAGAAAAGCCATACCACAATCAAAGCTATCTTTATGAAAACTTGGTAATCCCATTTTTTGACTTAAACCAAGTTTATAGTGTTCCAGGAACGTTGGTTCATAGTGTTCTAAACAGTAAGACAAGTCTTGTTTCCATTGCTCTCGATCATAATTTTCTGGACAAAGATGAATGAGACTATTTAACCAAGTCCATAAATTCCAGTGCCCGATACTCGGTTGGTTCTGATACGTATAGCGTCCTTGGTAATCAGAATGATTGTTGATCCAATTAGGACGGAAAAGCTCCATAAAACCATAAGGTCCGAAATCTAAAGTTGAGCCGGTAATATTCAGGTTGTCAGTATTCATGACCCCGTGCGCAAAACCAATCAGTTGCCACTTGGCGATCATGATCGCAGTACGTTGAATGACTTGAGTTGCAAAAGAAAGAACAGGTTGTTCTGTCTCCAAACATTCAGGGTAGTGCCATTCAATGCACTTTTGTGTAAATTCTTGCAGTAGATCTGGCTGAAATTGATTAATCCACTCAAAGTGACCTAAGCGAATATGTGTATCACACGTACGCAACATCATCGCGCCACGTTCAAGTTTTTCTCGTTGTACACCTTGATCTGATGATACAAAACCAATCGCATTACTGGATTGAACACCTAGGGCATTGAGGGCGTGTCCAGCCAAATATTCACGAATAACGGAACGTAACACTGCACGACCATCGCCTCTCCGAGAATAGGGGGTAGAGCCAGCACCTTTAAGATGTAAATCGACCGTGTTGTTATTTTGATCCAGGATTTGAGCAATGAGTAAACCGCGACCGTCACCAAGCTGTCCAGCCCATTGTCCAAATTGGTGACCCGCGTATACCATCGCCAAAGGTTCAAACTCAGCAAAAGTTTTTTGCCCGCTACAGATTTCTACCCAGTTCATCTTATCTTCTTGAGTCCACAGTAACTCATCTGCAAGTGCTTCATTAAAATGACCAGGTTTAGCCCCTTTTAGCGGAAGAGGTTGTTGATGATGATACAGTCGAGCGGGTAGTGTGTTATAGCGAGAATTGAACTGCATATAATTTTTCAAAATGTGATGAACAACTTTGACTATAGCAAAATTCGATACATAAAACTGTGACTGCTACATTGGAAATGGTATCGAAAAAATAAAAAAAGCCCCGATCAACGGAGCTTTGGAGTAACTGAAGAGTCTCTTGAATGAGTTATTCAGATACTGGTGATTTCTTTAAATTACGAACCAATAAGTTCAATGTCTCTCTATGATGAGATAAACGTTGTTCAACCAATTGGAATTCAACTTTCAGTTTACTATCCATTAGGTGAATTTTTTCAGCAACAGCTGCTTTTTTGGCATTAATTTCTTGCTCTTTAAGCTTCGCCCAATCATTTAAAGTTTGCGTAAATGCTTCATATTCTTGAGCAATTTTTGTTTTAACTGTCACGATATCATCATTCACGTTATGGCCGTAAACAGCGAGATCTTGTTGGGCATATTTAAACTTCATTGCAAGCTCAGCTTTTTTAATATTAAAACTTGGAATACGTCGTAAGTTTTTTGCGAGCCCTAGTTTTGAACACGTCCAGATCAACCATTTAGTTGGGTCGTACTGCCACCATTTTACGCCATTGCGATAGTCGTATTGGAAGATATGATGGTAGTTATGATAACCCTCACCCCAAGTCGCAATAGCAAGAACAAAGTTGTCACGTGCAGTATTTTCATCTGTGTACGGACGTTTGCCCCACATATGGCATAGCGAGTTGATAAAGAAAGTCACATGATGGCTTAAAATTAAGCGCATTAAACCACCCAACAATAATACTCCCCAGACATCACCAACTGCCCATCCAATAGGAAGAAGAATAGCGGCATGAACGACAATCACGAGAGGGATGTAATATTTATCTTGGAACATGACAATTTTGTCAGCCAATAAATCAGGGGCGTTTTTGTAATTTGCTTCAGCTGCTGGATAGTTGCGTAGCATCCAACCGATGTGCGCGTACCAGAAGCCATTGTTAATTGAGTAGGGATCTTTTTCTACATCATCAACATGACGATGATGGGTACGGTGACCTGAGGCCCAATACAAAATGCTGTTTTGTACAGCAAAGGTTCCCATAATCATTAAAATGATTTTGAGTGGTACAGTCGCTTCATAAGCACGATGTGCCCATAAGCGGTGATAACCTGCGGTAATGCCAAGACTGCTCAGACCCAACAGCGCAAACATACTGATCCACGCAGCAAGCGAGAAATCATGATGATAAGCATAAAGTGGAATCGCAATAACGGCGACAATAGGTAAAAACACCAATGCAAATACTGCAATCCAGTTGATTGGGGCTTTGGGTAGGGGAGCATTCATCTCCAACAGCACTCCTAGAACCTTTAATAGGTTAAAACTAAATCCACTCACAAATTTGTGAGGTTAGACTCGTTAATACTAACATGGGCGAACATGTGTTCACTAGCATTATTGTACAGTTGTATTGTTTAAACCGTAACAGAATACATCATTGTATAAATTCGACTTTGGACGAATTCCAAAAAATAAATTAGAAAAAATAATCAAATAAGTTTTTGAATTTGAAAATATTATAGGTGAGACATCATTAACTTGGGATAATCAGTAATTAAGCCTTGAACTCCTAAATCCTTAAGCTGTTTAGCACGATCTATAT
This sequence comes from Acinetobacter sp. ANC_7654, assembly GCF_056779855.1. Classification (NCBI taxonomy): domain Bacteria; kingdom Pseudomonadati; phylum Pseudomonadota; class Gammaproteobacteria; order Moraxellales; family Moraxellaceae; genus Acinetobacter; species Acinetobacter sp. ANC_7654. Next base: position 81,255 of record NZ_JBWYIR010000009.1, on the reverse strand, counting down.
GATTGACTGTCCAAATACTAATATTTAAATTTGCGGAAAGTGTGGAGGCAATGATCTCATTTGTAGCAAGTTCGTTCATCCAACCAATTTGACAACATTCAAATTTCAAAGCTTGATCAATGGCTGCATGCTTTATATCGGTTTCAACCAGTAATCCACGCTTAAACCTTGATTTTTGCTGTTGAAGGGCTTGATGAATTTTAGGATCGAAACTGGTGATAATGGCGGAATCTTCAAAGCCTATTAATTGTTGATCTAAGGCTTCGACAATCTTTTCTGCGGCCTTCATCGATTCAACAGCTTTGACCTCAACTTCAATATGATTAAAATTATGAATAATTTTGAGGGTTTGATCGAGTAGAGGCGTAGCTTCGACTTTATTCCATTCAGACCACGTTACGGCATGATTATACTGCGCTAAATCTTGCTCATCACATTCGTATAAATGTTTAGCTTGGCCTGTAGTACGAATAAAGTCATCATCATGCATCACGATCAGAGCATTATCTTTGAGTTGACGAACGTCAAATTCTACAGCGCGGATACCAATATCTTGAATATATTGAAATCCACCGAGGGTGTTTTCAGGTGCTTCCCCACGCGCACCACGATGACCAATTATTTTCATAAAATACCCTGAAATTTCAGGGTGATTTTAGTGCTAAATCATGAATGAAATATGACGATTTTTAATCAAAATTTTGATTAAAAAAGCATTTTAAGTGGATGGGGCAATCAACATGCAGACCTTTTTACACTTTTAAGGTCAGGCCTCAATCGTCTCATTGATATTCTTTTGCCAAAGCACTTCTGAGCCACCTTCAGCACGTTGTAAGGTACGAGATGCGACGAATAACCAATCAGATAAGCGGTTCAAAAGTTGCAATGATGTGGCTTGGATATTTTGATCACGTTGATGAACAGACATCACGCTACGTTCAGCTCTACGGCAGACAGCACGTGCTTGATGAGCAAAACTGCAGACTAATGTACCGGCTGGCAAAATAAAGTCTTTTAGCATGGGTAATGCTTCGTTCATACGATCAATATCATTTTCTAAAAATTCAATACATACTGGTTGAACCAAGTTAAATCCAGGAATGCAGACTTCGCCGCCTAAATCAAATAACCAATGTTGAATCAGACTGAGTGATTTATCCCATTGAGCTTTGTCTTCAATGCTACTTAAAGCAATGTGCGAACGTAATACACCAATGGTCGCATTGAGTTCATCGACATCACCTAACGCATCGATACGTAAATCATCTTTAGGTACACGTGAACCATCGCCTAGTCCGGTAGTGCCCGTATCTCCCGTGCGGGTATAAATTTTACTTAAACGGTGACCCATGTTATTTCCTTAATATTCAGATATCGCAATTTAAAAAGGATAATGCTACAGCTGTGACATTATCCTCAAAAAGTATTTAGCTATAGGTTGATGAAATTAGTACTTGAACGTAACACCAACGGAAGCTTGGCGACCACCATTGATGTAATAAATACCATTCCCACTAGAGTATTCAGTTTCATATTGAACATCACCAATGTTTTCAATATTAGTGAATAGTTTAATATTGGGGTTTATATTCCAGTAAGCATTTACATCGATGGTTGCATAACCAGGATTATTGTATTGAGTGCTGTAACTTTTAGACTTAGAGCTACCAACTATAGAAGTGCTAATTCCGTAAACCTCATTTTGTAAGCCTGCTGATAGTGTTGCTTTTTTACGAGGGCGCTTTTGCAAATCTTCATCTGTTTCTACATTTTTTGCTTGCACATAAGCGTATGAAGCATTTAAGAATAAATCATCTGTATTCCATTTATAAGAAACTTCACCACCTGTAAATTTAGACTTATTTACATTTATGAGGGTGCTATTTTTTGAAGTAATCAGATTGTCTACTTCATTACGATATACAGATAAAGAAATTAAGGAGTTTTCTGTAACTTTATGATCTAAACCAACTTCATATGAAAAGCCTTCTTCAGGTTTTAGGTTTGGGTTGCCACCCCAATTTTTTGCATATAAATCATTCATACTTGGTGCTCTAAATGAGCTACCAATATTGGTATAGATACTTATAGATGGGCTAAAGTGATATCTTACAGCCCCTTGACCAACGGTATGTGAGCCGAAACGTTCATCATCTTCTAAGCGAATGCCAAATTGCGCATCGATATTATTTGCTTGGTATTGATGTTGAGCAAAATAGCCTGTGCTGTTGTTTTTACGACTATATTCAACATCGTACATAGGATCCCAATCACTTTTAGATAAAATATCTGCTTCAATATTTTTATGAGTTACCCCCATTAGAATATTTTGAGAAGGTGTGAATTGCCATTTTCCATAAACTTCAGCTTCTTTAGAGGTATTGTGAACAAAGTCAGGCTTGTCCATTTGGTCTAAATCATCTTTAAACTGTGATAAACGGGCATTTAATTCAAGATCTGATGTGATTTTAACCTTACCCTTTAAGTTCACAATTTCATTTTGAAAATCTTGGGAAACTAAATTGCCGTTTAAGTTGTAAGCACCATTTCCTTCATTTTGGGTGTAATCTAAAGATGCAGAAAAAGCTTCTTTGTCGACACCAAATTTTGCGCTGTATCCTTTTTGATCATATGCATATTTTTGATTACTGTTGCTTAATACTTCAGTGCCATCAGATTCTAAACGTTGACCGCGAATTTGTGCATACAAACCATTTTCAGCAAAGTCGGCACCTACAATTGATTTATAAGTTTTGTTTTCACCAATTTCGCCTGTAACAAATGCACCTGTTTTTACCGGTGTTTTAGATACAAGTTGTATGACACCACCAATAGCATCAGTACCATAAAGTACAGATGCCGGTCCTTTAAGAACTTCAATTTGCTTCAGGTCTGTTGTGTCAATAAATTGAATTGATGCTGAACCCTGAGAGGGTGTATTTAAACGAACACCATCACGCATGACTAAAGTATGGTCAGACTCAGTTCCACGTAAAAAAATAGAAGCTTGCTGTCCATATCCGCCAGTCTGAACCATATTGATTGATGCATCATTAATTAATAAGTGAGGTAAAGATACAATAGGGGATTGATCTAAAACTTTAGGCTCAATAATTGAAATCCGCGCAGGCACATTTTCAATATTTTGTTCACTACGAGAAGCTGTAACCACAATCGTACTTAAAGAAGATTTTGCAGAAGTTTGAGCTTCAGTCGTTGCTGTTACAGACGTTGAAAAACCCATCGCAATAGCGATTGCACCAACCAAAGCTGTTGGTTGACATTGAATAGACATAACGTGCTCCATACATTCACTTCCCCGTGAATGATTGAGTGAAAGAACACAACAAGCAGGTATCCGGACTCAAATGTAGTAACTGGATTACTTACATTTCCACCTTCCCACATATGACATGCAGTGGTGTAGATCTCTAAAAATCAGAAATCTATTGAGAAATGCTTTTCATTTTTTACCGTTGCGGGGGCAGTGTTGGATTTTCACCAACTTCCCTAAAGCGATTGCTTTGACTTGTTGCAATTTGAGCGCAGTATAAAGAGCGCTTCTCATTTAAACAATCTTCACACCGAATATTCTGAGTGAACTTTACGCAAGATGAAAAAATTGCTTTACAATGAAGCGCCCAAAAATGATAGATCGGCTATGATGAGGGTGGATTAGAGCTAGAATAGATGCGAACTCGTGCAAAAATATGCGGAATTACCCGATTAGAAGATGTCCAAGCTGTTGTGCAAGCTGGTGCGGATGCCATAGGATTTGTGTTTTTTCCACCAAGTCCAAGACACGTAGATGTTGAGCAAGCATCACTGTTGGTTCAAGCGATTCCTGCTTATGTGCAATCAGTTGGATTATTTGTTAATAGTTCAGCCGAAGAGATCCAAAACATACTTAAAAAAGTCCCTTTAGATATTTTGCAGTTTCATGGCGATGAAAGTCCAGAACAGTGCAAACAAATTGCTCAAGCAGTGGGTCGCCGCTGGTATAAAGCAATTCAAGTAAAACCAGAACTAGATATCGTTGAAGAAATCAATAAATATCAAAAGTTTGGTGCGAGTGCTGTGTTGTTGGATGCATGGCATCCAGATTTAAAGGGCGGAACAGGCCACAGCTTTGATTGGACAACATTTCCAAAATTAAATATTCCATTGATCTTGGCAGGAGGACTAAACCCTGACAATATCGAGCAAGCAATTCTTACAACACAAGCATATGCTGTGGATGTGAGCGGCGGTGTAGAGTCCGCAAAAGGTATAAAAGACCAACAACTCGTAGAACGCTTTATGCAAGGAGTCCATCGTGGATCAGCAAACCGTTAATCAACAAGATCAAGTGATTGACTATACCCAATACCCTGATGCAAAAGGGCATTTCGGTATCCATGGCGGACGTTTTGTGTCAGAAACTCTAATGGCTGCACTAGAAGATCTAGAGCAACTGTATTTCCGAATGAAAAATGACGAACAGTTTTTGGCAGAATTCGACCGTGACCTCGCTTTTTATGTAGGTCGTCCAAGTCCGCTTTATTATGCTGAGCGATGGTCAAAGGAGTTGGGTGGTGCACAAATCTATTTAAAACGAGAAGACTTGAACCATACTGGCTCCCATAAAGTAAATAACACGATTGGTCAGGCTTTACTGGCGAAGTTATCAGGCAAAAAACGTATTATTGCTGAGACTGGTGCAGGTCAACATGGTGTGGCAACAGCGACCATCGCAGCGCGTTTAGGGCTTGAATGTGTTGTATACATGGGTGCAGATGATGTGAAACGCCAAGCGATGAATGTATATCGTATGCGTTTATTGGGCGCGACTGTTGTTCCTGTCGAAAGTGGTTCTAAAACATTAAAAGATGCCATGAATGAAGCCATGCGTGATTGGGTAACAAATGTCGATTCTACCTATTACGTGATTGGTACAGTTGCAGGTCCACATCCATATCCTCAATTGGTACGTGATTTCCAATCGATCATTGGTCGTGAAGCACGCCGTCAAATTCAAGAGCAAGCAGGTCGTCTACCGGATGCATTGGTTGCTTGTGTCGGCGGTGGTTCAAATGCGATGGGCTTGTTCTATCCATTCCTGAATGATCAAGAGGTGAAAATGTACGGTGTTGAAGCTGCTGGTTACGGTATTGAAACTGGCAAACACTCTGCTCCATTAAATGCTGGTCATGTTGGTGTGCTGCATGGTAACCGTACTTATCTGATGTCAGATGCGCAAGGTCAGATTATTGAAACACACTCAATTTCAGCAGGTTTGGATTATCCTGGTGTAGGCCCAGAGCATAGCTTCTTAAAAGATATGAAGCGTGTTGAGTATGTTCCAATTAATGACAATGAAGCATTACAAGGCTTCCGTGACTTAACTAAGATTGAAGGTATTATTCCTGCACTTGAAAGTTCGCATGCGATGGCATATGTGACTAAGTTGGCTCCAACGATGTCTAAAGATCAAATTATTATTGCGACGGTTTCAGGTCGTGGTGATAAAGACTTAATGACAGTTGCACGCATTGATGGCGTGGAAATGGTAGAGATGTAATTCACCCTTTAAGCCTCTCCCTTTGGAATGAGAAGCACTGCTTCGTAAGGGGAGAGGTGCTATTTAGAAAATCGCATTTAAGCCATTGGATGCGATTTTTTTATGCGCTCTAGAAAAGCTAAACTATTTTCCTAAAATTTGATTTTTGGATCGGTGACATGGATGTCGTCTGTATTTCTGTGATACAGGCAAGTAACATCAGAAATACAAAATGATTTTGTTACTTTTACCGAAAAAAGTAAGGCAGTTTGGAGTGTGAATCTATTTGAGATTCAGATTTGAAGAGCTATTTCATGGACTTACTTTTACGTTACTTTGGAAAAGCCCAAAGTAACCGAAGGCTTTCTGTTGAGCAGATATTACATTCTTGTAATACTGCTCAACGGGGGACATCCATGTCGCCACCACGTATCCATTATCGTTGAATTGGTCAGGTTAATCTTTAAACCCTGTATAAAAATCAGTAACACAGCCAATCCATTCTTTTCAGTAGTGGCAAATCCAAATTCAGGTATGATTAATGGTCTTGTCAAAGCCAAAGGAAATCAACCATGCCAAGCCTATTTCTTGTAATGCTCGGTGGTCGTCATGCACGTGCCAATACTGAAGTGCATGATGTGGTTTTGGCTGTTGGGGATTCACTAGAAGAAGTCTATCCTCAACTCAAAAATGCTTGGTTTGGTGAGCAGAAAGGCTTACATATTGATGCTTGGGCGAAGGTAAATGGAGTGGAATATAATGAGCAGCAATTCCAAATCCATTTTACAGATGCAGCTCCTAATGAAAACGAAATGAAACTCTGGTTGATTAATTTGGGTGGGTACCACGTTAATGAGTTCGGAGAGCTACATCGTTATGTATTAGTACCCGCTTTAAATACTGCATCGGCTAAAGAGCGTGGAAAATCATTCTTTGGAAAAGATTGGCAAAAACAGCATACAGATCGGGTTTTGGACGTTGATGATTGTATTGCCATTGATCATGTGCATGGTCGTTATGTGCAATTGATTGAGGGTCAATTTAAAGAAGGGTACTGGGAAAATACATACATCACGATCGTATAATTTTTAATAAAGAACAAATTTACTATCTATATGAATTTATGTGCTAAGAATGGCTAAATAAAATCTTTATGTGGAATAAGTGCTGAAATCCAGAGCTTGTCTATATATCAGTGATTCGAGTGATTACATATCAATAAAACCGCTATTAAATATGTAAAAAACGCATTTTATTGATAGATGAATAAAAGCTATGCTGTGCTTCGTTAAAATTAAACTACTAGCTGTACGCCATGTATTTATATACTGATTTCGATCAGCAACTGATCAATGAACGTGTTGCACAATTCCGTGATCAAACGGAACGTTATTTAGCTGGAAAGCTTACTGAAGATGAATATCGTCCATTACGTTTACAAAATGGATTATATGTTCAGCGTTATGCGCCGATGCTTCGCGTCGCTGTACCTTATGGTTTGATGAACTCTAAACAGCTTCGTAAAATTGCTGAACTCGCTAAAGCGTATGACCGTGGTTATGCACACGTTTCTACTCGTCAAAACTTTCAATTTAACTGGCCAGCATTAGAAAATGTGCCAGACATGTTGCAAGAGTTGGCATCAGTTCAAATGCATGCGATTCAAACATCTGGTAACTGTATTCGTAATACAACAACAGACCAATATGCAGGTGTCGTTGCTGGTGAAATTGAAGATCCAAGACCGACATGTGAGTTGATTCGTCAGTGGTCAACTTTCCATCCAGAATTTGCATTCTTGCCACGTAAGTTCAAGATCGCAGTTTCTGCACTTGCTGAAATCGACCGTGCTGCAACGGCATTTCATGATATCGGAGTGTATATCGTTCGCAATGAAGCGGGAGAAATGGGCTACAAAATCATGGTTGGCGGTGGTTTAGGTCGTACACCGATCATTGGTGCTGTGATCAAAGAGTGGTTACCACGTGAAGACCTTATTGCTTACTTAGAAGCAGTACTTCGTGTGTATAACTTACACGGTCGTCGTGATAACAAATATAAAGCTCGTATCAAAATCTTGGTAAAAGCTTTAACACCTGAAGTTTTTGCTGAAAAAGTTGAAGCTGAATTTGCACATACAATTAAAACTTTAAAAGTTGATGCAGATACTCTGGCGAAAATGGACCAGAACTTTACACCATTTGTGTACCAAGATTATGCAGATGAAGATTTCTCAGAACTGTTTGCTGCACATCCGAAATTCAAACAGTGGTTTAACATCAATACCAATGCACACAAAGTGAAAGGTTACCGCATCGTAACAATTTCATTGAAACGTGCAGGCGTCGCACCAGGTGACGTGACCACTGAAGAAATGAACTTGATTGCTGATCTTGCAGATAAGTACACTTTTGGTGAATTGCGTACCACGCATGAGCAAAACATTGCCCTTGTCGATGTACCGCAAAAAGATTTATTTGAGCTTTGGACGATTCTTGAAAAGAATAACTTGGCTCGCGCGCACATTGGTTTTTTAACCGACATTATCTGCTGTCCAGGTGGTGATTTCTGTTCGTTGGCAAATGCGAAATCTATTCCGATTTCTGAAGCGATTTCACGCCGTTTTGATGATCTAGATACGATTTACAACTTAGGTAAATTAGACTTGAACATCTCAGGTTGTATGAATGCCTGTGGTCATCACCATGTGGGTAATATTGGTATTTTAGGTGTCGATAAGAAAGGCGCAGAATTCTACCAAATTACATTGGGTGGTAATGCAGACCATGATGCCTCAATCGGTGACATCTTAGGACCATCATTTGCTGCTGAAAAAGTACCAGATGTGGTGGAAGAAATTTTGAACACTTATCTTGATTTACGTCAAGAAGGTGAAGAGTTCATTGATACTTATCGCCGTGTCGGCATTCAACCATTTAAGGAGCGTGCATATGCTTAATACCGCACTACAAGTGCTCTCTAAGGATGGCACGATTGCAGACAATACTTATCAACTGATTGGTGAAGATTGCGTATTGCCACAAGGTGATGTGGTTTTAACGGTGGAGCAGTTAGACCAGCTTGCCAATGTTTCAGGTAAAAAAGCACTTTACCTAACCGTAGATGCCTCACCTGAAAACAATGAATTCCCACTTGATCAGCTTGATGCAATTTTTATTGAGTTTGCAGGTTTTAATGATGGTCGTGGGTATTCATTTGCCGCATTGTTACGTCGCCAAGGCTTCCAAGGCGAACTTCGTGCAACAGGTGATGTATTCAAAGACGTGTTGAACTACATGAAGCGTGCTGGTTTCGATACTTTCGTGATTAAAGAAGGTAAAGACATTGCAGAAGCAGCGGCAGGTTTAAACGACTTTACTCAACCTTACCAAGCGTCGACTGCTGTACCAAAACCAAATTATCAAACGGGTGCTTAATTTTATTAAGTGATAAAAAAAGCTGAACTTGGGTTCAGCTTTTTTATTTTATGGAAACAGGATTTAGGTATTCATAGTTCAGCCTAAGCGCTATTCAAAATGACACATAGAAGGTCAAAGTTTAATCCTAAGTCTATTTAGAGCAGAATTTTTTAATTCATTCAGAAATATATAGCGACAAAGCCTTTAGTGCAGCGGTTTTTTATATGATTCAATTGATCGATTAACACTGATTTAAATGATAAATTTGCTCCAAAAAAGTGCAGTTTATTGTAGTATGTTAGTATTCATTTGATCATTTTTGGTGCGGGTTTTTCTCCATTCAATCAGACTGTTTTGCTGTATATGTTTAGTACTCAGTCTAGTGATCTTACCATCATTTAAATAGTGAAGCAGTTGTTATGCAAAATTTGATTCGTATTGGTATTGTCGGTTATGGCAACCTCGGTCGTGGCGTTGAAACGTCAATTCAAAAGAACCCAGATTTAGAGCTTGTGGGAATTTTTACACGCCGTGTACCTGAATCAGTGTCTCCTTGCTTTAGTGACACGAAAGTTTTTCATATGGATGACTTAAATGACCTTCAAGACAAAATTGATGTGTTGATCTTATGTGGTGGATCTAAAGATGATCTTCCAAAACAAACACCAGAATTGGCAAGTAAATTCAACACAGTAGATAGTTTTGATACGCATGCACGTATTCCTGAGTTTTTTGAAGCAGTGAATGAGCCTGCACTTGCTAACAAAAAAACGGCAATGATTTCGATTGGATGGGATCCAGGCATGTTCTCAATTAATCGTTTATTTGGTGAGGCATTATTACCAGATGGTGAAACCTATACTTTCTGGGGTAAGGGTTTGAGTCAAGGTCACTCAGATGCGATTCGCCGTGTGGCGGGTGTTAAAGCAGGTGTTCAATATACTATTCCATCACAAGATGCGATTGATAAAGTTCGTAGTGGTTCACGTCCTATATTAACCACTAAAGAAAAACATACTCGTGAATGTTATGTTGTGCTTGAAAATGGTGCTGACGCTGAAGCTGTAAAGCAGGCGATTGTGACCATGCCAGACTATTTTGCAGAGTACAACACGACTGTGAACTTCATTGATGAAGAAACGCTTCGTAACGAGCATAATCGTATGCCCCACGGTGGATTTGTCATTCGCAGTGGTAATAGTAGTGCAGAGCAGACTCAAGTAATGGAGTTTTCGTTGAAATTAGATAGCAATCCTGAGTTTACTGCAAGTGTACTTGTGGCTTATGCACGTGCATGCTACCGCATGAATCAAATGGGTCAATATGGCGCGAAAACTGCATTTGACGTTGCACCAGGCTTATTGTCAATGAAATCTCCAGAGCAACTACGTAAAGAAATTCTTTAAGTCTAATAATTCAAAGCTATGCTTTGAATTGAGATTATAAAAAAGCCTCTAGCTAAGTAGAGGCTTTTTTATTTACCCTCCTTTAGTCAAGAAGGGTTTAGGGGAGGATTGATCATTTAAATCTCCCTCAAGCCCCTCTTTGAAAAATAGGGGCTTTAGACGCTTTAGATTAACTCAATCGCCACTGCAGTTGCTTCGCCACCACCGATACAAAGCGCAGCAATACCACGTTGACCACCTGTGCGTTTAAGTGCATGGATTAACGTTAAAATAATCCGTGAACCTGTAGATCCTACTGGATGTCCTAAAGCACATGCTCCGCCGTTGATATTTACTTTTTCAGGGTCGAGTTTGAACTCATCAATAGGACACATTGTGACCATTGCAAAAGCTTCGTTGATTTCCCAAAGGTCGACTTCTGCGACATTCCAACCTGTTTTATCGAGAACCTTTTGGATTGCACCGACTGGTGCAATCGTAAACTCAGAGGGATGTTGTGAATTAGAGGCATATGCCACAATTTTGGCTAAAGGATTTAAACCCTTTGTATGTGCTTGTTCAGATGAACTGATAACCAAGGCTGAAGCACCATCAGAGATCGAGCTGGCATTGGCAGCAGTGATCGTACCATCTTTAGCAAAAGCTGGGCGAAGTGTTGGTATTTTATCGATGTTTGCGTTAAAAGGTTGCTCATCTTTATCTACAACGACATCTCCTTTACGAGTTGACACAGTAACAGGGACGATTTCATCGTTGAAGTAGCCTTCAGTAATCGCAGTTTGAGCACGCTTTAATGAACGTATTGCAAAGTCATCCATTTGCTCACGGGTATAGCCTTTAGTGTTGGCCATATCTTGAGCAAATGAGCCCATCAAACGACCAGTTTCAGCATCTTCTAAACCATCGAAGAACATATGATCTTTGATTTCACCGTGACCCATGCGGTAACCACCACGTGCTTTAGGTAAGACGTAAGGAGCGTTGGTCATAGACTCCATACCGCCTGCAACCACAAAATTTGCTGAACCAGCTTTAATCATATCAGCTGCTTGCATCACAGCTTTCATGCCTGACCCACATAATTTATTGATTGTCACTGCACCTGTCGAGTCAGGTAGTCCAGCTTTGCGCATGGCTTGGCGAGCAGGGCCTTGTTTTAAACCTGCAGGCAAAACGCAACCCATAATGACTTCTTCAATGTCTGCTGGCTGCAAACCCGAGCGTGAGATAGCCTCTTTAATGGTCACTGCACCCAGTTCTGGTGCAGTCACACTTGATAAACTTCCCTGAAAGCCGCCCATTGCCGTACGTGCACCATTAAGGATGACGATATCAGTCATTATTCTCTCCAATTTATTTAGCTTTGTTTTACAGCTTGAGTATATGTAATATCAGGCCAATTAATATTGGCTATAGTGTGTAAAATGTGACTGATAAGTTGTCATTCACATGTCTTAGTTTCTTCAAGACGAGTCTGTCCCATCATTGAAAGTCTAACGATTAGATTTGATTTATTTGAATGTGCACAGTATTTAAAATGTCCCATTGATCCACGTGGTAAACCAGAGTCTGGTTGGAAGGTGATCGTATTCTTGCTGGTAACACCACCTTTCCAACTGAAATCACCATATTGGTAATCTGTCGAAGTTGCTTGAATAAGCTTTTCGTGAGGATCGAATTGTTGATTGTGATTCTGATCTAGAAAGATGATAAACCCTTTATGCCATTGACTGTTCTTACACGATTTTAAATCTTGAGAAGCACAGATCATCACAGGGCTTCGGTAACTTACAGCATTGGCTTTAGCTTGGCTGATGGCTTGCCGTACCGTGCTAAGAATTTGCGCCCTTTCTTGATTTTCACGAAATTCATGATAATGAGGGAGTGCTATCATCACAAGAATACTAATAATGACGATCGTGAAAATGAGTTCTAAAAGGGTAAAAGCAAGAGATTTACAATAGGAATACATTTTAAAGCTTCTAGTATTTGTTAATTATTTGAATTTATAGATAATCTTGGTGAAGTTATATTATAAGCTGAAGTGCTAAAAAATGATTACTATCACCTTTGAATGCTGTTAATATACCAAAAATGAAAAGATAAGTTATTCATGCGGATAAATTGAGTAAAAAATTACCGAATTACAACGGAAATTGTAAGTAATTTTGTCAATAATTTACTTGATTAAAGTAATCAAACACTTGGAATTCACTTTAAGTGTTTGTATGATTCAACATGAGTAGCTTAAAAAAAATACTGGGGTATAAAAAAGCCTATCTCAGGAAGCCATAATTATTTTAGGCTGAGCTTGAAAAACAATTGTTATCTCTGGAGGATATCCATGAAATTGAGTCGTATCGCACTTGCTATGCTTGTTGCTGCTCCATTCGCTGCTGCTAATGCTGGTGTAACTGTTACTCCACTATTAGTGGGTTACACATTCCAAGACACTCAACACAACAACGGTGCTGCTGATCACTTATCTGACAGCATTATCGAATTACAAGACGATTTATTCGTTGGTGCTGCGTTAGGTATTGAACTTACTCCATGGTTGGGTTTTGAAGCTGAATATAACCAAGTAAAAGGTGATATCGAAGGCACAATTACTGGTAATGATGTTGGCGAGTACAAGCAAACTCAAATCAATGGTAACTTCTATGTTACTTCTGATTTAATCACTAAGAACTATGACAGCAAAATTAAGCCATACGTTCTTTTGGGTGCTGGTCACTACAAATATGAATACGATGGTGTAAATCTTAAAGATGACGAAGGTACTTTAGGTAATGCAGGTGTAGGTGCTTTCTGGCGCTTAAATGATGCTCTATCTCTTCGTACAGAAGCTCGTGCAACTTATAACATCGACGAAGATTTCTGGAACTACACAGCACTTGCTGGTCTTAACGTAGTTTTAGGCGGTCACTTGAAGCCTGCTGCTGAAGTAGTAGAAGTTGCTCCAGTTCAACCAGCTCCAGCTCCAGTTCAACCAGCTCCACAAGAGTTGACTGAAGATCTTAACATGGAACTTCGCGTATTCTTCGATACGAACAAGTCTAACATCAAAGATCAGTACAAGCCTGAAATTGCTAAAGTAGCTGAAAAATTAAACGAATATCCAAATGCAACTGCTCGTATTGAAGGTCACACTGATAATACTGGTCCACGTGCGTTGAACGAACGTTTATCTTTAGCTCGTGCTAACTCTGTGAAATCTGCTCTTGTAAGCGAATACAACATTGACGCTTCTCGTTTAGCGACTCAAGGTTTCGCTTGGGATCAACCAATTGCTGATAACGCAACTAAAGAAGGTCGTGCGATGAACCGTCGTGTATTCGCTACGATTTCTGGTAGCCGTACAGTAGTTGCTCAACCTCAAGCAGCACAATAATCTTTAATTGATTATTAAGAACAGCTCTTCGGAGCTGTTTTTTTTAACTCTTTTTTAAATAATGTGATATATTTCACAAAATATAATGAACAACACAATGAGAATAAAGATGAAATATAGTTTAATAGCAAGCTTATGCATTGCTTTAACTTTGACGGCTTGCACAACGACAAAGATGCAATCAACTACTGGTGTACAAGACTTGGATCAAAAGATATTAAATGAATTAAAACAAGGTTTACCGCTCTACTTTAATCACAATTCCCGTCAAATTGATGTTCGGTATCAACCTTATTTAACAGCAGCTTCAAAAGTTTTGGCGCAGAATAAAAGTTTTATACTTCAAGTGGATGGACATACAGATAATCGAGGGTCAGTATCAGCGAATCAAAAAGTATCTCTTGAGCGAGCAAATGCTGTGCGTAATGAATTGGTGATGCAATATAATGTTGATCCTAAACAGATTTCGACACAAGGCTATGGCCCAAATCAGCCAATTGCGGATAACACGACAGAAGAGGGTCGAGCATTGAATCGTCGAGTGAATTTAACCTTAAAAATACAATAAGATCATAATCTAACAATAAAAAAACAGCTCAATTTGAGCTGTTTTTTTATTTTATTAGTCTTGATCGACTTGAATTGGTTTTACATCCATATCTTGATATTGAATCAACTTGGTTTTGTACTTGAACTTATACACTAGCCATATTGCTAAGAATAAGAAGATCCCAATATATGTGGAGACTACTGCGATCCACTCCCCATCAAGTACGGCTTGATAATTTTGACCTAACACCACGATTGCACACAAAATAAAAGCGAACCACGGTGCAAAAGGGAAAAATTTTGCACGATATGCTAAATCTTCTAACTTATATCCTTGAGCCAAATAGCCTTTCCTGAATCGGTAATGAGAGATTGCGATACCGAGCCATACGATAAAGCCACACATACCAGACATATTCAGAAGCCAATTAAATACTTCCTCTTCACCAATAAATGTCGTCAAGAAGCATAGTGCTGCGATTGCTGTCGTAGCATAAAGTGCATTCATTGGTACACCGCGGCCATCAAGTTTGGAGAAAACTTTGGGTGCACTTCCATTTTTTGCCATATCAAACAGCATTCGTGTGGAAGAGTACATTCCTGAATTTCCGGCAGAAAGGATAGCCGTAAGAATGACTGCATTCATGACACTTGCAGCGAAAGCAAAGCCTGCTTGTTCATAGAGTAAAGTAAAAGGTGATAATGCAATATTCTCATCTGAAGCAGCTTGCATTAGACGAGGATCATCATACGCAATCAATGTACCGATAATAAAAATACAAACGATATAGAATAAGAGAATCCGCCAGAAGATCTGTTTAATCGCAATAGGAATGGTTTTCTTCGGATCTTTCGACTCACCAGCGGCAACACCAACCATTTCAGTACCTTGAAATGAGAATCCTGCGATCATCGCGACACCAATTAATGCTGACAAACCACCTACAAATGGCGCTTCACCCTTTGACCAATTTGCGAAAGTTGCAACATTGGGTGTCATCATGATTTTGGCAATCATGAAAATACCAATGATGATAAATGCAATGATGGCAAGAACTTTAATGAGTGAGAAAAAGAACTCAGACTCACCAAAACCTTTGACTGTTAAGGCGTTAATACCAAAAACGATAGCAAGGAAAATGGCACTCCAATAGAAACCTGGGATATCAGGAAACCAAAATTTCATGATGAATTGAACTGCAACAAGTTCAAATGCGACGGTTATCGCCCAGTTGTACCAATAGTTCCAGCCTAGTGCGAATCCAAACCCACCTTCGACATATTTGGTGCCATAGGTGAAGAAAGCACCTGATGTTGGATTGTGTGTTGCGAGTTCGCCTAAGCTGGTCATGAGGAAGTAAATCATTACGCCAATTAAACAATAGGCAAGTAATGCACCACCAGGGCCCGCATTGGCAATTGTTGCACCCGAAGCTAGGAATAGTCCTGTACCGATAGAACCACCAATGGCGATCATATTAAGATGGCGTGCTCCAAGCTTTCGCTTAAGTTGACCGGTTTCGCTCATCGAAAGTTCCTTATGATTTCTTTTGAGTACTTGCAAACAGTACTTTAAAGCCTTGTTGATCAGTCAAAGTTTCACATTGACCAAAATTTTGCTCAATGAGAGTTGGGTAGTTTAAAAAACGATTTGCCACGATCCAAAGTTCACCACCAGATTTTAGATGGCGACGTGATGTCTTACAAAGATTCTCACTCGCATTGTAATCAGTGTATATACCCTGGTGGAAAGGAGGGTTACTGACGATGGCATGTAAAAATAGTGGCGCATCTTCAATGCCAGTCACAGCTTTGATTTCGAGCTGTTCTGGTGACAAATTATTTTTTTCAAATGTTAGGCGGGTGGAGGCGAGCGCAAAAGCATCCACATCAAGCGCAAAAATACGATTTTTGGGATTCAATTTGGCTAAATATGCACTGATAATGCCAGCACCACAACCGAAGTCAGCGATTTTACCTGAACTCACTCGATTGAGGTAGGGGAGAAATACAGCTGTACCAATATCAAGTTTATTTTGACTAAATACACCAGGTAAAGCATAAATCTGTAATTCGCCATTCGGTGTTTGAATTGTATATTGTTGAGCCCAATTTTCTAAAGCTCGAGGCGTAGGAGTCTGATCGATAATTAATTGCCACATTTGACAATGACGAGCGCTGTCTAGTTTGACACATTTGCCAAATGGAGCGAGTTGTTTTGCTGCTCGTTCAACGCCACCTTTTTTTTCACCCACAAGAAAAATTGATCCACCAAGACCGAGTTTTAATACCACACTGTGTAGTAAGTAATTCAAAAGCTCTTTGGCTTTAGGCACAAAAACAATAACTTGATCATATTCTGCTTCAGGGATATCCGTCCCAAAATGAACAGGAATATTTTGATTTTGGAAAAATAGAAAGTCGTTATAATTCCATGTCCATACTGAAGCCTGAATATTTTTATCGAGCTGAGTGCTTAAGTCATCAGTTGGTGCATTGACTAATAATATTCGACCTTTCAGAAAGTTATGTTGACGAATAACAACTTCACTTTGAGGAACCATATATTTCTCCACAGAATAAAAGAGCCCAGACAATGCTGGGCAGTCTTTGATTCAATCTAAATTATTTCTTTGCTTCAGGTAGAACGAAGTTCAAGATCAAGGCTGCAATGCCGCCAGTTGCTACACCAGAGCTAAATATATTACGAATGAGTTCAGGCATATGTTCAAGAATCTGTGGAACTTGAGCAACACCTAAACCAAGAGCAAGTGAAATTGCAATAATAAGCAATGCACGGCGGTCAAGCTGAATACCAGAAAGGATATTAATCCCTGATGCTGCAACAGCCCCAAACATCACCATGACAGCGCCCCCCAGTACAGCTTGAGGAACAGCTTGGATGATGGCAGCCACTGCTGGTAGTAAACCCAAAATAACTAATAGAGCAGCGATCCATATACCCACGTGGCGACTAGCGACACCAGTTAATTGGATTACTCCGTTGTTTTGAGCAAAAACAGAACTCGGGAAAGTATTAAATAAGCCTGCGAGTAAGGAGTTTGCACCGTTGACGAGTACACCACCTTTAATGCGCTCCATCCATTTCGGACCATCAACAGGCTGATTAGACAACTTAGAGGTCGCGGTGATATCACCAATCGCCTCTAATGAAGTAACCAGATAAATAAATGCCATTGGTATAAATAAACTCCAAGAGAAGTCTAAGCCAAAGTGCATTGGTGTAGGGATTTGAACCAAAGGTGCATTTTCTAAGCCAGAAAAATCTAAATGGCCCATGAAGCCTGCTAGCGCATAACCTACGATCAGTGCAATTAATATCGCACTACTCTTAACCCATGTAACATTTAAGCGGTTTAAGAGAATGATTAATGCCAAAACAGTACAAGACATAATGAGATTGTCTGTATTGGCAAAAGTGTTATTCCCCATCGCTTGGTAACCACCACCCATTGAGATTAAACCTTCTTTAATCAACGTTAAGCCAATGAGAAGTACAACAATACCAGTCACAAGTGGAGTAATGAGTTTTTTCACCCATGGTAATATGCGTGAAACTCCCATTTCAATGAATGAGCCTGCAATCACGACACCAAAAATTGAACCCATAACAGTTTCAACTGGAGTTCCCGCGGCAACCATTGCTGAGCCAATCCCAATAATAGGACCGATAAAGTTAAAACTTGTACCTTGAACAATTAGTAAGCCTGCACCGAAAGGACCAACCTTTTTACTTTGTAAGAATGTCGCAATACCTGAAATCACCAATGACATGGAGAGGATCATGTTTGTATCTTCTTTAGAAACACCTAAAGCCAAACAGATCAATAGACCAGGAGTAACAATCGGAACAATAATGGCAAGTAAATGCTGAATGGCAGCGAGAAAAGCGATGAACGGTTTTGGTTTATCGTCTAAACCATAAACAAGATCGAGTTTCGGTTCTTGAGATTGGTCGGGAGCAGACATGGTCTATACCATCTAGATTAAGCGAAAGTGCCGACATTCTAATCGAGTTACATGCGTTTACAAAACCGAAACATAACCATTCGTCAAAAAAAAATGAAATTGTAAAGAAACAGTCACTATAAAAGTTTAGGATTTTTCTGTATAATTTGCCCTCAAATTTAAAGCGTATCGAATTTACATGTCAGATATTAAAACTCTCCGTAATATTGCCATCATCGCACACGTCGACCATGGTAAAACGACTCTTGTCGACAAACTTTTACAACAATCAGGTGCTTTGGGTGAACGCGCGGGTGAGATCGAGCGTGTCATGGATTCAGGCGCTATTGAAAGTGAACGTGGTATTACCATTCTTGCAAAAAACACTGCAATCAAATGGTTAGATAAACGTACTGATACTGAATACCGTATCAATATCGTGGATACCCCGGGACACGCCGACTTCGGTGGTGAAGTTGAACGTGTAATGTCGATGGTTGACTGTGTACTTCTTTTGGTAGACTCACAAGAAGGTCCAATGCCACAAACTCGTTTCGTAACGCAAAAAGCGTTCGCACGTGGTTTGAAACCAATCGTAATTATCAACAAAGTTGACAAGCCTAATGCGCGTCCTGACTGGGTAATCGATCAAGTATTCGATTTATTTGATAACCTTGGTGGTACTGACGAACAGTTAGACTTCCCTGTGGTTTATGCTTCTGGTCTTCGTGGTGTAGCAGGTCCTTCACCAGAAGAATTGGCTGAAGACATGACTCCGTTGTTCCAAACAATCGTAGACATCGTTGAGCCGCCAGCAGTGGATGTTGATGGTCCATTCCAAATGCAAGTGTCTTCACTTGACTATAACAGCTTCGTTGGTGTTATTGGTGTGGGTCGTATCCAACGTGGTTCAGTGAAATTGAACACACCTGTAACGGTAATCGACAAAGATGGTAAAACACGTAACGGTCGTATCTTAAAAATCATGGGTTACCATGGTTTGGAGCGTATTGACGTTGAATCTGCTTCTGCAGGTGACATCGTATGTGTAACAGGTATGGACGAACTTCATATCTCTGACACGATTTGTGATCCTAAACATGTTGAAGCATTGCCACCGCTTTCTGTAGATGAGCCTACAGTATCGATGACATTCCAAGTTAACAACTCACCATTCGCCGGTAAAGAAGGTAAGTTTGTGACCTCACGTAACATCCGTGAACGTCTTGATCGCGAATTAATTCACAACGTAGCACTTCGTGTAGAAGATACTGACAGTCCTGACCGTTTTAAAGTGTCGGGCCGTGGTGAACTTCACCTTTCGGTATTGATCGAAAACATGCGTCGTGAAGGCTTCGAGATGGGTGTATCTCGTCCGCAAGTAATCTTGAAAGAGATTGACGGCGAAATGCAAGAGCCATACGAAAACGTAACATTTGACGTAGAAGAACAGCATCAAGGTGCTGTAATGGAACAAATGGGTAACCGTAAAGGTGAAATGACCAATATGGAAGTCGACGGTAAAGGTCGTATTCGTATTGAAGCAACTGTACCTTCACGTGGCTTGATTGGTTTCCGTTCAGAATTCATGACCATGACTTCAGGTACTGGGATCATGACCTCAAGTTTCTCGCACTATGGACCAATGAAACAAGGTTCTGTTGCAAAACGTCAAAACGGTGTGTTGATTTCTATGGTTCAAGGTACATGCTTGGGCTATGCATTGTTCAGTTTACAAGACCGTGGTCGTCTATTCGCTAAACCTCAGTTAGAAGTTTACGAAGGTATGATCATTGGTATCAACTCTCGTTCAGACGATATGGTTGTAAACCCAACTAAAGCGAAACAATTAACAAACGTTCGTGCATCAGGTACTGATGATGCATTAACACTTGTTCCTGCGATTGAATATACGTTAGAACAAGCACTTGAATTTATTCAAGATGATGAGCTTGTTGAAGTTACACCTAAATCAATTCGTATTCGTAAGCGTTGGTTGACTGAAAACGAACGTAAACGTAATAAATCTTAATTGATTTAAATAAAAAAACCGCTCTTTTGAGCGGTTTTTTTATATCTTGACTCCATCATTCAATAGATGAAATAAAAGTTGTTGAATTGTTGTAGTTGATTCGGTCAAGATCTTGTTTATTTAAACAGAGATACTTATGATTTTGGTGGAAAACCAACGAGTTTGGACGGAAATATCATTAAGAATAATGTATATTATGTCACATTAATGCATAGAAAAATTTTGGAGAAAAAATGAGCATTATTAAAGAGTTTAAAGAATTTGCCGTGAAAGGCAATGTAATGGATCTGGCGGTCGGTGTGATCATTGGTGGGGCGTTTGGTAAAATCATCGATTCAATGGTGAAAGATGTCATCATGCCAATTATCAGTTGGATCTTAGGCGGTGATGTTGATTATTCAAACTGGTTTGTTGTATTAGGCGATAATCCAAATAACCTTACAACGCTTGCTGCCGCTCAAGAAGCGGGTTTAAATGTTTTGGCTTACGGTAATTTCTTGACGATTCTCATCAACTTTATCCTGCTTGCATGGGTGGTATTCTGGTTAGTGAAATTGATGAATAAAATGCGTCGTAAGCAAGAGGAGGAAGCTCCAGCACCTGAAGCTACTCCAGAAGATATTGAATTACTTCGTGAAATTCGTGACGAATTAAAACGTAAAGGTTAATGCTTTTACAATGAAAACGGCGCTAAATGCGCCGTTTTTTATATCTCATCATTTTTTTTAAATCCCCCTTTGTCAAAGG
Organism: Acinetobacter sp. ANC_7654; assembly: GCF_056779855.1. Taxonomy (NCBI): domain Bacteria; kingdom Pseudomonadati; phylum Pseudomonadota; class Gammaproteobacteria; order Moraxellales; family Moraxellaceae; genus Acinetobacter; species Acinetobacter sp. ANC_7654. Next base: position 60,200 of record NZ_JBWYIR010000009.1, on the reverse strand, counting down.
GAGGCTGGGAGGTATTGATTCTTAGCTCTCCCTTGCGAAGCGATGCTTCTCATCTCCTAAAAGGAGAGGGAAATCCAAGAAGTTTAAAAATCCATACGAAATTTAATTTCGAGTAAATGCCAGCCGAATTGACTCTTAATTGGTCCATGTAATTCACGTTCAGCCAAACTAAAAACTGCCTTATCGATAGGACCAACCAATTGTCCTTTCTTAACCTCACCTAATTCCCCTCCTTTTTTTCCTGAGGGACAAGTTGAGTGTTGCTTAGCAATTTTAGTAAAATCAGCACCTTCTTTAAGCTTTTGTTTAAGTTGGATACACAGGTCTTTATCTTTGACTAAAATATGCCGAACAATTGCTGATTTCATTTGGATTTTACCTTTGATACAGGATTCTTTGAGGCTTGAGGTCGCTTAAGCGGTTGACACTCAGGGCAAAAAACAGAAGCACGTTGCCCGAGTTTAATATTTTCTAAAGTTGTTTCACAGTTGATGCACATTTCACCAGCGCGCCCATAAGCCAATAGCGTTTGTTGAAAGTAGCCATTTTCGCCCATGGCATTGGTGTAATCACGTAAAGTAGATCCGCCTAAATCAATTGCTTGCTTAAGGATTCGTTTGATTTCAATGACAAATTTTTCAATTTGTGGCCGTGTAAGACTAGAGGCGGGTTGTGCAGGATGAATGCCCAAATTAAACAGACTTTCAGTTGCGTAAATATTTCCAACACCCACAACAATGTGGTTATCCATAATTGCAACTTTGACTGCAACGCTCTTATTTTTAAATTTCTGCTCTAGATAGTCAGCATTGAAAGATTCACTTAAAGGTTCAGGTCCAAGCGTATCTAAAAGTTTGGTTTGAGCATGATCATCTAGCCATAAAATGCAACCAAAACGACGAGGATCGTGGTAGCGTAATTGGATATCATCGAATTGTATGATGAAATGATCATGTTTTCTCAGCGCATCACGTGAATCGCTTAAACGAAAGCTTCCTGACATTCCCAAGTGCCATAACATGGTCGCATTTTCAAATTGTGCCAAAATATATTTGGATCGACGTGTTAGCCCTATCAGTCGTTGACCGACCAATTGATTTACATCATTTGGTATAGGCCATCTCAGACTTGAATTATTGACTTGAACAGAAAGTACTTTTTGATTCAGCAAAGGGAGCAAGCTGGTTTTAGTGGTTTCAACTTCAGGTAATTCAGGCATGGAAACTCTGTTAAATGGGCGAGTAGAAAAATATTGGGTTATATGAGGATATTGCAAGCAGCATCGAGTGAACTACAAGATATTACGCTTGAACAGAATATGATACACAATCCATCTAGTGCCTTCATGGTTAAGTTTTAAAATGTTTTTTAAAGCATTCAATGATGAAATGAACTTAGATGATTTATCACGTAAATGCGTTGTACACTGTTACAAATAAATCAATTTAAAATCAGGGAGATTCAGTGTGGCAAAATTATTTGAGCCAATTCAATTCGGAAATTTATCACTCAAAAATAGAATTATTATTGCTCCCATGTGTCAGTATTCTGCGAATGAAGCAGGGGAGCATAGTTTTTGGCACGAACAACAATGGGCGAGTTATGCATTGTCGGGTGCTGGATTATATATTATTGAAGCAACTGCGGTACAAGCTGTAGGTCGTATCAGCTTTGCAGATTTAGGGTTGTGGAATGATTTACAACGTGCACAATTAAAAGCATTGATTGATAAGGTAAAAGCGATTGCTCCAACGCCAATCGCCATTCAGTTAGCGCACGCGGGACGTAAAGCTTCAACTGATAAACCATGGTTGGGACGTGGTCAATTCTCATCGAATCATGAACATGGCTGGCAAACGGTATCTGCAAGTGATTTACCATTTAATCCAGATGATCAGGCTCCTCATGAATTAAGTATCGAGGAAATCAAAAAAATTATCGATAACTTTGCAACTGCAGCAGTCAGATCTGTAGATGCAGGTTTTGATCTCATCGAAGTCCACGCGGCTCATGGTTATCTATTACATCAATTTATGTCCCCTTTATCTAATCGAAGAACAGATGAATATGGTGGAAGTTTTGAGAATCGCATTCGTCTAACTTTAGAGGTTTTTCAGGCGATCAAAAATGCTGTTCCAGACAACTATCCAATCGGTGTTCGTTTGTCTGCAACAGACTGGATGGAGCAAGAAAAGGGATGGGATATTGATGACTCAATTGGGTTATCAAAGGCATTAGAAAAACTTGGTGCAGTTTATATCCATGCATCATCTGGTGGATTACATGTCGATCAAAATATTCAGATTGGTCCTAATTACCAAGTTCCATTTGCGGAAGCAATCAAGAAACACGTAGACATTCCAGTGATTGCTGTTGGGCTGATCACTGAACCTCAACAGGCGGAAGATGTTTTACAACAAGGCAAAGCTGATGCAATCGGGCTCGCAAGGGCAATACTATTTAATCCAAGGTGGCCATGGCATGCTGCTGCTCAATTAAAAGCAGAGGTTGAAATTAGTCCGCAATATTTACGATGCCAACCGCATGATGTGAAATCATTATTTAAGCCATATGCTGATAGATAAAATAGGCATAAAGGTATACTTAAAAAGTCATCCTGGGTAATGACGGCTGTTGTATGATAATTTGACTAACTCATACAATAGCTAGGGATGCTAAGTCATGGTTTTATCGGTCATTATTCCGATTTTTTTACTGCTTTTTTCGGGATATGCTTCGGTTAAACTGAATTTAATTAGCAAAGAGCAAGTCTCCATTGTCGGTACATTCGTCATTCGAGTCGCTTTACCTGCTCTATTTTTACAAGCGCTTTCATCAAAAGATCTTGATGCGATATGGCAACCTGAACTTTTTTACAGTTATATTGTGGTGACCGCCTTTGTATTTGCAATCGCTTTAGGGATTTTGGTAAAGCATTTTAAAAACAATTTAAGTGATGCTGCCATCCTCTCGATTGGAGCGTCAATGTCTAATACTGGACTACTTGGTACGGCCATTTTAAGTCTATTGATTGGTCATATTGCGCTTGCTTTTACTTCTTTAATTGTAATTATCGAAAGTGTTTTTCTTGTTCCAGCAGCTTTATTTATTGCGGGCTTGCAAGCTCAAAATCAGCAAGCAGTACTCAATACATTAAAAAATAACTTTATAAACTTATGTAAAAATCCATTGTTTATTGGTGTGGTAATCGGAATTTTGTGCGCGGTTTTTCAGGTTAAACTGCCGCATTATATAGATCAAGTTTTCTTAATGATTGGTCAGACGGCATCTCCTTTGGCGTTATTTGTGATTGGCGGGAGCGTCGCAGGTTTAACCTTAAAATATGTCAACCAGCAGAGTCTTTATATTGTTCTATCATCCAACTTTATTTTTCCAATACTCATGTATTTGACTCTACGATTTATTGCTCAAGCACCGATGGATATCGTGTATGTAGGGACATTGATTGCAGCTTTACCTACACCTGCATTATTTGGAATGTTGGGACAAGCATATGGACTCAATGATCGTGCAATTACACCTTTATTGATGAGTACAGTGATTGGATTTATTGTGACTGCTGGATTAATTATTTTATGGTGGTAATTGAATAAAACTTAGAATGTAATCATAAATATCCTTTTCATATAAGAAAACCCTATCTTGCGATAGGGTTTTTGTTTTTGAGCATCGGTTTAAAATTTAAATTAATGCTTAAGATTTAGCTTTCGTATTTGCTGCAGGTTTTTTTGCATTCTCAGCAATCAGTTTGTTCACGATCGCTAGATTTTCTTTGGCTTGAGGAATATTTTCATCTGCTAAAGCACTAAATATTTTTTTTGCCTCAGGTAGGTTTTGCGGAACGATATTTCCGTTTACGAACATGTTACCAATGGCCATAAGCGCAGGGATGTATCCTTTTTTACCTAAATCTTGAATGCTCGCTAAACCTTTTTTCACAGGCGCTTCAGTTTTGGTTTTGAAGCCTAATGAAATATCGTATAAAGCACGAGCATGAATGGCTGGATAACTTCCTTTCTTAATTAAAGGATCAAGTTTTTGTAACGCGAGCTTATCAGATTGTTCTTTACCTTCAGAGAACAGCAGAACCGCAGATTCAACAATCGCATCTTCAAAACCTTGAGCTGCAGCTTTATCTAGGTATTCACGAGATTTTTTTTCATTTTTGGTCAGACCCAAGCCACCAGTGGCATAGTTTTGCGCCAATACATAATTGGCTAGAGGATAGCCTGCAGTGCCAGCTTGTTCATAAAGTTGTACTGCTTTTTTGTTGTCTTGTTTGGTTCCTTGACCAGCTTGGGTCAGATATGCCAAGTTATAAGTCGCTTGAGGATTCCCAGCTTTTGATAAGCGTTCAAGTTCTTGGTAGGCCGCATTGTAATTCTTTGCTTGAATCAGTTCCTGTACTTTGCTGAATGCAGGATCGACTGGTGCGGCAGCGAAGCTAAATGAGGTGGCAACAGCGAGTAAAGCACCACATAATATTTTTTTCATAATTGTTTTATACCTATCTTAAAAGCAACCCTATTTATTTGATGTAAATAGAGTTTTATACCATTTAATCATAGTCCGAATTATGTGAATGTAAATATAGAATATGTATACATCCTTCAAATTTAGCTTCGCTTTGTGAATAAAGTGTGATTATTGCAATGTGTGCATATAAACGATACTGGATTTATGTTGTTCAGCCTTGAATATATGGATTTAACCAAAATTTTAATGCACTAGTAGTTCTTCAATGGTTTTGCTTAAATACGCATTGTGCAATGAGGTGGTCAACGATGTTTATAAAAGGCATTAAACGTAATTACGATAAAGTTTTTCAAGATGATTCAATCCCAGATGATCAAAAGATAGATGCGCTCTTATTGAAACTTGGCGAGCAGTATTTGGTGAGTCAGGAGAATCGAGTGTATGTATTCCAAAAAGGTGATTTAACCGTAAAGTTTGATGCTAAACACGCGAGAGCATTTCATTTTAAAGATTATGTGGTGAAGGATATGAATAAACTATTTCATGGCTTTTAGAATAAACCTCCTAGCGATATAGGAGGTTTTTTTATGAGTCATCTCTCAATCGATTGAGAGTTAAAATCTATTCTATCTAATGCCTTGGTCTTATTTTCATATCTTTATCAATAAAAACTCTTTATTATAAAACGATACGAAACGTATCGTTTTATTTGGGGATTTCATGACAAGCAAAGACAAAAGTGCACGACGCCGATCATGTATTTTAGCTTCAGTCAAACAGGCTTTGAATGAAGTGGAATATCACCAACTGACAGTAGAAGACATTGCTTCACGTGCTGGGGTGGGAAAGTCGACTATTTATCGATGGTGGTCACATAAATCTGAATTGGTTCTAGACACGTTTAAGGAGCTCACACTCTCAATTTTTGAGTTTGATCCAGAACTCGACCTTGAACAAAATCTTAATCAACAATTGCTTCGTTTGGCTAAGGCTTTAGATCATCCAGTGGGACGTGCAATGTTGGTGGTTATGGCGAATCATCGTGAATTGGCTGCAACATTCTTCAAGCAATATTTATTACCTAAACGAGTTCAACTGCATCAACTGATCCAACAGGCGATTGAGGCGGGGGAGCTGATTGAACATGATCACTATGATTTGGTGCTTGATCGACTCTATGGTCCTATTCATTACCAAATTATTTTCTTTAATCATTTGCCTGATGAGCACTATATCCGTCAATTGGTCAAACTGAGTTTAGATCCATTACGCCCTCACGCCTAAACATTAATGCGACAAGAGTAGATTTTCATGAGTGTAACCGTCGAACGACTTTGGAATCGTTCATTTATCTTGTGTGTATTAAATAATTTATTTGTTTTTATTTACTACTTTGCCATGTTGGCTGTCCTTCCGATTTACATTGTGAAGGACTTAGCGGGATCAGTTGAAGAAGCAGGATTAGCGTTAACGCTTTTTCTCGCCTCATCAATAGCAGTACGACCATTTTCAGGCATGATCATTCAAAAAATGGGTAAGCGACTCACTATGCGTGGATCGAGCACGTTTTTTGCGGTCTTTGCATTTGCTTATTTATTCATTGATAACATGTGGTCATTGTTGCTTATACGATTTTTACATGGGATATGGTTTAGTGTGTTGACCACTGTGGCTGTTCCAGTCGCGAATGACTTTATTCCTGAGCATCGTAAAGGTGAAGGCATGGGCTATTATGTGATGTCCACTAACCTAGGTGTGGTATTTGGACCGTTAATTGCGCTTACCACGATTCAATTTTATAGCTTCCAAATTTTATTCGGTGCTCTCGCGGTGCTCATCAGTGTAGGTCTAATTTTTAGCTGGTTATTAAATATTCCAGCGAATCAGATACCTCAGCAACATAAAATGAATAAAAAAGGATTTAAGCTAGACGATTTTCTTGAGCCTAAAGTTTTTGCTGTAAGTGGTGTTGCTTTACTTACAGCTTTTGCTTACTCGAGTATTACCAGTTTTATTACGGTTTATAGTGAGAGCAAACAACTGCTGGCGTACACCAGTGTATTTTTTATATTGTTTGCGGCGTCGATGTTAATTGTAAGACCTTGGGTTGGTAAAATTTATGATCGTCAAGGTCCGAGTGCTGTTATCGTTCCTTCTTTTATATTTTTTGCGATTGGGCTTGTGGTCGTAACATTAGTCAATAATCAATGGATGTTGTGGTTATCTGCAATTTTTATTGGAATTGGATATGGCTCAGTATTTCCTTGTTTGCAAACGCTCACCATTCAAACTGTAGATAAACAACGGATGGGGCATGCAATATCAACATTCTTTATTTGTTTTGATATTGGTCTGGCAGTTGGTTCAGTTGTAATGGGATTAGTTATCGCACAATGGAGCTTTGAATTTATGTACTTGTGCTGTGCAGTGTTGGTGATTTTGACTCTATTGTTTTATCAAAAATATGTTTCTAAAAAGATGATTGAGAAGATTGAGTAAATTGCATTTGGGGTTTGATAACTCTTAGATTAAAAAAGCCTCCGTTAAGGAGGCTTTCTAATTAAGCTACTTTTTTCTTGGTGACGTGGACTTTTTGTTTTGCATCTCGAGCGAGGAAATAGTAGAACGTTCCACCTAAAAATGCACCGATGAACCAGTTAAATGGTGCTAAAACTTGCAACAAAGGTACAAGGGTAAACGTCAAGCAAATCACAACAGCTGGTGCAAGTGCCCCAATTGCTTTTGGATTAAATCCATTTCGATACCAATATGCGCCATCCTTTTTGTCGTTAAAAAGATCCTCAACAATCACTTGCTGTTTTTTAACAAAATAGAAATCGGCAATTAATATCCCGAATAAAGGACCAATAAATGCAGCCAATACATCGAGGGTATAATGAATCAGTTCAGGAGAGTTAAATAAATTCCAAGGTGTAATGAGAACTGAACCGACCGCTGCGATCATACCGGCACTTCTAAAACTGAGTTTCTGTGGGAAAATATTAGAAAAATCAAACCCAGCAGAAACGAAATTCGCCACGATATTAATACCAATAGTGGCAGTCAATACTGTTAATAAGCCCAAAACAACTGCGAAAGTATTATCAATCATTGCGACTGTTTCTAGCGGGTCAGTCACCATTTTGCCGAATAAGCTATAAGTTCCTGAAACAATTATCACAGTGATTAATGAGAAGAAAATAAAGTTAAATGGAAGTCCCCAGAAATTACCTTTTTTAACCTGTTGCATTGATTTTCCATAACGCGAAAAATCACCAAAATTGAGTAAAGGACCTGAAAAATAAGAAACGACCAAAGCAATTGCAATAATGGTTTGTGTAACTTGTTCAGAGGTGGTGAGCGTTTTCGAGCCTAAATTGAAAGAAATATTTGACCAGCCCACTTGTGCAACTAACCAAGCTGCAAGCGCAAACATGACCACATATACTAATGGTCCAGCCCAATCAATAAATATACGAATCGCATTCATTCCTTTCCAAAAGACTAAAGCCTGTAAAACCCACATCAATCCAAAACAGATCCAACCAATCGCTGAAAGTCCTGCAAAACTGATTTCTGATAAAGGTATCAAGCTTGGGAAAAACTTGAGCGCGACGATCATGAGTGCATTTGAAGCGAGCCAAGTTTGAATACCGTACCATGCTAAGGCAATGATTCCCCGAATAAGTGCGGGGATATTTGCCCCGAACACACCAAAGGATTGTCTTGCGATGACCGCATAAGGTACGCCAGAGACTTGGCTGGGTTTTGCGACTAAATTTGCAGCAATTTGTACAATTACAATACCGACAATTAAGGCGATAAACACTTGCCAGCTTGCAAGACCGAGTGCGAATAAACTCGCAGCTACGACATATCCCCCCATACTATGAACATCAGACATCCAAAATGAAAAAATGTTGTACCAAGACCAATTTTGTTTTGCGGGTGCAAGATCGGCATTGGTTAATTTAGGACTATAATTTTCTTGATTCATTTTAATATTCACATTGTTTCGCTACTTTGTTCTGAGCAGAAACTATGCCAAATGATAAAATAATAAATATAAGATATTGTTATTTAATAAAATATTTTATATTTCTCTTTTGGTTTGAAAATTGCTAGATCTTTATGTTCAATTTTTTATTGCAATTTTTTGTTGATAAAAAAACTAATATTTTCTTATGAAATTCAAAGTGTAACGATCTTATGTCTCTAAAAATTCAAGTGATCAATCCCAATACGAGTGCTGCAATGACAGAAGTTATTGGTCAAGCAGCCCAAAATGTAGCAAATATGGGTACAGAAATCTTAGCAGTATGTCCAAAAAAGGGCGTAGCCTCAATTGAGGGGCATTATGATGAAGCAATATCTGCCATCGGTGTTTTGGATTTAATCCAACAAGGTAAAGAATTAAACGTTGATGGTCATATTATTGCGTGTTTTGGTGACCCTGCCTTACATGCAGCACGTGAACTTGCCGAAGCACCTGTAATAGGAATTGCTGAAGCTGCATTTCATATGGCGACCTTGGTCGCGACCAAGTTTTCAATTGTCACTACATTGGCACGGACGAAAATCATCGCTGAGCATTTATTGAATGAGTATGGGTTTAGAGATCATTGTGCTCAAATACGTTGTATTGATTTACCTGTTTTGGCTTTAGAGCAAGATCCTGATTTTGCGTATCAACAACTTTTAGTGAGCTGTACTCAAGCTAAAAATAATGATGGAATTGGCGCGATTGTACTGGGTTGTGGAGGCATGGCTGAAATGGCAGAGCGAGTTAGTGCAGAGCTGAATATCCCGATTATTGATGGTGTACGTGCTGCGGTTAAGTTGGTTGAGGGTTTACATGGTATGGGCCTCAAAACCAGTAAGTGGGGAGATTATGATTTTCCGCGAAAAAAATGATAAAGAACTGACTTTGAAGTGAAAAGGATTTTAGTCGCATCTTCAAAAGATCTAATTTTAGATATAAAAAAATAGGGATTTAGATTTCATGAAGAATACCAAACTGTCATATTGATTAGTTTGGCATTCTTCCTTTATGTCGTCTAAATTAGTATTTCAATAATTATTTCAAGCTTACTGTGGTCTAGCCACATCACCATTTAAATACTCAGGCAAATCTAAAACAGTCACGTCTAACTCTGCTAATGCTTCAGGACGTGCCACCACCAAAGCGATATAACCGTTTTCGAAAGGCGCACTATTGACGACTTGTACACTTTTATCGAGTTGTTCAGCTTCTGCAGGTACAGCACCTGTACCCTGAATTAAATGTAACCACGCTTTCGGTTTAGCTTTAAACCATAAACGTGCAATCACTTCCTGACCCAAGTAACAACCCTTGTCATAGTGAACGCCTTCACGTTGATGTAAACGAAGTTCTTGGGGTTGGAACACGTGTTCTATGACTTGATCAATGTAAGCTTGACCATGTTGAATAGCTTGAACTTGCCAAGCGGCAATATCTGTTACTTCTGCTGAGAACGTTGTGGTGTCACCTTGAAGCGTAGGATAGACCTGACCTGATTCTTCAAGTTTCATTTTGGAAAAAGCACCAAATTTTTTAATGTGTTTAGAAAATTCTTCAGCTTGATCTTGAGTGGTGACAATGACAAAGCTTTCAGGATTCAGCTTTGTTAGCCATAAACCAAAGTGAATTCGACCTTTTAAATCACAAATTGCTGTGTAGCGCGTGATATTTTCTTCAAGGCGTTCAACATGCAACGTCACTTGACCTTGTAAAAATTTTTGAGCATCCACGCCATTAAGCGTAAATGAGGAGAAAGATAAATTGTTCATTTTCTATGCTCGAATCTGAATCTAATACTAAAGAATTATCCCAATTTTCCACTATTTTTCAAAAAAAAGCACATAACTGCTAATTTAACTGCGTTATTTGAAACAAAATATTTCAAAAACCCTGTTTTTTACACCTAAATGTATGAAATATATAAGATTTGGGAAATGGACTTTCAGCAGTGTACTATGCCAACACAAATGATGAAGTCTCATCAACAACAAAATGTTTAGAAAGTTTAGAAAAAAGATGCTCAAGGCAAGGCAGGAACGCGATGAATAACAACTACCGTAAACCACTGCAAGGTACCCAGCTCGAATATTATGATGTGCGTCAAGCCGTTGAGGATATTCAGCCAGGCGCATACGCAAAACTCCCATATACTTCTAAAGTGCTTGCAGAGCAATTGGTACGCCGTTGCGATCCTGCAATTTTAGAGCAGTCTCTTAAAGAATTAATCTTTAATAAACAAGACCACGATTTCCCTTGGTATCCAGCACGTGTGGTCTGCCACGATATTTTAGGTCAAACAGCATTGGTGGACCTTGCAGGTTTGCGTGATGCGATTGCCGATCAAGGTGGAGACCCATCTAAAGTCAATCCCGTGGTACCAACTCAGCTGATTGTCGATCACTCACTCGCAGTCGAGTACGGTGGTTTTGATCCTGATGCATTTGAGAAAAACCGTGCGGTGGAAGATCGTCGTAATGAAGACCGTTTCCATTTTATTGAGTGGACAAAAACCGCTTTTGAAAATGTCGATGTAATCCCTGCGGGTAACGGCATCATGCACCAAATCAACTTGGAGAAAATGTCTCCAGTGATTCAAAACCGTGGTGGCGTGGCTTTCCCTGATACGTGTGTGGGTACTGATTCACATACCCCACATACCGATGCGTTAGGTGTGATCTCAATTGGTGTCGGCGGCTTAGAAGCTGAAAACGTGATGCTTGGTCGTGCATCTTGGATGCGTTTACCTGACATCATTGGTGTAGAGCTTGTTGGTCAGCGTAAACCGGGTATTACTGCCACTGATATCGTATTGGCTTTAACTGAGTTCTTGCGTAAAGAGCGTGTAGTTGGTGCATATTTAGAGTTCTTTGGCGAAGGTGCGGACACCATGTCGATTGGTGACCGTGCAACGATCTCGAATATGACCCCTGAATATGGTGCAACGGCTGCGATGTTCTATATTGACCAAAACACCATTGATTATTTAACGCTTACAGGTCGTGAGCCTGAGCAAGTGAAACTTGTAGAAAACTATGCCAAAGAAATTGGTCTTTGGGCAAGTGATATGACCAAAGCTGAGTACCCACGTGTACTTCGTTTTGATTTATCAACCGTAACTCGTAACATTGCAGGGCCATCAAACCCACATGCACGTGTATCTACAAGTGATTTAAAAGCGAAAGGCATTGCAGGCAATTTAGAAGCAGCACGTGCTCAAGAAGCAGAAGGCTTAATGCCTGATGGTGCAATCATCATCGCTGCAATTACATCATGTACCAATACATCAAACCCACGTAATACAGTGGCAGCAGGCTTGCTTGCTCGTAAAGCGAATGAGTTAGGCTTAGTGCGTAAGCCGTGGGTGAAATCATCTTTTGCACCGGGTTCTAAAGCCGCAGCATTGTATTTAGAAGAAGCAGGTGTACTCGGTGATTTAGAAAAACTCGGTTTTGGTATTGTGGCGTATGCATGTACCACATGTAACGGGATGTCAGGTGCGTTAGATCCAAAAATCCAGCAAGAAATTATCGACCGTGACCTCTACGCAACGGCTGTTTTATCAGGTAACCGTAACTTCGATGGTCGTATCCACCCGTATGCAAAACAAGCATTCTTGGCATCGCCTCCGCTCGTAGTTGCATATGCCATTGCAGGTACGATTCGTTTTGATATTGAAACGGATGCTTTAGGTCATGATAAAGATGGCAACCCAATTTACCTCAAAGACATTTGGCCATCTGATGAAGAAATTGATGCACTGGTAAAAGTTGCGGTAAAACCTGAGCAATTTAAGAAAGTGTATATCCCAATGTTTGATTTGGGTGAGAAAGTTCAAGCGGCAAGCCCATTGTATGATTGGCGTCCGCAAAGTACTTATATCCGCCGTCCGCCATATTGGGAAGGCGCACTTGCTGCACCACGCACTTTAGCCAATATGCGTCCGCTTGCGATTTTAGGCGATAACATTACAACGGATCATTTATCACCATCGAATGCGATTATGATGGATTCGGCAGCAGGTGAATATCTACATAAAATGGGCGTTCCTGAGGAAGACTTTAACTCATACGCAACGCACCGTGGGGACCACTTAACGGCACAACGTGCGACCTTTGCCAACCCGAAACTGTTTAACGAAATGGTGGTACGTTCGGACGGTACGATTAAGCAAGGGTCTAAAGCGCGTGTAGAGCCTGAAGGCGAAGTGATGCGTATGTGGGAAGCGATTGAAACCTACATGAACCGTAAACAGCCTTTAATTATTATTGCAGGGAAAGATTACGGACAAGGTTCTAGCCGTGACTGGGCTGCAAAAGGTGTACGCCTTGCAGGTGTAGAGGCGATTGTGGCAGAAGGTTTTGAGCGTATCCATCGTACTAACTTAGTGGGTATGGGCGTGTTACCACTTGAGTTTAAAGCAGGAACTGACCGTAAAACTTTAGGTTTGGATGGTACAGAACTGTATAGCGTGATTGGTAATATTGCGCCACGTTCGACTTTGACTTTAGTTATTGAGCGCTCAACGGCGGATGGTAAAAATCAAACGATTGAAGTTCCTGTAACGTGCCGTTTGGATACCGAAGAAGAGGTTTCTGTGTATGAAGCGGGTGGGGTATTACAACGCTTTGCACAGGACTTTTTAGAAGGGAATGTTACGTAAAACATTGTAAGTGATTACAAAATGCTCTAACTTTGTGTTGGGGCATTTTTTTTGGAATGGATATGGATTTTGATGTCTTAGTATCTGATGATTTTTTAAATATATGTGAAAACGATAAAATAGTAATTAAGGATAATAAAAAAATTGTTTCATTTATCAATGATTTTGAGGATGGAAAATGGCGGTCAAGTAAGTTCTTTAACTTTATTTGGAATAATATTGCTGAAACAGCTTTGAATCAAAATGAAAGAGAAGCTTTGTTTGATAAAAGTCAAGAAAAGCTAATAGAATCTGCCAAAAAGTTAAGATTATCAGATCCTACTGACAAGATTGGTCGAGGCAGTGAAATAGCAGAAATCATGCTTTATGCAATTATGAAGCATCACTATGGTGCTCTACCTGTGGTCCCTAAAATATATTACAAACAAAATAGTCAAGATAATGCAAAAGGTGCAGATAGTGTTCATATTATAGTTGATGGCAATGACTATAGCTTATGGTTTGGTGAGGCAAAATTTTTTTCGAGCTTGGATGAGCAAAATTTTTATCAAATTACAAATTCATTGAGTGAAGCTCTAAAAAAAGAAAAATTAAAGAAAGAAAATTCTATTATTACAGGTTTAAGTGATTTAAATGGTTTGGGTATCGAAAAAGATTTAATAGATAGAATCATTAAAGATTTATCCCCAAGAAATTCGATTGATAATATTAAGAATATAATTAATGTACCTATTATGATTATACATGGGTGTGAAATAACTGAGCATACAACATTCTTGGATGAAGAATATATTTCTAAAATCAAATCAATTTATTGTGAAAAGGCTAATAGATACTTTTTAAGTCAGTACAATAAGTTAAAAGATGTACCTTTTTACCATTTAATTAAATTTCATTTAATATTATTTCCAGTGCCTAATAAAGATAAAGTAGTTGATAGATTTATAAAAAATATTGAATATTACAAGGCGGAGGCTGAAGATTAATGAAAGCTTTCGAAGAATTACATGTAATCAATGATTTTCTAATTTGTGGTAATAAAAAAGATGCAATAGATAAAATTATTAGACTAGTTAGCAGTTTAGATAATTTGGATTTAGAAAATAAGCAAATCGTGATTCCACCTCTTAATGACATGTTAAGGCAAGTAGGACTCTATCCTTATATAGATAAAGACTATGCTACGTGGCAAGAACTTATTGTACTAAATGCTTTCTCAGTCGATATCGGAGGAAAAGAAGTAGTTTTGCATAGAGAGCAATCTAAACTTTTATCTGGTTTGTTAAATGGAAAAAATTTAGCAGTTAGTGCTCCTACAAGTTTTGGAAAAAGTTTTACAGTTGATGCATTTCTACAATTAAAAAATCCCAATACAGTTATGATGATCGTTCCTACGATTGCATTGGCTGACGAAGTTAGAAGAAGATTACAGCCAAAGTTTGGGGGACAATATAAGATTATAACTACATCTGACATAGAGTTGGCAGAAAAGAATATATTGATTTTACCTCAGGAGAGAGCCTTAAGTTATTTAGGTGTAATAGAGGAAGTTGATTTACTTGTAGTAGATGAATTTTATAAAGCAAGTGAGAAAGAAAAAGACTCTAGAAGTATTACCTTACAAAGAGCAATGCTTGAATTTCAACGTATAGCTAAACAAAGATATTATTTAGCACCAAATATACAGAGTCTTACAGAAAATATTTTTACAAAAGGAGTCGAGTTTGTCAGTATTGATTGCAATACCGTTGCATTAGATATTGAACATACTTACGAAAAAATAAATGATACGTATGATAAGAATAAAGCATTATTTGATATCTTAGCAAAAGTTGATGGTAAGACTTTAATATATGTAAAGTCGCACACAGCATTAGATAATGTCTTAACTTTACTTTCTGAAAATATGGAAACTAAAGAAAATCAGGTTCTTAAGGAGTTTTCCACTTGGATAAAAAAGAATTATTCACCCACATGGAAACTTAGTTTTTTAGTGCAAAAAGGTGTATGTACTTATAATAGTAATTTACATAGATCATTGTCTCAGATTCAACTTAATTTATATGAAACAGTTCCTCTTGATCTTATGGTCTCTACGTCATCTATTATTGAAGGTGTAAATACGAGTACGAAAAATATAATTTTATGGAGTAATAAAATTGGGACTTCTTCTTTAAAATTTTTTACTTATAAAAATATTATGGGTAGAAGTGGACGCATGTTTAAATACTTTATTGGTAATGCATTTTTATTAGAAAAACCACCAAAAGAAGTTAATTTACAACTAGATTTATCACTTCAAGATGAAGCGTCATTGTTGATTGATGAAGACTATTTGAACGATGAGTTGACTCCTGAGGAGTTGAGAAAAATCATCATTTTCAAAAAAGAAATGGCAAAACTCTTAGATGTAAAATATTCAGAGCTAATTTCTTTTCAGGATTTAGACACCTCTAATAAGTCCATGCTACAAAAAATTGCTCATGCTGTATTGTCAAAGAGACTGGACTATCGAAAAATCAATTTATTGAATGCGGGTTCGGAGTTTTGGGAGAGCTCTTTATGGCATATTTTGAATATAGTACATCCTTCAAGTTTGGGTGGAAATTATAATGAAATCATCAAATATACTTTAATTGTAAAAGAAAATTGGCAAAAAACGATTCCTGAATTATTAACTGAATTGGATCAATATAATTTAGGCATAGATGGTTTTTTTAAGATGGAAAAAATATTAACTTATAATTTGTCGAATTTTTTAAAATCTTTACAAACTCTTTATAATAAAAAATATGATAAAGAATTAAATATTAATAGCTTTATCGAGAAAGTTTCTCATGCATTTTTGCCAAAAAATGTTTTCTTTTTGGAAGAATATGGGTTGCCACGTTTTATTTCTAAGAAAATACATTTATCTGGATTAATCGATTTAGAAAATAATGATCTAGAAATTAATAAAGTAGTGAGTGAGTTTCTAAAAATAGGATTAGATCAACTAATTGAAGAAATAGAAGATTTAGATATTTTTGATGAATATGTACTCAAAATTTTTTATGAAGGTATAGAGTATCGTAATTGATTTTGCCCAATCGCCATCATCATCTGTCGAAATGGACAATAAAAAGTCATTCACACTCCGTTATAGTGACTTCACCATTTCTAAAATTATACGGAGAACAAAAATGGTTACAGCTGGCTCTAAACCGGGAACAGGTTTCTATTTTTGCGTTCAATGTGGGCATCGTGCTTACTTAGAAATTGGTACTGATCGTTTACCACCGTGTACCAAATGCTTAAGCAATCAATTTAAAAAATAATTCGCTCAAGCAAACAGACTAAAACAGACACCACTGTTTTAAACAAAAGCCCTATTACACCATAGGGCTTTTTTGTTACCTTAAGAAAATTAAAAACATATAAATAAAAAGGTTTGCTATGGAAACAATACTCGGTTTATGTCTTGGTATAGGATTGAGTGCTGCATGTGGCTTCCGCGTATTTGTTCCCTTATTGGTGATGAGTATTGCCTCCCTCATGGGATGGTTTGAACCGATGAAAGGCTTTGAATGGCTTGCGATGCCATCGGTTTGTATTGCATTGGGTGTTGCCACCATTTTTGAAATCGGGGCGTATTACATTCCTTGGATTGATAACTTACTGGATACTATTGCGACGCCTGCGGCATTGGTGGCGGGTACACTGACCACGATGGCGGTCAGCTCTGGCGAAATGTCGCAATTTGCAAGTTGGGCTGCTGCAATCATCGTCGGTGGTGGAACAGCAGGAGCAGTGCAACTTGGGACAGTTGCAGCACGGGGTGTCTCGACCGCAACCACGGGTGGCGTGGCAAATCCTGTGGTTTCTACAGGTGAGTGGGTCAGCGCATTGGTGAT
Source organism: Acinetobacter sp. ANC_7654 (assembly GCF_056779855.1). NCBI lineage: Bacteria > Pseudomonadati > Pseudomonadota > Gammaproteobacteria > Moraxellales > Moraxellaceae > Acinetobacter > Acinetobacter sp. ANC_7654. The sequence continues at coordinate 43,108 of NZ_JBWYIR010000009.1, read as the reverse complement.
TTCCGTATTGTCATTCTTTATACCAGTATTGGTAGTAATCGTTTTACTAATTGGTGTGGTTTGGACAGTACGTTGGTTCAAAAAGAAAAAGCAGCGTCAAGCTGATGCTCAGTAAATTTATAAAAGAAGTATTAAAAATCTCGGATAAAGAATGAAAAATATATTGGCATTATTTCAAGTTTTAATTGGGCTTTACTTTTTGGGTGATCTGATTAGACAGAATCCAAAGATTGATGGTTTTTTACAAAATACTGAAAAAAATTTTTCAAATTGGAATCACAAGCTCAAAGATTCAAATGCAAAATCAGGCTTATTTTTGTTGAAGAAGATTCATGGTTACTTATCTATAATTTTTATCATTATATTTCTCGTTATCCAAAAATTATGGCCTTCACAAATTTATTTGCTTCATCTTCTGTCCGCTGCATTTGTTGCTTGTATATTTGTTTGGTTGTCTTTGACCTGGACAATTGATCATAAAAACATGATCCTTTCGATGGCAAAGCAAGTTGCTTTTTTAAGTGTAACGCCTTTTATTGCAGGAATAATGGACTATCTTTTTTCATTAAATTTTACAGCAATATTTGTTCAGATATACAACACGCTCGCACAGACACTGCATTTGGAACCGAGCGGGATGCATCATCCAATTATTATGGGGCTTGTAGGTAGTCTTATTTTGACAAGCTTATTTGTCATCTATTACATAATAATGTGGGTGATTTCGCTACCAACACTACTGATTTTTCTATTATTTATGCTGAGTGCTCAGAGAATTGCCAGATTAATTAACAGTATTGCGCCTAAACAGCCTTTAATGGGTTTAGCTGTAATATTGTTTATCATTCTGACGTTTGTTCAAGCAAATATCTAAATTATTCAGTGGATGAATTGAATTTACAGACTTCTGAATAAACTATATCTTTGATTTTTAAGTGAGATTGTTTAAATATTTAAAAACCACGATCAATTTTACAGCTATTTTAGCTCAGCATTGGTCTAAAGCTTGCTTTAGATTTATAGCACTTAAGCTCATTGAAGACTGAAATAAACTTATAGGATCACCCTGTGAATACAGTACAAGAAAAATCCCGCGCAAAACTTCCTTTTAAAGTCCACATGATGGCAGGCTGGCCGTTGTTACTACTGATTATTGGTGGTGCTGTGGGTGGTTCACTCGGTGCAATTGCTTATACAATTAACCTCAAAATTTATAAATCTGAATTATCTCAACTACAAAAAGTACTCGCTAATCTTATGTGCGGAATGTTTGCCATGATGTTGTGGTGGAGCATTGCATCTTGGATTCAAGCCAGTCTCTAAAATGAAAGGTCAACTTGAATTTTAATTGCAATATTTAGCTAAAAAGACGCTAAAAAAAGTGTATCAATGAACCTATTTGGGAAAAAATATTATATTTATAAGGTGATATGAAATATTTTTTTATTCGATGCTAAAATTCGTTAATCTTAGGAAATTAATCCCGACGCAGTCTCGCTATTATATATCTCAAGGGTGTGACGGGATCGAAAAGAGTAGATTGCTACCAGTTGCGTACAACGTGCGTGTAGTACTTACCCAAAAGGTCTTGATTCGGCTTAGGACGCTATAAACCAGAAGTTTATAGGCAATAGGGTTATAACTTACAAAGTTATAATAGTTGAAGTAAACAACATGTTTTCCCTGACACCCTCAAAAATTCTCTTAAAAAAATTATAATTCTCAATTCTCAATTCTCAATTCTTAAATCGCGCATCTTATAAATTGACACTGAGTTGATCAGTTGCTATTTTTCCGCATCCCAAAGAAATGCTTTGTTCACATGCCTTTAGACGATAATTTTGTATATATGCCACCTCAAGGTCCGCTTAACATCGTCTATGAAGATGATGATTTGGTGGTCATTGATAAACCAGCAGGATTATTGTCTGTGCCAGGACGCTTGCCTGAACATCATGACAGTGCGTATTCAAGAGTGATTGCTCAATATCCAAATGCAAAAATTACTCATCGTCTAGATATGGCAACCTCTGGAATTTTGATGTTTGCAAAACATCGCGATGCTGAAGTGGCTGTGAGCAAAATGTTCCAAGCGCGCACCGTGAAAAAAAATTATGTGGCACTGGTGCAAGGTAAAATTGCACAACAGGGACAAGTAGACTTGCCTTTAATTACGGACTGGGAAAACAGACCGAGACAAATCGTTCATTTTGAACTTGGAAAATCAGCCTTAACACTGTTTGAATTGGTCGCTTATGATGCGCATTTAGATGTTAGTCGTGTCTTGTTGACGCCAATTACGGGGCGTTCACATCAATTACGTGTACATATGCAAGCCATAGGTCATCCGATCACAGGTGATAAACTCTATCATCCAAACCCTAAACTCAGTAATTTAGGGCGTATGGCTTTGCATGCAAGTTATTTAGAGTTTCAACAACCGTTGAGTGGTATTGAAATTAAAATTGTGAGTGAAGTTCCATTTTGAATGAAACGCTTCAAGCAGAATATGTAATGTGAGTGCCTAACTAAAATTTAACAATTACGATCATATAAGTTTAAGAACAATTTCTAATGAATTCTTCTCCAAAATGAAATAAATATAGGCTACTCTAGGATATTGTATACGCAATAACCACAATAAGGATGAACGTATGAGCCGTGATTTAGAACAATTTCCAAATGATGATAATGGCGATGTACTGTGGCAAATGTTCCAGGATGGAGATGATTTAAGCGAGCCGCATGAGATTGAGTACTCAATTGCTTTTAGCTCTAAAGACAAAGCTGAAAAATGTGCCTTGTTCTTGCTTCAGGAAGAACAAAAGATCAGTTTATTTATTGATGAAGAGTCTGAATCCGCAGAATGGATTATCACGATTTATGTGTATATGGAGCCAGAATACTCAGATATTGTGGATTTAGAAGAGTGGTTTACCAAAATAGCCAATGACTATGACGGTGAGTACGATGGATGGGGATGTATGGCATATGTATATGATGATGAAGATATAGAAGATGAGTTTCAAAGCTAAACAAGGCTAGAGCCAATAAAAGAACCTAAGTGATTGAACTTAGGTTTTTTTTATTTAAACCTTATAAAATTTAAGGTTTTTTTCTATTCGCTAGATGAAAGTGGTATATTGAGCAAAATTTTTTATTTTTTGGATTTTTTATGTCTTTGCCAAATTGCCCAAAATGTTCCTCTGAATATACTTATGAAGATGGGGACCTCTTGATCTGCCCAGAATGTTCACATGAATGGAAAGAAGGAGAGACACTCGAAGAAGTGGTTCAGATCAAAGATGCAAATGGCAATCTTCTTGCAGATGGCGATACCGTAACGGTTATCAAAGATTTAAAAATTAAAGGTTCATCATCCGTAATCAAAGTCGGTACTAAAGCAAAAAGTATTCGTTTGTTGCCAGATGCAACGGATGGTCATGATATTGATTGTAAAGTAGATGGTTTTGGCGCAATGAAACTTAAGTCCGAATATGTAAAGAAAGCATAAGCTTTTATAATGGCTTCAGTGAAACTGGGGCCAATTTTTTTATGTGATAATAACTCGTCGTTGGTTTTAATTTGATCATAATGATAAGTTTTAATAAATAATGGTTGTTTTTTATCAATTTAAATTGAATTTTAGATACAAATTAGAATAAAAATTTCTTTGCTTGGCACAAAATAACATTACAGTTTTTCTTTAAAAGTGTTAACTTCATCACACTAATAACAATAAGGTCACATCATGTCTATTCAGATTGAGGGTAATGTTGTTGCTGCTCATGAAGTATTAGCGCAATTAAAAGAATGGGATTCAGCATTAGTAGGTAATAATGTTGATGCGTTAATCGAACAATGTGCGCAAAATGTAAGTATGTTTGATGTCAGCACCCAACTTGAGGGAGCTGAAGCTTATCGAAAAGAATGGCAAAAATTTAGTCCCTATTTCTTCGATGGAATGCAAATCACTCGCCGTGATGTAAAAGTGCATGCGAGTGATCATTTGGTTGTATTACATTGTCACTCTAAAGTGGAACATAAAGCCTTAAAAGGTCAGTTGCAAATGCCTTGGTGTCGTACAACATTATGTCTACAAAAAACCAATGAACAATGGGTGATGGTACACCAACATATTTCTATGCCTGTAGACTTAGCAACGGGAAAGGCTATCATCTTGAAGGATAAATCAAAATTAAGGCTTGTGGTTTAGCTTATCTTGAGCATTTAGATGGGCTTAAACAGTGTTATCTTTCATGAATGAGTTAAATTCTGGAGACGTGTCATGGGATTTTATGATTTTTATCGTTTGAGTTCTCATGCGGTGATCACCAACCCAGAGGGACAAGTCTTATTACTGAAAGCAAACTATTCCAATTACAGTTGGGGGTTGCCAGGTGGTGGTTTAGATCAAGGTGAAACCATACATCAAGCTTTGCTCAGAGAATGTAAAGAAGAAATAGGTTGTGATGTAAGCATCCAATATTTATCAGGGGTCTACTATCACGCACATGTAAACTCACATACCTTTATCTTTAGATGCATGATTGAAAATAACGCCCAAATTCAACTCTCTGAGGAACATACGGAATATGCATGGTTTAGTCCAGAGCAACTGTCTGAAGTTCAACGCACTCGCGTTCAAGACTGTCTGAATTTTCAAGGTGAAGTTCGGAGTTATTCATTCTAGAATTTAGAAATTAGACAGTTTGCATAATGTTTTGAAAATGATTGAGCTTAGCAATGATTTCATCTACTTGTTTCAGACGTTTCACCTCATCCCATAACAGTTTTGCTTCAGGATAATGTTTAGACATCATACCTAGCCATTGCTTATAACGTCCGACCATATTCATTTCTTTTTTATAAGAACCATTTAAGAAGCGAATTTGGAGTGTAATTAAATCGCTCCATTGTAATATCGCTTCGTCTTTATTATGTCGGATGCATTGTGTGACATCGGGTGTTGTCACTGCTGCACGACCAATCATTAGATCTTCACAACCTGACTCTATTAAACACTGGCGCGCATCTTGGTTATTCCAGATTTCACCATTGGCTATCACATTAATGCTAAGCGCATGACGAATGGGTTGAAGTTGATCCCAAAAGGCGGGTGGGGTATAGCCATCTGCTTTTGTTCGTGCATGAACGGTAACCCAAGCGGCACCAGCATCTTCTATCGCATGTGCATTTTCCAGGGTGAAATTACGATCCATATAACCTAAACGCATTTTTGCTGAAACTGGTATTTCAGCAGGCACTGCATCACGTACAGCTTTAACCAGTTGATACACTGTTTCAGGTTCATCCAATAATACAGAACCACCTCGATGCCTGTTTACTGTTTTAGCTGGACAGCCAAAATTCATATCAATTGCAGGTGCACCTAACTCCACCGCTCGAACGGCATTTGCAGCCAACATGGTTGGATTATTCCCTAAAAATTGAACATGAACGGGTGTTCCTGCTGCTGTTTTGCCATCGTTCAATAATTCGGGACAGTAAGAATGATAGATGTGATCTGGAAGGACAGAATCAGTGACACGGATAAACTCAGTTATACACCAGTCGAAGCTGCCGACATGTGTGAGAACATCACGCATGATGGGATCAGTTAAACCTTCCATGGGTGCTAAAACGAGTTTCACTTGGTCACCTGAATATGGGAAAAACGGTGTTATACGGTGTTTTGTATAGCTTGTCTAGTCAGAAATTTCACACAAAAAAAAGCCCAAACTTATGTTTGGGCTTTTCGCTTCCAATTATTGATATTTAGCCCATTGTAGGTCTGCATTTTTAATGGCGATGAAATCATTGGCATTCACATCATCAACTTTATTTAAATTTTTATATTCATTTTTGGGAATATAAATATTTGTACCAGCACCCATTGTATTGTGTTGTTGAACACTAGTATACGGTGGGACACCTTGAGAGCTGATATTACCAAAGATTCCATTTTTTTCACCGATACCACATGCTGCACTACCTTCAACATTACTTCTTGCTAATACGTCACCATAAATTTGTGCACATGCACCAATACGCACAACTTGATTAGACATCAAGGCAACTAAACCAAGTTCTAACTTTGTTATTTCTTTATTATCAATAGTCACTGTATCAAGCGTACCGTTAGGTAATCTATTGGTATTTTTATACATCGTATTCGCATCTTGGCACAAATTCACTGGCGTCAAGAATTTGTTCGATAAAGTTGCAGGTGTTGTTGCAGGTGGACTAACACTAAACTTAGTATTAGACGTAGTGCCTAAGTTACGTGAACAAATTAAGGCATCTGTTGCATTTGGATTTCGCGTAATATTACGAGGCGAATAAATGCGAGGAGACATCGCAATCGCATCAATATCACCTTCAGCAAGGAAAGTATTGGTGAATACAGAATCAGTACTATCCGCCGCAAGATTCGCTTTACCAGAAATAATTAATTTACCTTCGAAATACAGAATACCTGGAGCAAAACTTGCGTTATCGAATGTAGATGTATCCATTGAACGAATATACCAAGTGTCTGGTAATGTATAGTCATAATCTTTAGGCCAGCCAAATATATAACGATCTTTACCATCAAGACCATTGAAGTCTAAGCTGACCCGTGGAAGATATCCAATAATTTGGCTCGTGCAATAACCGCTCTTATGCTCAGTACGTAGCCCTAAACTATTGGTCATGACCTGTTCTTCATGAATAGTTTCACAAATAGCACCGACATAATCTTTGCTATTCAAGGTGTATTTCCCTAAATAGAAACCTCGTGAGCCTGAGTTTGAGTTCTCAGGGTCAATTTTCATGATTTGAGTTTTATTTCCTGAAGCATCTACAGCAAACTGTTTGTGAATATTATTAGTAGCGTCATACTCATACATGTAAGTGATTTTAGAGCTCTCATTGCGAAGATGATTTAAATATACGCGAGCAGCGCCATATTCACGTACGAAAATATAGTTTGCATCATTTCGATATTGACGAACATCGACTCTGGTTTCAAACGTCATATTTTGAATTGCTTCTTGAATACTGGCTATGGTTTCAGACACATCGTATTTAGGAATATCTGGAAAAGTACTGAGCTGAGGGATGCTTGTGAGTTTTTCATAAATTTTCCCACTAATCGCATTCTTAAATCCTTCAACTACACCATTCTGATTTGAAGTACTAAAGTTGGCAAGATAGACATCACCTTTTACGTCTTCAGTAATAAGACCATCTAATAAGCGTAATGGACCGTTAGAATACACATTTCCACCAATCCAACTTGTACTTAAGCGGACTCCAGCCTTGTACACGCCAATCCCTTGTTTCGACTGATTGTGAGCATAGGCCGATTGTTCAATTTTGGAGAAGGTATCAAGGTCAATAAATTCTTTGGCTCTTACACTGCCCTTAACGTCACTACTAGAAATATTAACTTTCCCGCCTGATGTAATATCACCCGTAACAACACTAGTTCCGATCATTGTTACGTTGCCACCTGCCATGACATTTCCGTTGACTTTACTAGAAACGGAAATATTGACATTCCCTTGGTGTGTGGTGATAGAAGACACTTCAACATTCGTGCGTAGTGTTACATCTTTATTAGTATGTAAGTTTGCAGCATAGCCTCCTTCTGTAAGACTAATATTTCCGTCAGTGGAAATATTTTGAGCTTTAGAACCAAGAGAAAGTGTGACATCACCAATTGCTTTAATATTTTCTGCTTTGACATTGGTTAACAGTTTAACCCACTCACCAGATGAAATATTGCCAAAATTTCCGCCGTTAATAATATGAACATAGCCCTCAGCATTGATGTTAATTACAGCCCCATTTCTTGTACCACAGGCATCAATTAAGCAATCAATATAGACATTTCCACCTTTGCCATCTTTGTCTTTCTTAACGTTAATAGTTAAGTTTTTGATATTTTGGATTTTGAAGCCAGCTTGTAAGGACAGGCTGCCACCATCGACATTCAGTTCGACATATTCATCTGGTTTAGTTGGATCTTCGCCAGAAATAGTAGTGCCAGACATAAATGTTTGACCAGTGAAATTAATAACACTCTTGTACTTAATCAGGTCTGCTGCAAGATCATAGATTGCTTGTATCGTAGTAGCTGATTGAGCTGACCCACTTTTCGACAGAATATTTGCGATAACAATACATTTGGTTCCAGTAGAACCATCTGGGTTATTGGTTAAACCATTGCAACCTTTTACATCTTTTACTTCAACTGTGACATAACGTTGGTTGGTATCATCATTTAAAAGTTGAATTTCACCTGTATTTAATAAGCTTTGGCGAAAGTCATTAATATCGGTATCCTTATATTTTTTTAATAAATATTCACGAAAGGCACTAACACCTGACCATCCCATGAGTTGTACGTTGGTTTGTGCATGCGCAGCAACATTTGCTTCTTTGTTGGAGATGAGTGATTTTGCAACAGTCGATGTTATGATCATCACTGTAAGCCCGATGAGCAAGACCAAAAGAATAGTGGCCATGCCTTGCTGCTTTCTTAAACTATTCATCTTTAATCTCGCTCTTAAAGGTTAACAATGTTATTAAGACAAACAGTATTACTCACTGTTTGACCAATATTTGAATTTTGCATTTCATCTGCGTATTGACGATTGGCAGTTATCGTCAGTTGGCGCGTACCTTTGGAGTTGTTTTTATCAATTCCAAAAGGTGTACAATTTCCCGGTGTTAATACAAAGTTAAAAACGGTGCCTGTTTCTAAGGTCTTAAAGGAAACAATATGCTGTTTTTCATCAGGTTGGCTAAAAGTTTCAATATTTAATACTGCTTCAGAACCACAGTTATTCTTTTTAAGAAAGATTAAGCGATATGTATCACCTTCTTTTTCTTGAGTTAATGCTTCACAGTTGTAATTAATCGTTGTATTTGCAGACATTAAGCTTGTTACAGGATCTGGATTCATACGCCAGAAAACAGCAGGTAAATTTTGAGTGTCCACTCCTACAGCAATATCTGATGTTTTTCCTGAACCATAGCCTGCATTTTGAACGAGCTTCTGTGCAACTGATAATGCTGTTCGTATTTGAGCATCGTATTCCGAATCACGAGAAGAACTAATACCAATTTGAGTCGTTTGTTTAAAAAGCATGAGCATCATTAGCATGCATAACATTGCAATGACTAATCCAACCATCAACTCAACGAGCGTAAATCCTTTTTGACTCATGATTTATCTCCCGACTCGATAACAATCTAAGCCTTCCATACTATCTTCAGCACAGGTCTTGGCATTAGATTGATTTGTACTCGCAGCTAATACAGGCCATGTAATTTTTGTACCTGCGACACCGCTCGTTTCACTAATATTTTCAGAATTCAAATTGCAATAAATGTAGTAGGTATTACCATTTAATGTGAACGATTTACTTTCGGTAGATTGGTTATTGAATGAAGCACAAACATCAGTTGAATCAGTAGATATAGTGATGGTTTGTAAGCGATTTTGCAGTTCGTTTATCACTATATTGTCAATGTTCATATATCGTTGCGTGTTCAACATTTTGCTGATTGCTAAACCGCTACCAAAAACAATAATCGAGAATATAAGTAAACCAACAAGAGACTCCAACAATGTGAAACCACGTTGATTAGTTGATTTGAATGTTTGCTGATTCATTATTCTTCTCAACTGTAACGGTTAAATTTAAATTTGAATTGCACGTTGCTGATGCTGAACTTGCAGCAACCAACATCCCATTCGAGTTAAAAGATAGACAATAAAACTCTGTATTATTTACTTTGAAAAATACATTCGATGCATAGGGGATTTTTTGAAGGATATAGTTTTGGTCAGGCGAGTTGCCGTCACTTGTTGAACACGCATCAGTATTGTCCTTAGCAACTCGAATCACTCTAATTTCTTGATGGGTTTTATCTATACAAACAGATGCTGCTGCAAGTGAAGACTCTTGATTATTCGTGTTTCGAATTGCTGCAGAACGGGCTTGATAAGTCGCATTTTTAATACCTGCTAGCGCTCCATCAACATGACTTTGATCTACCCAAGCTCTGGTTAAAGAAGTACCTACAAATAACAAAATAGCCAGTACAACGATCGTAATCATTAGTTCGATCAGCGTGAAACCAAGTTGTTTTCTATAACCAGTATTTTGCATATTATTTCACCCAGTCAGTATATGAACCACAACCGGCCACGGTACGAGTTCCATCATTTTTGAGTGTTAATGTACAACCTAAAACTCTTGCTTCAGTTCCTATTGCCTGAACCGCATAATTCACACCATCTGATGAAGTGTACGTAAAATTAAATGAATCAGAACTTGGATTCCAAGTTGTAAATTTAGTTTTTACTGCGTTGGTATTTGATAAGGTTTCTTTAGGGTAGTTTAGTGTTCTTTGATATGCATTTTCAGCACCTAATGAAAGTGCGATTAAATTCGATTGAGCTTCTTTGATTTTTGCTTTGGTGACGTGGTTTTGATAACTAGGTACTGCAATTGCGGCCAAGATTGCAACAATAATGATGACGATCATTAATTCGATTAAGGTAAAACCTTTTTGCAATTTCATACATACCCCAAAATAATCATCAAAAATATCCATTTACTAACTGTAACATTAGTTACTAACCTAAATAATAACAACTTATAGGAGACTAATGGGGGGTATTAAGCGATGAACAGATTATTAATATTAATTAATTAAATAATTCAAATAATATTAACTATTATTTATTAAATCATCATAAAAGGTTTAATGCGGTTTTTATTATAAGTAATTGATTTTAATTGTTATTTTTAATATAAAAAAATATTTATACTTAAAATTTATTTACCTATATTTTAAATGTATTTAAAGTATATAAAATTTAATAATGATGTGATATCTATTCAATTATTATTATTTATTGTGATTTAAATCACACAATGGTTATTTTCCTAAAATCATTTCTAATACAAATTTTGATCCAATAAAGCCTATTGCAAGTAAAATAAAACCAATAATGGTAAAGCGTCTCGCTTTTTGACCGCGCCAACCAAAACGATAATGTCCAAATAAAAGTGCGCCGTAAACAAACCAAGAGACAATACTAAACGCTGTTTTATGTGCCAAATGTTGTGCAAAAAAATCATCAATCGTAAAAAAGCCGAAGATAAGTGCAGTACTTAATAAAATGAAACCTGTAACAAGCATATCGAATAACAGAGATTCCATTGCTTGATAGGAGGGTAATAGATTTACCCAAACACGATGTTTCTGTTTATTTTTTAACTCACGATCTTGTAACCACAACAAAACTGCGTGAATTGTTGCCATTAATAGCACTGCATAAGCTGAGAGTGACAAAATAATATGGACATCAAGTCCAAGCGTATTCTGTTTAAGTGTAAGTATAGGCTGGCTCAAGGAATAGCCTAAAATTAAACCCAATGCAGCTACTGGTATTCCAATCAGATTTAGGGCAAGTACAGGTCGATAAGTGCTATAAAGCAGGCTCAATAACAGCATGAGTGCTGAAGTAAATGAAAGGAGATTAAAAACATTATAGTTAATGCCGAAAGGCGTTTTCATATCTATCAATAAGACGACAGCATGCAAGATCAAGCCTAATCCAGCTACGAGACTGATAAACCAATGATTAGGGACACGTTTAGTCATTAAATGGGTAAATAAATACCAAAAGGCAGTGGTATAGGCGATCAATGCTAAAATTGTGTAAACCAAAGGGAGGCTAATCATGTCAAACCTTTTTATGGATGCTGAATATTCATCTAATAAGATATAAATTCCAAACGAACTACAGTATCCTATAGCATCTTATGCATAAATTTTCTATTTTAAGAAAGATTTTTTTGCAACAACCATTTTAAGCGGATTTTGCAATGTTTGATACCTTAACAGAACGACTCACGCAGAGTTTAAGAAATGTTACTGGCTCTGGGCAACTGACCGAAGACAATATTAAAGATACGTTACGTGAAGTGCGTATGGCACTTCTTGAAGCCGATGTTGCACTTCCTGTAACTCGTGAATTTATCGCGAAAGTTAAGGAAGAGGCATTAGGCCAAGAGGTGATGTCACAGTTATCTCCAGGCCAGGCATTCGTCAAAATTGTTCATGATGAACTCACCAAAATGATGGGTGAGGCAAATGAAAGTCTTGATCTTGCTGCAAAGCCTCCCGTTGTTGTTTTATTGGCTGGTTTACAAGGTGCAGGTAAAACGACGACTGCTGCAAAATTAGCTCGTTTTTTACAAGAGCGTCAAAAGAAAAAAGTCGCAATGGTTTCTGCCGACGTCTATCGTCCTGCAGCGATTAAGCAGCTCCAGACTGTAGCAGGTGAAGTCGGCGCGATTTTCTTTGAATCAAGTGCTGATGAAAAGCCAATTACGATTGCAAACCGAGCAATTGAACAAGCCAAAATTCAATTTGCGGATGTATTGATTGTCGATACTGCAGGTCGTTTACATATCGATGACGATATGATGGGCGAAATTAAAGAATTGCATGCAGCGATTAATCCTACAGAAACACTGTTCGTTGTAGATGCAATGACCGGTCAGGATGCTGCAAATACAGCAAAAGCATTCAATGATGCATTGCCTTTAACCGGTGTGATTCTTACAAAAACTGATGGTGATGCGCGTGGTGGTGCGGCACTTTCTGTTCGTGCAATTACTGGTAAGCCTATTAAATTCTTGGGGATGGGGGAGAAACTCGATGCCCTTGAACCATTCCATCCTGAGCGTGTAGCACAACGTATCTTAGGTATGGGTGATGTGCTTTCTTTGGTCGAAGAGCTTGAACGTAAAGTCGACAAAGAAAAAGCTGAAAAAATGGCGAAAAAACTGCAAAAAGGCGGCAGCTTCAACTTTGAAGATATGCTGATGCAGTTTGAACAAATGAATAAAATGGGCGGTATGATGGGCTTCTTAGACAAGTTGCCTGGCATGAGTAACTCAGGAATTCAGGATGCGATTGCTCAAGCAAATCCTGAAAAGCAAGTGAAGAAAATGGAAGCGATTATTCAATCGATGACCATCAAAGAGCGTCGCAATCCTGACTTGATGAATCCAAGCCGTAAAAAACGTATCGCAGCAGGTTGTGGTATGGATGTTGCTGAAGTCAATAAGCTGATCAAACAACATGCCCAAATGGCAAAAATGATGAAAAAATTTGCGAATCCATCGGGTATGGCGAAAATGATGAAATCATTAAGCGGTATGCAAAAGAAATTTGGTGGCGGCGGTGGCGTTGGTCCGTTATTTGGTGGCAAAGATCCAAAATAACTCCCATAATTTAAAAAGGCGCTTTGGCGCCTTTTTTCATGCTACATAATTTTGCAAACTTACTATTTAGTTTAAAAAATAATCAATTCATGATGTTGAGAATATAGTCAAGAGTGCAAGAAAATGACACAGGTTTATGTTGTGCATGGATATACGGCAAGCCCTGAAGAAAATTGGTTTCCATGGATACAACAACAAGCTGATCAGTATGGTATTCCATTAAAAGTATTGAGATTAGATCCTTCTGAGACGCCACAATTAGGAACGTGGGAACAACAAATGAAAGAGCAAATAGCTCAAATTGATGATCAAACAATTTTTGTTGCTCACAGTCTCGGGTGTATTGCAACTTTACATTACTTAAGCCAAGTGCTTTTAAACCAAAAAATCAAAAAATTAATTCTAGTTGCTGGTTTCAATGGACGTTTAGGGCGTCTTGAGCAAGTCAATCCATTTATTGATGCTGCTGATATAGATTTTGAACTCATTCGTGACCAAGTTCATGATCGCGTGGTCATTTATTCTGAAGGTGATGAGCGCGTTCTGCCTAAATTTAGTTTCCAGCAAGCTGAAAGTATTGATGCACATGTCGTTGCTGCTGAACATCAAGGCCATTTTATTGATTCAGAAGGTTGTACGGCATTGCCTGAGGTCTGGGCTGAGATTATTCGAGATTAATTCAGAAGCTATAAGCTCTCACTGACGTGTTTAACGTGATGTCACCCACATATTAATTTCTGCTCTAAAGACAAGCGCTTGGTTTTGATCATGGACTTCGACACACGCTACAAATCTATTTGGTATGGATTGCCCCGCTTGAATTGGCGTCAGAGGATAAGCAACTGCTATTAAATTGGTCGTAGCTTTTTTAATATATTTGACTTGCATACCGTCGGGTATCCATCGATGACTTGGTGGAAGAGTAACTTCTGTCATTAGGCCACCAGTAAGCTCTGCCAAATTACACAATGCAATCGCATGTACAGTATTAAGGTGATTTAAAACCCTTTTTTCTTTAGACATCTGGACCTGACAAAAATCTGGTCTCAATTCAATAATTTTCGTGCGAATCGATTTGAAATAAGGTGCTTTGAGTTGAATCATTTGATTGAAAAGCGCTTTCCCTAAGGGAAGTTTCTTCGCAATATTCCAAGCATTTAACGTCTTGTTATTCATGTTGTTCAGCCTACTTTTTATATTTTGGGTGTGTGTACTGATACTGAGTGAATAATTTTTTGTTTTAAGAGACACTCAGTTCAGCAGACCTGATGACCAAGTTATGTTTTTTGTTGCGCAACAGCAAGATAGCGTTGTAAGCCTTTTAATAATAAATCGGTTTCGATTTGCGGGTCATAAGATTGTAAATAATGAGCAAAGAGTGCAGCATCACCACCAGTAAGAATTAATTTTCTTGGTGATGTTATTAAAACTTTTTCGATCATACTGACCAATCCCAATAAAATACCATGATGAACAGCATCCATTGTATTTTGCCCAGGACTTAACTCATCAAATGCAGCATCAGGGATTTTGATCCCTTTGGTATTTTGAATAAGTGAATCTCGCTGTAGATAGAGATTTGGTACGATATATCCACCTAGATGTTTAAATCCATCTGCTAAATCAATCGTTAAGGCCGTTCCACAACTGATCACGCAATATTTCTCTTGAGGATCAGTGACGACCGCTAGAACTTGTAGCCAACGATCGATACCCAATTGATTCGGTTCTGTATATCCGCATTGAAGTCCTGCATATTCTTGATGAACTTTAGCAACGACAATTGGGATATCTAGCAGTTTTAAAATTTTGAGTATACGATCGTTATTTTTCTTGTCTTGAACAGATGAGATACCGACTTCTGATAGGTTTTGAGATTTAAAGTGTTGGATGAGACCCAACATTAAGTCCGCAGGAGATTGTAGATGAAGCTCCGCCACATGCTCCAAGATTTGCTCACCTTCCGTGATCCAATATTTTAAACGCGTATTGCCTATATCTAACCAAAGACGTTTCATCATGTATTCGCTGACCTATCTTTTCTTTATTTTTTTAAGCGTAAACGCCCTTGATACAAACCGATTAAACCTTGTTCAGTCAAAATATTAATTCGACCATCATCTCCAATACCTTTAAAGATACCTTGTACTGTTTTATTCACTTGCTCAAACTCTACAGTCTGATTCATAAAAGCAGCATAGTGATTGAAACGTCCTGAGAGATTATAACTTCCGTGCTCAAACCATTGTCCGGCTTGCATGATGGCGAGATAAAGTTCTGAAATAATCTTAATTCGATTTGGATGAGCTAAACCCAATTGCATAATGGATGTGGTTTGCTGTTCGATTGCTGCATCAGAAACAGGCAATAAATTAACACCAACGCCAACAATCGCCTGATGTGGGGTTACAGGCTCTACCAAAATGCCACCCCATTTACCTTGCACACTATAAAGGTCATTTGGCCATTTGATTTGTAAATGATCCAATGACTTAAATGAAGGAATTTGCAAAATATTAAGTGCAATTTCAAGGGATAGTCGACCATCTAAGGGTGTTTTGGTTTCTAGCAATGTGCTTAAATAAATATTCCCGACTGGGGAAACCCATTGTCGTTGATGTTGTCCACGTCCCTGAGTTTGAGTCTCACTGCATACAAGAATCCCCTGTACACCTTTTCTGATGAGTGCACGTACTTCATCATTGGTTGAAGTGGTGCTCTGTTTTAACAGTAAAACTTCTGGAAGTTGTTGAGCTTCAGTTAAAAGCTGACTGAGGTGGCGAGTCTCTAAATCCATGTTGAATCTGAGAAGAGTAAAAGATTTATGGAGTTAATCATATATTTAGCTATTGGTGCAATCGCTGGTTTTACTGCAGGGTTGTTTGGCGTGGGCGGTGGATTAATCATCGTACCCATTTTATTTATTGTATTTACCCAAATGGGTTATGACCCAACTGTCATTATGCACATGGCGCTTGGAACATCATTAGCTACGATTGTGGTCACATCGATTAGCTCGGTTATGGCACATCATAAAAAAGGTGCAGTGTTATGGTCAGTATTTAAAAATTTAGCGCCAGGTTTGGTACTGGGCTCATTTTTTGGTGCTGGATTGGCCAGTATTATCTCTGGACAAGTGCTGCAATTGATTATCGGTTGTTTCGCAATTTGGGTTGCATACCGTATGTTCCGTGGAGCTAATGTGGTGGTCGATCAATCTAAGCAACTACCTTCTGTACCTGCTCAATTGGCTGCGGGAAGTGGAATTGGGGTGGCTTCAGCAATTTTTGGGATCGGTGGAGGAAGTTTAACCGTACCTTATTTGAATCATCATGGGGTGGTGATGCAAAAAGCTGTTGCAACATCTGCTGCATGTGGACTGCCGATTGCTTTAGCAGGTGCATTTGGATTTATATTCTATGGACAACAAGCACCTGCTGAAATCGAAAATGCCATTGGATATGTTCATGTTTATGCATTCATTGGCATTAGTGTAATGAGTTTTATCACCGCAAAAGTAGGAGCAAAAGTTGCACATAAACTGTCAGCAGCGATGTTGAAAAAATGTTTTGCAGCTTTGCTTACAACTGTAGGTATTTATTTTATTTATCAAGGCGTATTTTGAGAAAAATATGCCAAATAACTCTCAAAAATAGTGATGTGTATTGACTTAAAAATTTGATAAATTGTCAGACAAAGACATAGTCAGTATGATGCTATTGGTATAAAAACAATAAAATAGCATCATGCTTGATGAAGTGTGAGTAAAAAAATAAATAGGAATATTATGCAATTGGAAGAAGTGGACAGCCTTTCAGAGCAAATAGCCAGACATATAAGTGAACAGATTATTAGTGGCGAATTGGTCGAAGGTGAACGTATACAAGAATTGCGTATCGCTAAAGAATTAGACGTGAGTCGAGGTTCGGTACGTGAAGCTTTATTATTACTTGAACGCACGCATTTAATTGAAATTTATCCAAGACGCGGCGCAATTGTGTCAGAAATGTCTGCCCAACAAGTGCGAGCTTTATTTGATACGAGTGCTCTTATGTTAGGGCAGATCGTCCAGCGTATGAGTGAAACTTGGCGTAATCATGAAGCTGAGGCGCTTCAGCAACTTTTGCAATATTTAATTGAACAAGTTAAACAAAGTAATACTGAAAAATTTTACGATGGTGTATTTCAATTTTTAGCTAAGCAACAAGATATGGTAGCCAACCCATACTTAATGAAGTTTTATCGCGAACTGTTGCCATCTATACGTCGTAGTTATTTTTTAACCTTAAATACTTCGCGTAGAGAGCTCCAAGAAGCACTTGAATTAATTAAGCTCGTGATCGATGCAATTTTGATCCGAAAATCACAACAAGCTACTTTATTTATGGAAGATTTTTGCCGACACTTGCGCAATCTAGTGTTAGAGTCACTGACACGAATGAAACAAATTGAACTAGCTTGGGCGCGGAGATCGCGCAGATAATCAGGACACTATGCGATTAAGCAGCTTAAAACTCTCTGGCTTTAAATCTTTTGCGGATAGCAGCACCTTACAATTTAAAGCTAACCGTACCGCAGTCGTGGGACCAAATGGTTGTGGTAAATCCAACGTCATCGATGCAATCCGATGGGTGATGGGAGAGTCAAGCGCACGCCAGTTACGTGGTGGAAGTATGCAGGATGTCATTTTTACTGGGACAGCAAAGCGTAAACCAGTGGGAATGGCGAGTGTAGAATTACGCTTCGAAAACACCTATGGAAAACTAGGTGGAGCATATAACGCTTATAGTGAGTTGGCGGTACGTCGCCAAGTCAATCGCGATGGTAAATCTGAATATTTTCTTAATGGTACAAAATGCCGCCGCCGTGATATTACAGATATTTTTTTAGGAACAGGCTTAGGTCCTCGTTCGTATGCGATTATTGAGCAAGGCATGATTAACCGTTTGGTCGATGCAAAACCAGATGAAATGCGCGTTTATATCGAAGAAGCTGCTGGAGTATCACGTTATCAAGCACGTCGTCGTGAGACGATGCAACATTTAGAACATACTCATCAAAATTTAAGTCGTCTAAATGACATTGCTGTTGAATTAAAATCCCAATTAAAGACACTAAAGCGTCAAGCAGAAGCTGCACTTCAATATAAAGCCTTAGAGATTGAAATTCGAACTTTGAAAGTTGAGATACTTTCATTTCAATGCCATCAAAGTGAACGAATTCAACAAGAATATACAACTGAAATGACTGAATTGGGTGAGCAATTTAAGCTTGTTCGTTCTGAACTCACCACTGTTGAGCATGATTTAACAGCAACAAATGAGTTATTTCAGCGATTAATGCAACAATCCACACCACTTCAGCAAGAATGGCAACAAGCTGAAAAAAAGCTGGCTGAATTACAAGCCAATTTGGATCAAAAACAGCAATTGTTTGCTCAAAATACTTTAACTTTAAAGCAGCTTGAAGAGCAAAAAATACAAACCAAAGAGCGGATGCAACTGATTGATATTCAGTTGGAAGATTTGATCCTCCAGCAAGAACATCAAGCAACAACATTGAGTGATACTGAATCAAATGCACAGCTTGATTTACAACAATTCAATGAGCTGAAGGCAAAGCAACTTGAAGCGCAAAAATCATTTTCTGAAATAAAAGCATTGGTTGAAAAGCAACAACAGCAACGTGCACAAATGTTGGCGCAGAGTGATCAATTGGCTAAAAATGTGCTTCGAATTGAGCAGCAAAAACAAACTTTGCTCGAACAAAAATCTCAAAATCAAGCACAGTATGAACAGGATGATATTGACAATCTCCTGCATGAAAAAAATGATGTACAGATTGAAATCGTTCGTCTAGAAGAAAGAATTGAGAAATTAGAAACTCAATTGAAACGTGATCAAATCTCATTGACTGAGCAAAAAAGTAAATGCACAGATTTGAATTCACACATACAGATTTTGAAATCTGAACAAAAACAATTACAACAGCTTGTGGTGAAAGTCAGTCGACATGCATCGAAGAGCAATGACCCTTTAATGCAAATTTTGAAGCTAAAAGATCAGGCGAAACCATTTGCAGCATTGGTCGAAAAATTTCTGTCAAAGTGGCTGCATGCGAATACGTTAAAGAGTGAAGATTTATTTCAGACCGAATCTGCCCGTCAATTAAAAGTTATTCAGCAAGATGTATCTGGGACTGTACTTGGTGTACCCACATTAGCGAGCTGGATTGATTTCCCCCAAAACTCATTATGGTTAAACGTTGCGATAGCTCAAGATTTTGAGCAGGCGCTTCAATTACAGCCTCAATTAAAACAAGGTGAGTCTATTTTAAGTTTGGATGGCTATCATATTGGTCCTGACTGGATGATTGGTCTGTACTTTGATGAGTCGAGTCAAGATGCTCAAGGAGCACTTAGCCACCGAATTCGATTAGATGAAATTGATTCAGAGTTGACACAAATGGTGAAAGCGCATGAGTCAATGACGCTCGAACTCGCTGAGATGCAATTAAAGCTTGAACAAAAAAATAGTGAATTTACGGAGTTACAAAAAGCGTTAAAAAATCATCAAGCTCTTGCTCACCAATTTGAAGTGAAGATTGCAAAACAGCAAATGGCTCAGCAAGCTTTTGAATCGCAAAATCTACACATCGAGTCACAAATTGCTCAACTTGATGCGCAGCTTGAAGAAGATGCGATGCAAAAAGATGATTTGGAAATCGATTTACATGCATTGATGCTTAAAATTGAACACAATCTTCCACACTACAAAACCTTAGAGTTTCAAGTTGAAGAATTGAATGATCAGGTTGAGCATCTTCAGGACTTAGTCTACAAAAAACAACAAGAGTTAGAAACAAACCGCCGTACTCATACGCAAAATCAGCAACAAATTGAGCTGTTGGAAAAAGATGCAAGTTTTCTAAAAACTCAATATCAGCAGATCATCACTCAAATTACACAAGCTAAAAATTTCGTGGATCCGATTCAATTAGAATTACCCACTTTGCAAAGCCAATATGAGGCTCAAAAGCAGCAGACTGAAAAGTTACAAAAGACTTGGTCCTCATGGCAAGTCGAGCTTAATGAAATTCAGTCCAAGCAACAAAAATTGACGGAGCTACGGTTAAATCATCAGCAAAGTGATGAGCACTTTAGAACCCAGTTAGAAGAGAAGCGTTTAGCATGGCAAGTGGCTAAATCTGATTTACAACATTATGCTGAACAATTAAAAGAGCTTAATGCTGAATTATTAAAAAATGTGCCAATCGATCTGAGTCAGCACCAACAGCAGTTAGAGCAGGCACAGCGTCAGTTTGACAAAATAGGCGCTGTGAACTTAGCAGCTTCAGAAGAGTATGAAGAAGTATCAAAGCGCTATGAAGATTTAAGCCATCAAATTGAAGATCTTGAAAAAACAGTCGCACAATTAAAAGATGCGATGAAAAGCATTGATCAAGAAACTAAAAAGCTATTCATGACTACCTTTGATCAAGTAAATGCGGAATTGCAAAACTTATTCCCAAAGGTGTTTAATGGTGGTGAAGCAAGTTTAAGTTTAGAAGATGATTGGCAATCTGGTGTAAAGCTAATGGCTCGACCACCAGGAAAGCGAAATAGTTCTTTAGCATTGTTATCAGGCGGTGAAAAAGCACTAACAGCACTAGCATTAGTTTTTGCTATATTTCGACTGAATCCAGCACCATTTTGTGTATTGGATGAGGTTGATGCACCGTTAGATGATGCAAATGTTGGACGTTTTTGTAATTTAGTAAAAGAGCTTTCTGAACAGGTCCAATTCATTTACATTACACACAATAAAGTTGCGATGACGATGGCTACTGATTTACTTGGTGTAACAATGCCTGAGCCAGGAACATCGAAGTTAGTCACTGTTGATCTAGAAGAAGCGAAAGAATACGGTTTAGCTGCGGAGTCTTAATATGGAAATCAGTACCATTATCGGAATTGTGATCGCAATCGTGATCTGTTGCATAGGGTTGTTTATGATCCTGCGCAAGCCGAGTGATGCAGCACCGTCATTAGATGCTGAATTACATATAAATGAACAATGTAATCAACCCGTCATTCCGCGTCATGTTCGTAGTCTTTTACAGGCGCAAGCCGCTCCATTGGCTTCTTCTGAGCGTGTAGAACCAAGTTTGAAAGACATTGAAGCGAGTGAAGTGGCTCAATTGGATCAAACAGCTGTTCAACAAGCTACAAAGACGCCTGAAAATATTCAAGAAACTGTAGAAGTGGTAGATACAGTGCAATTGAATACTTCGGTAGACCTTGCAGAGAAAGAAAGTAAATCTCTGCTCGACTCCAGTAAAAACACGGATAGCACTGAGACTGACCCATTAGAAAAAAATACAGAAACAATTGAGAGTAAAGCTCAGTCGATTGATGGTGTAACAGACACTCAAAGTGCAGATCTTATTTCCAAAGATTCAATCGTAGAAAATACAATTGAAGACTCGAAAAAAGTTGAGCCAAGTTTTGTATTAAATCCGAATATTCAAACTGCTGAAATCAAAGAATTTGAAGAAGAAAGCAGCATCTTGGATGTGCATTTACATGAACAGCAACGTTTTGATGATGAAAGTGCTTTAGCAAATGCCGAATACATTATTAGTTTGAATATGTATCCGAACCCTCGAAAAGCACTTTCTGGTGATAAAGCTTTGAAAGTGTTAATGAAATATGGATTGCGCTTTGGCGAAATGAACTGTTTCCATCGTTATGAAACTCCTGATGTAGTCAGCCCATTGCTGTTTTCCGTACTCAGAATCACAGATCAGGGTCCTGCAGGTTTTGATTTAGAAACATTATCTGGTGAACAAGTCCAAGGTTTAGCATTCTTCTTAGCATTACCGCATCATAATGTTCAAAAAGGCTATGACAGTATGGTGAGTATTGCAGGGCTTATTGCACGTGAAACAGATGGTACCGTCTATGATGAAAATAATCTTGAATTTACACCGCAGTTAAAAGAACACTGGCGCCATAAAGCGATCGACTATAGATCAGGTCAAGCTGTTTAATCACCTAGGTGACTTACTGAATTTGTGTAAAGTCATTTATACTGTTTAGGTTGAAATTATTGGGCGGAATTTTCCGCCCTTTTATATGGTGAAAATATGGATCAGAACGCTGTCGTTGCGCAAATGCGCCAACTCATTCAATTATTGGCTCGGCATAACCATGCTTATTATGTGATGGATCAGCCGACAATTGAAGACAGTGAATATGATCAATTGTTTTATCAACTAAAAAACTTAGAAGAACAATATCCTGATTTAGTACAGACGGATACACCGACCAATAAAGTCGGTGATAAACCTTTATCTAAGTTTGAAAATATTACACATACTGTTCCAATGTTGTCTTTGGGTAATGTGTTTAATCAGGATGAACTTTTTGCCTTTGCACGCAGAATTGAAGAGCGTTTACCTAACCAGAAAATCCAATACGACGTCGAACTTAAATTTGATGGGCTTGCGATCTCACTATGGTATGAACATGGTGTGTTGATTCGAGCGGTTACACGTGGGGATGGTGAAACAGGAGAAGTCATAACCCAAAATGTAAAAACAATTCGTAATTTGCCTAAAGTACTCATGATGTCTCAAGGTGTACCACCAGCGTTGTTAGAAGTTCGTGGCGAAGTACTAATGCCTAAAGCTGGATTTGTAAAGTTAAATGCTGAAAATGAGGCCAAAGGTGAGAAAACTTTTGCTAACCCAAGAAATGCAGCAGCAGGGAGTTTGCGTCAACTTGATCCGACCATAGCAGCATCACGACCACTTGCATTCTATGCTTATGGAATTGCGCAATGCATGCCACATCATGGTCTGAGCACGATGTCAGAGAGCTTAAATTGGCTTGAACAGTTGGGCTTTGCTGTTGGGGAAAAACATTTTGTTTGTGACAGTATTGAAGAGGTTCAAGCGGCTTATGAATCTGTAAATCAGGAGCGTCCAAACCTGTCAGTTGAAATTGACGGGATGGTCATCAAAGTCAATGATTTGAAGCAACAACAACAATTAGGCTTTTTAAGTCGTGAACCTCGATGGGCAACAGCATATAAGTTCCCTGCAGTGGCTGCGCTAACCACAGTTGAAAATATTGATTGGCAGGTAGGGCGTACAGGTACTTTAACGCCTGTAGCGCGATTAAATCCTGTATCGGTTGGCGGAGTCACAGTATCAAACGTGACTTTACATAATATTGGTGAAATACATCGCTTGGACGTGCGCGTTGGAGATACGGTGAGTGTCTATCGTAGCGGAGATGTTATTCCTAAAGTTGAAAAGGTTTGGCCAGAATTTCGACCTCTAGAAACCACTGAAATTCAATTGCCAGAACAATGTCCTGTATGTGCTTCTCCAGTTGTGATGCCCGAAGGCGAAGCTTTAGCACGATGTTCAGGTGGGCTTTATTGTGCAGCGCAGCGTATAGAGGCGATACGTCATTTTGTATCACGTAAAGCAATGGACATCGAAGGTTTGGGTGATCGTTGGGTTGAGTCTTTATTACATCTTGAACTCCTCAAAGATGTTGCAGACATTTATCACTTGCACGAGCATCGTGAAAAATTACTGACTATTGAAAAAATGGGTGAGAAATCTGTACAAAATCTCATCGACTCAATTGAAAGTAGTAAAAAAACAACATTAGCGGCATTTATTTACGCACTAGGCATTCGAGGAGTAGGCGAGACTACGGCTCGAATGTTAGCCAATACTTTCCAGACTTTAGATGCGCTGAAATCTGCTGATTTAGAAGCATTGAAGAAAACCCCTGATGTAGGTGATATTACTGCAGAATGGATATTAGACTTTTTCAAAGCTGAACATAATATTGAAGTATTAAATCGATTAATTGAGGCTGGAATTCATTGGGATGCACCGATAGCACCGACTCGACAACCTTTAAATGGTGAGAGCTGGGTGGTGACTGGTACTTTAAGCAGTATGGGACGAGATGAAGCGACTCAACTCTTACAGGCATTAGGTGCACGTGTGAGTGGTAGTGTATCCAGTAAAACGAAATGCTTGGTTGCTGGTGAAAAGGCGGGTTCCAAACTTGAAAAAGCAGAAAAACTAGGTATTCCGGTGATGAATGAGGCTGAGTTTATTGCATTTATGATTCAGCATGGTCAGCTCACTGAACCTGAGTCTTAAGTGTATCTTGCACATAACGAAGGGCATCAATAGATGCCCTTTTTTCTCGAGTAATTAGATATTAACCACGTTTTTTGATAATGCCATCGTCAAGTAGCTGTTGAAAATGTTCTACGATACTTGTCTCAACGTCACGATATTGCATGCCTAATTCTTGCTTACTACGCTCAGCATTGAAATAAATGGGGTAACCCACATTCAAGTCAACGAATTTTCGCGTATAGCCAAACAGAGGAGCGAGTAATTTGAATAAAAACTTGGGAGCAATCATTCGTGGGAAAGGATAGCGTCCACCATAATGTTGTCGTAATGTTTTACCCATTTCGAGTAGGGTCATCGTTTTAGCATTAATAATATATCGTCCATGTGCTTTAGGGTGATGTGCTGCTTGGATATGCGCATGAGCGACATCTCGAACATCGACTAAACCATTCCACATTGGAGGAACACCAAATAATGTCATGCCATTTCCAAATTGTTGAATGACTTCAACACTTCCAGATTGTGTAGAAGGTGTGAGTGATGGTCCAACAACCAATGAGGGATTGATACACACTAAATTCCATCGAGATTGTGCCTTTTGCATATCCCATGCTTTGCGTTCTGCTGCGACTTTAGAGTAAAAATAAGGTTGGTGTTCGGCACTACTGGTGGTATTCCAATGGCTTTCTTCAAACTGGTTCTGCTCAGTTTTCAAAATATCCACTGCATCGCCATAAGTTGAAGCAATACTAGATGTGACAACGACACGTTTTACTGTATCTGTACGATTGACACTGTTCAGTACATTGGTCGTACCTTTTAGTGCAGGGTCAATCAAGTCTGTGATTGGATCTTTAAAGTTAGTCACTAAAAAAGGTGACGCCATATGGATCACAATTTCACAGTCTTTCATTGCTTCATCAAACGAACCTTCTTCTAAGAGATTTGCTTGAAATAACTTTAAAGCGCCTGAAGTTTGAGATGCGATTTGTTCTAAATGTTGAAAACTTGAACTTTTAGTTAAGTCTCGTACAGTGGCGTGAACGGTGTATCCTTGTTCTAATAATTGTTTAATTACCCAACCAGCAATATAGCCAGTTGCACCTGTCACCAAAATCGGGGCAGTAGTCGTCATCATTGTTATTGCCTGATGGTCAAATAGATTCATTCTAAAATTAAAAAAAGGATTTGTCCTTGATCATTTTCAACATCAACTCAAATGTAATGAGAGTCACTTCGATTGGTTACAAAATTAAATAGAGCTAAAATTTGTTTAAAACTGCTCTCGAATTTTTTTAACTGTATGCAAGGGGTTATTTTTTAAGTAAAAAATAAGTGATTCAAACTGCAAATGCGTATGTTTCTCATTTTAATTATATAAAAATCATAAACTTACACATTATATTTTTTGCAAAATAAGCTCTTATTGTTCATAATGTTGCTATTAAAGAATGGAGTGATTGAAATGCGTGGCAATCCAGAAGTCGTAGATTACTTAAATATGTTGATCGGTGGTGAACTGGCTGCTCGTGATCAATATCTCATTCATTCACGTATGTATGAAGATTGGGGTCTCACTAAGATTTTTGAGCGTATCGATCACGAAATGCAAGAAGAAGCACAACATGCTGATGCTATTATTCGCCGTGTCTTATTCTTGGAAGGCACACCGAATATGAGTCGTGATGATATTGAAGTAGGTGAAGACGTTGTTTCATGTTTAAAAGCCGATTTAAAGCTTGAGTACGAAGTGCGTGAAAAATTAGCGCAAGGTGTAAAGCTTTGTGAGGAAAAAGGCGATTACGTGACACGTGATATGTTGCGTCAACAAATGTCGGATACCGAAGAAGATCATACCTATTGGTTGGAAAAACAGCTTCGCTTAATTGAACTAATTGGTTTACAAAACTATATTCAGTCTCAAATGTAAGTTAAAGCCCAGCAAGGCTGGGTTTTTTTATACCTCAGTTTTGCCTGAATTGACTCATTTTTTATAATTATCTAAAAATCAAAGTGAAATTGAATGATTTGCTCAATGAGTTATTGTGCTTGGCTTTATATACTGACCGAAAACGATCAGCTAAGGATTGGCAATCATGAGTAAAATCTTATTAATTACCGGTTGGGGACTCGGAACAAAACCACTCGAAAACTTAAAAACTGCTTTGGATATGGCAGGATTTCAAATCGATCTGATTAATATCTTTAATGCACTCGACCCTGTTGAATTATCTAAACATGTTGAGTTAGCTAAAAAAGTCGATGTCATTATAGGGTGGTCTTTAGGCGGGCAATTAGCAACATTGCTCACCCAAAAGGTTTTCGAGCTTTCAGGTCAGGCAAAAACGTTAATTACTTTAGCATCGAATCCTTGCTTCGTTGCCAATGAACGCTGGTCTACAGGTATGCCGCTTTCTACTTTTCAAAGTTTTAGAGAGTCTTTTGAAAATGACCCCATGACCACTTTAAAGCGATTTTGTTATCTGGTCTCACAGGGCAGCCAAACTGCTAAACAAGATTGGCAATCTTTGCAAAATTCAATTACGAGTGAAGAGCTAGATTTAAAAAAGCAGGGCTTGGATTTACTATATCATCTTAATACTGTCGAGATATTGAAAAATTATGTCGGAAAACAATTACATGTATTTGCTGATGATGATGGATTAGTTAGTAACAAAGTTCTAGATAATATCCGAAAGATAGATGCAAAGTTTTTTAAATTCGAAATTATCCCAGGCTCTCACTGCTTTTCAATTTTTAGAGCTACACAACTAAGTGACAAAATCGTTCAATATCTAAGAAAGAATGAGAAATCCTGATGAATATTGTCTAATCAGGCAATTCATAACAAAAATAATTCGCGTTATGCTCTGTCTAGATTAATAAGGAAATTCTTCCAGGATGGTTGACGAATTCGATTTAGCACACTTATGGCACCCTTATACTTCGATGTTAAACCCACTGCCGACATATAAAGTAAAAAAGGCTACAGGGGTGATGATTGAACTTGAAGATGGCCGTCAACTCATTGATGGTATGTCATCTTGGTGGTGTGCCATTCACGGATATAACCATCCTCAACTTAATCAAGCTGTGTCGGATCAATTGCAGCACATGTCACACATTATGTTTGGTGGGCTAACTCATGATCCTGCGATTGAATTAGGGAAGGCATTATTAAAAATTACACCACCTCAATTAGATAAAATATTCTATGCGGACTCAGGTTCTGTCGCTGTTGAAGTCGCACTAAAGATGGCAGTTCAATATTGGACCGCACAAAATAAGAAAGATAAAACCAGTTTTATCACGACGCGTTCTGGTTACCATGGTGATACATGGAATGCAATGTCAGTATGTGATCCAGTTACTGGGATGCATCAGGTCTTTGGTTCTAGTTTACCTTCTCGTTATTTTGTTCCTGCACCGCAGACTAGATTTGATGAAGATTGGAATCCAGCAGATATTCTTGTATTGGCAGAAACTTTAAAAAACCATCATGCCACTATCGCTGCCATGATTGTTGAGCCGATTGTGCAAGGTGCTGGAGGCATGCGTTTCTATCATCCTGAATATTTACGCGAAGCCAAGAGGCTATGCGATCAATATCAGGTGTTAATGATATTTGATGAAATTGCCACGGGGTTTGGGCGAACAGGTAAATTATTTGCTTGGGAACACGCTCAAGTTGAACCAGACATCATGTGTATTGGTAAGGCGCTGACCGGTGGGTATATGACTTTATCTGCAACACTGACCACACGACATGTCGCTGAAGTGATCAGCTCTGGTGAAGCTGGCGTATTTATGCATGGACCTACATTTATGGCGAACCCCTTGGCTTGTGCTGTCGCCTTAAAGAGTACTGAGCTTTTATTGTCACAAGATTGGCAGTCCAATATTCAAAGAATAGAGCAAATTCTAAAACATTATTTACATAGATTAGATGATCAAGCGCATATTCAAGATGTTCGTGTGCTCGGTACTATCGGTGTTGTTGAGCTTAAACAAAATGTTGATATGAAAACGCTGCAACAGCGTTTCGTAGAACGAGGCGTGTGGATTCGTCCTTTTGGAAAATTAGTTTATGTCATGCCACCTTTTGTGATTTCAGATGTCGAACTCACTGAATTATTAACGCAGTTGGTAAGTGTTGTGATGGAACTTGCAGAGGAAATGAGATGAATCTGTTGGACCACTACGCAGAGCAGTTAGACTCATTAAAACAAACTGGAAATTTTCGGCAGTTTAAATCCATCGTTCAGCATGGAAAATGGGTTGAGCTTCAGCAACAAAGAATGTTGAATCTATCGAGTAATGATTATTTAGGAATTGCGTCAGATCTACAAATAAGAGAAGCATTTTTTGATCATTGTTCAGTAGATTCAAAAAGAATGAGCTCTTCATCTTCAAGATTACTCACAGGAAATTATCCTGAATATGAGCAATTTGAAGATGACATGAGTCAATCATTCAATCAAAGGGCAGTCCTGTTATTCAACAGTGGCTATCACATGAATATTGGTATTTTGCCTGCGATTGCTGATAGTCAGACTTTAATTCTTTCGGATAAATTGATTCACGCCAGCATGATTGATGGGATTCGCTTAAGTAAAGCGAAGCTGATACGTTATCGACATAATGATCTGCTTCATTTAAAGCAATTGATCGAGCAATATCATGATGATCCCTTGTATCAAAGAATCATTGTGGTAACTGAATCAATTTTTAGTATGGATGGTGATGAAACTGATTTAACTGCGTTGGTGAGTCTGAAATATCAGTTCAGTAAAATCATGTTATATGTTGATGAAGCACATGCTATTGGTGTTCGGGGAGAGCAAGGGCTCGGTTGTGCTGAACAATATGCTGTCATAGATGATATCGATTTTTTAGTCGGAACATTCGGGAAAGCACTCGCATCTGTTGGTGGATACATTGTGTGTCATCCAATCTTAAAAGATTATTTAATCAACAAAATGCGCTCTTTGATTTTTAGTACCGCACAACCACCCATCAACATGGCTTGGACGCATTTTATTTGGAATAAAATGAAAAAAATGCAGGAGCAACGTGCTCATTTAAGTGATTTGAGTCTGCAACTGCGTCAATATATTCTTGAGCAAGGTTACGAATGTCCTTCAAGCTCGCAGATTATTCCTTTAATTTTAGGTGATTCTCAGCGTGCACTTGAGCGCGCACAACAATTACAACAATCTGGTTTTTATATTTTGCCGGTTCGGCCACCAACGGTTCCACAAGGAAGTTCACGCCTGAGAATTTGTATGAATTCTCAGCTGAATCAAGATGAATTGGAGCGGTTGAAAGAACAATTATGAATGACTCTATGTTGAACAAATTTATTCAAAAAGAAATGATTGCTACTCGATTTGCAAAATCGCATTGGACTTATGCAGATCAGGCACGTATTCAACAAAATGTAGCGAAGCATTTAAGCGAGCTGATGCGTCTTTATGTTTCATCTTCTGAGCTTGCTAAAGTATTTGAAATTGGATGTGGAACTGGAAATCTAACTCAAGAGATGTTTCATCATTTTAAAATGGATCAAGTCATTTTGAATGATTTATATGCTGATGTTGAGCATACCATCAGTCATCATCAGCCTGTCGAGTGGCGTATTGGTGATGTCGAAAAAATTGAGTTACCCAAAGACCTTGATTTATGTGCCTCAAGCTCTGCATTACAGTGGATGTCTGAGTTTGAAAGATTGATACAGAAAATTTATTCGGCTTTAAAGCCCAATGGTTATTTTTGCTTTTCAACTTATGGGCCTCAGAACTTAAAAGAAATTAAATCCTTAACTGGACAAGGATTAAAATATTTTGATCAAAGCCAAATTAAAAGCTTACTAGAGCAGAACGGATTTGAAGTGATGCACTGTGAACAACAATTGGCTCAATTACACTTCGCGCACCCAAAATTGGTCCTAAAACATTTACAGGCCACAGGTGTGACGGCAACCTCACAGGGGTTTCGTTGGACGAAGGAAAGTTTGAATCAGTTTTATCTAGGTTACCGACAATTTATTGCGACTGATGAGCAAGAGAATCTTGTATATCCTTTAACGTATCACCCTATATTTTTTATCGCACGGAGTAAGTCATGAGTGCTCAAATCTACTTTGTGAGCGGTATTGATACTGGAATTGGAAAAACATATGTCACTGGTTATTTGGCAAAAATTTGGCGTGAACAAGGGCGGAATGTCATTACTCAGAAATTAATTCAAACGGGTAATGTGGATGTTTCTGAAGATATTGAAAAACATCGTGAAATTATGGGGTGTGGTTGGTTAGAGGAAGATACTCAAAAACTCACTATGCCTGAAATTTTCAGTTATCCTGCATCGCCTCACTTAGCGACACGTATAGATGGGCGAAGTATTGATTTCGCTAAAATTGAACAAGCGACTCAACAGTTGTCCTCTTCATATGAAGTTGTTTTACTTGAAGGGGCGGGTGGCTTGATGGTCCCTCTAACAACACAATATTTAACCATTGATTATTTGGTGGATAAAAAATATCCCATAATTTTGGTGAGTTCGGGGCGTTTGGGAAGCATCAACCATACTTTGTTGAGCTTAGAGGCACTGAAGCATCGTGGGCTTGAGTTATATGCTCTAGCATATAATTTGAATGCTGAATCTGACGATGAGCTTATTTCACGTGATACATCTACCTACTTAAAAAATTATTTATCGCAACATTTTCCAACAGCACGATGGGTCGATATACCTAAATTAGATTGATCTGAATGATTTTCTATTTCGTGCTTTTAAATTTTTATTGGCGTACTTGAGTATAAAAGGTAAAACAAAAAAATGGACTAATATGGTTACTAGCATAACCATTATAAATGCGCCCGAGAAACTCGAGGCATGCATAGCCCCCAATAAAGAGTATAGAGTGATGGATATGGGAGCGATGCTGGCTAATATATAGCTTTTAGCAGGATTATTTTGACTGAATTTCATTGTAAATAATGGTATATAGTTAAGAATTACGAAAAAATATAATCCGCAACAAAACAATACTCCTGCCCAAGGATATTGATATTCATCT
Organism: Acinetobacter sp. ANC_7654; assembly: GCF_056779855.1. Classification (NCBI taxonomy): domain Bacteria; kingdom Pseudomonadati; phylum Pseudomonadota; class Gammaproteobacteria; order Moraxellales; family Moraxellaceae; genus Acinetobacter; species Acinetobacter sp. ANC_7654. The sequence goes on along the minus strand of NZ_JBWYIR010000009.1, from coordinate 11,548 downwards.
TGTAATAATCCTCTTGATTGTAAATAGCTTGAAAGGAATTGCCCTTCATAAGCGATATAACAGCAAGCCAATAGATAAATGATGAAGAGATACAGGAGAGTAGTATAATTTTTTATCATGATTTTGAATGGTTATTATGAAAAAAGCCACTATAAAAATAGTGGCTTTTTGATTCAAGTTTTAATTAAAACTTTTTAAAACCTTTGTTAATACCAAAAGGTTTGCGTTGACCAAATTTATTTTCATTACGTGGTTTGTAATCAACAGAATTGCCGTTTACTTCACCTTTGTTTTCAGGACGCTTATTGCGGAAATCCTGATTTTCAGTGCGAGGGGCACGATTGTTGAATCGATTCTCAAAGCCTTCTTGACGTGGCGCACGTGCATTGAAACGGTTTTCTGAGCCTTCTTGACGCGGTGCGCGATTGTTAAATCGATTATCGCTGCGGCTTTGATCAGCACCACCTTGACGGAAGTCACGGCGTGGTTCTTGATGCTCGCCTTCGTCACGGCGTTGTTGGCGTAAATAACCACCACGACGTGCTGCAAGTGGTTTCTCTTGCATACGTTCATTGCGGCGTTTCGCCATACCGTAAAGACCAGTACCTTGACGTGGTTTGAGTTCAACAGACTTAGTTAAGTTATCAATGTCATTTTTATCAAGTTCAATCCAACGACCTGTACGTAATTCACGTGGCAGAATGACTGTACCATAACGTGTACGTAATAGACGGCTGACTTTTAGACCTTGTGATTCAAAGATGCGGCGTACTTCACGGTTACGTCCTTCTTTTACAACCACTTGATACCAACGGTTAATCCCTTCACCACCAATTTCCGAGAATGACTCAAATTTTGCTGGACCATCATCGAGCATGACACCATCTGTCATGTTCTTTTTCAGTTGAGGGGTCACTTCACCCATCACACGTACAGCATATTCGCGTTCAATTTCACTAGATGGATGCATTAAGCGGTTTGCAAGCTCGCCATCGTTTGTGAAAAGTAATAATCCTGTTGAGTTGATATCTAAACGACCAACCATGACCCAACGATCACCCGGAATTGATGGTAATTGATCAAATACAGTTGGGCGATTTTCAGGGTCGTTACGTGAACAGATTTCACCTTCAGGTTTGTAGTAAATCAATACACGACGACGGATTTCATCTTCAATTTGGAACTGTACTTTACGACCATCGATACGAAGCTCATCGGTTGGTTCGATACGTTCACCTACTTGAGCAACTTGACCGTTGACACTAACACGACCGGCAGCAATGACTTCTTCCATATAGCGGCGAGAGCCCAAACCTACACGTGCCAATACCTTTTGCAATTTTTCACTCATAACAGCATAACCTTAGAAATAATCATCAACAGTTCACCTATTTACGACTTGGGTGCGTGAGCATCCAATGCCATAAAAGCTTCCTTGGCATCCTGTAGGGGAGGCAGTTGATTTAAATCACTTAAACCAAAAGCATTTAAAAATTGTGGCGTTGTAACCAACAACGCGGGTCTTCCTGGAAGTTCCCGGAAACCAGACTCTTTAATCCAGTTCCAATCGAATAACGTTCTGAGTTGCTGACTGTTATTCGTGACTCCTCGAATTTGCTCAATATCGGCTCGGGTAACGGGCTGATGATAAGCAATCACTGCTAGAGTTTCTAACAATGATGGTGATAATTTAGTTGGACGTTCTGGCCAAGTTTGTGCAATCACTTGTCGATACTTAGCACGAACTTGAAAGCGAAAACCTTGAGCTGTTTCAGTCAGCTCAATTGAACGACCGTGTTGTAACACTGCAAGCTGTTGCAAATATGCGCGCAGTTGTTGTTTGGAAAATTGGTTTTGAAATGCCTCTTTCAAGCGTGCAATAGAAACAGGCGCTTCACTGGCAAAAATAATAGCTTCGAGCTGCATGAGCACTTCGTGGTGTAACTCATCAACTTGAAAGGAGTTTGATTGATCAATGGTCATATCATCAGCCCTTGAATTGCCAGCGGGGCTTCAATACCTGATGCAATAATTTGAACTTTTTGCTGACGTGTTAGCTCTAATATTGCCATAAACGTCACCACTAACCCCATACGGCCTTGACTTGGTTTTAAAAGTTGATCAAATTTCAAAACTTCACCTGATTTTGTCATCTGTTCAATATAGGCAATACGTTCTTCAAGCAAAACAGGTTCTTGAGTAATCTGGTGTGTAACAGGCTCTGGGCGATTAAAAATACAAAACATTGCATCGCGCAGAAGAGAGGCTTCATAACCTTCATTTACTGTATTAATTTGTCCAAGACTAACGTTGGGTAGAAAAGTATCACGGTCTAAAATTGGCATTTGACCGAGACGCTCAGCAGCTTGCTTGATCCTTAAATATGTCTCTAAGCGATCTATTAATTCTTGTTTTGGATCTTTTTCAATTTGAATTGATTTAGGTTTAGGAAGCAGTAAGCGTGATTTTAAATCTGCTAATAATGCCGCCATCACCATATAATCTGCGGTTAACTCAATATTGAGTGACTTCATACTGTCAATATATGACAAATATTGCGTTGCAATCGGAGCTATATCGAGCTGAAGTAGATCGAAACCGTTTTTTTGGATGAGGTAAATTAAAAAGTCGAGTGGTCCTTCGAAATGTTCTAATAGAATTTCGAATGCTGCAGGCGGTATATATAAATCTTCAGGAATCGTATCTTGCCACTCATCTAAAACACGGATGTGTGGAAGTGCGTCCATGGGATTATGGATAGCTTGAGTCATTACAATTATTAGCCACGCGAATTTTCAAAAGCATGTTGGGCGATTCAGGAGATCACATATCGAAATCAGTAAAAGGACAGTGATTCGAATAGCATAAAAACAATATGGGTATTCTAAATTAAATCGAGTGCTGAATATATCTTTATCCGCAGTTTTACGATAAAAAATTTGAAATAAATAGGTAGTATTTTTTAAGGTTATATAGATATATTTAGTGTTTTAACTAATAAATGTAAACTGGTATTCATTGTTAGCGTGTATTCGACGAGAAGTAAAAGAGTATGAATAATTTTCAAAAAGTAGAACAAAATGTATATGAACAAAGTGTAGGTATAAAAGTTCACTCATATACTCACCCTATAGACTCATTCAAAGCGTTGAGTGGAACGTATGTAAATTTATATCCCTTAAATTTAATTCAAAATATTGAAGAGCTTGCAAGAGATCTATTCCCACTCAAGATTACAGATGAGTTTATTTCAAGCTTTACCTATTTGCCTTACGATGCGCCAACTTCGATTGAAGATTTGTCATATAAACTCTCATCGTAATTTGGTACACAAGTGAATATTTATTATGTTATTCGCATAGCGAAAAAACCAGTGGGGTGGATCGCATTGATGAATATCGGGTTGGATGATGGAGTGGTTGAAATTGGGAATGTATACTTCTCAGCAGATTTAAAACGGTCTAGAGCTGCTACAGAATTATTATTTTTACTGTTGAATGAGTGTTTTACTTTAGGATTTAGGCGTATAGAGTGGAAGTGTCATGAGTTGAACTTAGCTTCCAAAAAAGCCGCGCTACGATTCGGTTTTCAATATGAAGGAATGTTTAGACAACATAAAGTGGTCAAGGGAAGAAACCGAAACACGCTTTGGTTTTCAATGTTGGATGAAGAGTGGCTGACTTTAAAAGAAAGTTATTTAGCTTGGCTTGAACCAAGCAACTTTACGCAAGAGGGTCAACAAATAAAGACCCTCCAAGTAATTTATAAAGAAAAATCAGCGTAAATTAAATAAAGCGAGATGAATGGTGAGGCATTTTACTCAAAAGCACTCACATCACCCACGCCACGGCGGATAATTTCAGGTTGACTTCCTGAGAGATCAACAATACTTGTTGTTGTTAATGTGCCAAGTCCACTATCAATAAAAACATCAATTCTTTTACTTAATTGTTGTTCTATTTCATATGGATCATCCAAAGGCTCAGTTTGACCTGGAAGAATCAGGGTGCTGGTGAGTAAAGGCTCACCCAGCTCTTTAAGAAGCATTTGACAGACTGGGTTGCTCGGTACACGTAAACCAATGGTTTTCTTTTTGGGGTGCATCAAGCGACGAGGGACTTCACTTGTCGCTTGCAAAATAAAGGTGGTAATCGCAGGTGTATTATTTTTAAGCAGACGATAAGTTGCATTATCCACTTTTGCATACGTTGCAATATCTGAGAGATCCGCACATAAGATCGCATATTGATGCTTAGCACCAAGATCACGGATTTGAGCAATTCGTTCCATTGCTTGCTTATTACCAATTTGGCATCCGATGGCATAGGCCGCATCTGTTGGATAAACCACGACATCGCCTGCACGTATTCTTTCTACTGCTTGAGTAATAAGTCGAGATTGTGGATTGTCAGGATGTACTCTTAAATGAAGCATTTTATTTTCTCCTGATTATTTTTTCGTATTATTGCGTGCATAGACATTCACTTCAATGTCATGAATATATATTTACTAGACTTAATCTAGCGATGCACGAGAAAATTCATCCAAATGTAATGTTTTGCCACTTCTGAGACACTTACAGATGCACTGAATAAAGTGTTGAGCATCTCTTGGAAGCTGAGCGTCACCTGAAAAATAGCGCTGTACTTGAGCATAAACATTGTCTTTAAAAGACTGTCCATCACCACCTTCACCCGTTAAATTGTCCAGAGAAACGCGGAATTTTCGACCAAAGGCTGTGGCAAACATCCATTCTATTGCTTGAGGTTTAATTTCGACTTGTTCAAATAGGGCTTGTTGTTCAGCGGTTCGACCATCTGGTGCATACCAGTAGCCAAGATCAGGAAGAGTGCGACGATGATCTCCTGCGATTGTCCAATGACTTATTTCATGTAAAGCACTATTGAAAAATCCATGTGCGAATTGGATGCGAGCGGGTTGTTGGTCTGAGGCAGGGAAGTATTCAGGTTCAAAGTCGCCTTTGACTAATGTGACATTTAAGTGGGAAAACCAATGATTAAAGTGTAAGATAAGCCAGTCTACCTGTTGAGCTTCTGTTTGCAGATTTACCCAAGGTGCGAGTTGCACGCGGTCTAAGTGATCGGTCAAATTTGAGGTCGAAGGATAGTGTAACTGTAATGAAGTTGTGACTTCAGGTTGCGGCTGCAACTGATGCATGACTTGATTAACCCAAATGATCTGTCTGAATAAGTGCAAAATTGTATCTTAATCTTTGACAGAGTACTTATGAATTTGTAGAATTGCCGCCTTAATTATGTCAGCAAATACCTTTCCGGCACAGATTGAGCCGTTTAAATGGGCTGAACAGGGCTTCACATGGTCAGGTACACTGCCATTGTCGCGCTTTGTTCGTATATCCCGTGAAGCTGTTGGGTCAATTGATAATCAATTGATCAACATAGACTGTAAGCTATCAATGGATGCGTATCATCGTATCGTTTGGCTTGATGGTAGTGTTGAAACGAAGGTTCCAATGGAATGCCAACGTTGTTTGGATACTGTTGAATTACCTCTCGAATTGGACTTTCATCTGGCTTTAGTCGATGATGAGTCACTGATAGAGCGCTTGGATGAGGATGCTGATTTCATCGTCTTAGGTGAGAGTGAAGCAACGACAAAAGGTTCATTTGATGCACCTGCAACCGCTGATTTACTTTCTCTCATAGAAGATGAATTGTTATTGTTGATTCCTTTGTCACCAAGACATGAGTCTTGTGAGCATAAGCATCAACCTGCCCAAGAAGAAGTTGTTGAAGAAAAACGAGATAATCCGTTTGGTGTTTTGGCAGCTTTGAAGGGTAAACTTAACTAATTTTTGTGTTATACTCTTAGGTATAAGACAATCGAATTTGTTCTGATCCATTTTTTCGATCTTTGTAAGGAGCCATCATGGCCGTTCAGCAAAACCGTAAAAGTCGCTCTCGCCGTGACATGCGCCGTTCACATGACGCTTTAACCGAGAATGCATTAACAGTAGACCAAACGACTGGTGAAACTCACCGTCGTCACCACGTAACTAAAGATGGTGTCTACCGTGGTCGCCAATTATTCGCTAAAGCAGCTGATGCTGAATAATTGGTGATGTATTAAGCGTCAAGCTTAGTAGAAAAAATGGGAGCGTAAGCTCCCTTTTTTTATTTGTATTTTTTGTTGTATTTGGCAATTACCAAAGCTTTTTTTTAATGATAAATTTCGCTCCATCAAATCAGTTAAGACTTGAGTTTGATGTTCAAGATGATCGAAATTAATCAAAATTGAATAGTCAAGCTCTGAATAAAGGATTTTTATATGTCTGCTAAACGCCTCGAGCAAGCCGTTCTTGCGACCAAAACTGCATTTGTTTTTCCTGGACAGGGTTCTCAAAAAGCAGGAATGTTAGCGGAGCTTGCAGAACAGTTTAGTAGTGTGCAAGAAACGTTTGCTGAAGCTTCTGAAGCACTCGGCTTTGATTTATGGCACATTGCGCAAAGTGGTGAAGGGTTAAACCAAACTGAATTTACACAACCAGTACTGCTCACAGCAAGCATTGCTTTATGGCGTGTATGGTTAGAGCTTGGTGGTGTCGTTCCTAAATATTTAGCGGGACATTCACTGGGTGAATACAGTGCATTGGTTGCTGCAGAATCTTTAAGCTTAAAAGATGCAGTTAAATTGGTGAACTTACGAGGTAAGTTGATGCAAGATGCTGTCCCTCAGGGGCAAGGTGCTATGGCTGCGATTCTTGGTCTTGATGATGCTAAGGTTGTAGAACTGTGTGCTCAAGTCACCGCTCAAGGTGAGGGTTCGGTGGAGGCTGCAAACTATAATGCACAGGGTCAAGTTGTGGTGGCAGGTGATACTTCACGAGTTGAAGCGTTAATAGCTTTGGTAAAAGAGCAAGGTGCAAAAGCAATTGCGTTACCAGTATCAGTACCATCACATTGTTCATTAATGAAGCCAGCGGCAGCAGAGTTTGCCAAAGCTTTAGCAGATGTTGATATTCAATTACCTCGCATTCCAGTGATTCAAAATGTCAATGCACAAGTGGCTGACAGTGTTGATGAATTGCGTACAGCGTTGACATCACAACTTTATCAGTCTGTCCAATGGACTAAAACACTTCAAGTATTGGCTGATCAAGATGTGAGCTATGTTGTTGAATGTGGTCCTGGGAATGTATTAACAAATTTAGCAAAACGTCTAGCACATGTTGAAAAAGCATTGCCTTTAGATACTAAATCTCGTTTAGAAGATGCTTTAAATACTGTATTAGTTGCAGAAGGGAAAATTGCATGACGCAGGAACGTAAAGTCGCGTTAGTGACAGGTGCAAGCCGTGGTATTGGTGCTGCGATTGCACAACAGCTGATCGAAGATGGCTTTTTTGTTGTAGGTACGGCTACATCTGATTCTGGTGCTGAAAAATTATCTACACAATTTGCTGAACATGGTGCAGGAAAAGTACTCGATGTTCGTGATGGAGCTGCAATTGATGCACTCATTACAGATATTGAACAAAGTTTTGGTCCTGTACTTGTTCTTGTGAATAATGCAGGTATCACAAAAGATAATCTACTGCTTCGTATGTCTGAAGATGATTGGGATGATATCCAAAATATTCATCTTAAAGCAGTGTTCCGTCTCTCTAAACGTGTATTGAAAGGTATGACGAAAGCGAGATTTGGACGAATTATCAATATTAGTTCTGTCGTTGCGCATTTTGCAAATCCAGGTCAAGCAAATTATTCAGCTGCGAAGGCTGGGATTGAAGCTTTTAGCCGCAGTTTGGCTAAAGAAATGGGCAGTCGTCAAATTACTGTCAATAGTATCGCGCCTGGCTTTATTGCAACTGAGATGACTGAACAGTTAAGTGATGAAATTCAGAAAAAAATGAGTGATCAAGTGGCATTGAACCGTTTTGGTCAGCCTCAAGATATCGCAAATGCAGTAAGTTTCCTTGCTTCTGATAAAGCAAGTTACATTACTGGTACGGTATTACACGTGAATGGCGGTTTATACATGGCGTAATGCGATGTATAAACTTTCAAATATATCAAGATTCAATTAAACTATAGGCATTATACGCCGCCACAAGCAATGAGGAGAATTCCTGTGAGCGATATCGAACAACGTATCAAACAAGCAGTAGCTGAACAACTTGGCTTAAAAGCTGAAGAGATTAAAAACGAAGCATCTTTCATGGATGACTTAGGTGCTGACTCTCTAGATCTAGTTGAGCTTGTAATGTCTTTCGAAAATGATTTCGACATTACTATTCCTGATGAAGACTCTAACGAAATTACAACTGTTCAATCTGCTATCGATTATGTAACTAAGAAATTAGCTTAATCATCAGATTCAGTTCTTTTCGAACTTAAAAGCTACCTTTATGGTGGCTTTTTTTTATTAAGGATTAAATTGCAATATTACATTAAGTTACCTTAAGTTTAAGAAAGATAACGGCGTTAGGTATAGTTCTTCTGTATAAAAATTAAGGGATCTAAATTATTTGATCACCAAACTGAAATAACAATAGGAGAATAACAATGGGTCTTTTTGATTTTGTGAAAGGTATTGGGAAAAAGAATACCGCACCAGCTGAGCAACAAGCTACACCAGCAACGCCAGCAGAGCCATCTGCTCAAGAAATTGCGAATAAATTATTGGGGCATATTAAATCACTTGGCTTACCAGTAACAGGACTGTCTGTGACTTATAATGCAAGCAGTGATTTAGCGACTGTAAAAGGACAAGTGCAAACTCAAGCAGATCGTGAAAAGATCATCTTGGCTGTGGGAAATATTGATCATGTTGCTCAAGTCGATGACCAACTTACTGTTTCATCTCCAGAGCCTGAAAGTAAATTCTATACAGTAAAATCAGGGGATAATCTTTCAAAAATTTCTAAAGAGTTTTATGGTGATGCAAATCAGTACAACAAAATTTTTGAAGCAAACCGACCATTACTTAAAAATGCAGATGATATTTTCCCGGGACAGGTTCTAAGAATTCCAAACTAAAATATTAGTGAATCTAAAAGACCGAGATTTAAATCTCGGTTTTTTATTTTAAAGTAACTTAATAATTTAAAACTGATTTCTAAATTATCAATATAAAACAATATTTTAACGCCTAGAAAATTTCTATAAATATATTTTAACTTCCATATTGCAATGGTGTTTTTGGCCATTTTTTAAGTTATTTCGAAGTAATAAGAATAAAAAATTGAAATAAACTCATTAATCCTAACTTTATGTTTTATATAGAAAAAATAAATTAGTAAAAATAAGTGTTTGAAAATAAATAAAATTTAATTTGTTTCAAGAAATAAAATATTGTTTCATTGGGTTTTATTATGTAACTTTAATTAAGTAATAGTGTAATTTTGTTTCTGGTGTTTTTTTGCAATATTTAAAAATTTTATGTCTAACTTATATAAAATAATAAATAATGAGATTTTTTTCACTATTAATTTATAAATTGTGACTTTGTTTAAAATTAAATATTCTCAATAAAAACATTGCTTTAAGAATTTCGAATGGGGTGTAAAAAATTTTTTTTAACTATGAATTTTTGTTGATTTTCAACTGACTTTTTATGACGTTTACATTGATTCTCAATCTGATAAAAAAATAGAGGGTTAAAGAATATCTTAATAATACTGGGTGACGTCATGAAAAATTTAGAAATACTATCAAAAAACGATGGGGCGGTTTTAGAAAAGACTACTGCTAATAAAATCGTATTAAACCAGAACTCAATTGTGAAAATTGATGCATCAATCGAAGAGGTCTTAAATTTTCAGAAAGAAGGAAATTCTTTAGTTATTAATTTTAAAAATGGCGAACAATTAGTTGTAGAAAGTTATTTTGACGATCCCTTAAATAGTCATAATATTTTATTTAATGACAATGGTCAGCTTTATTGGGTTGAGTTCACAGATGCTGCCAATGAAATAGCTTCGACTATTAAATATTATCCAATTGATGATATTTCAGCACTTATCGCTGGAAACTCAAGTACAGCTTTGACAGGGTTAACTCCATGGTTAATTGCAGGGGGATTAGCTGCTGGAGTAGTTGCTATTGCAGATAATATGAGTGATTCAGATAAAAAATTTAATTCTGTATCGCCGGAACCAGAACCACCAATTAACGATGAATTAGAAGAAGCAAAACAGCTCGTTAATGATGCAGAGAAAGCTTATCAAGATCTTAAAGATTTGATTGAAGATAAATTAAATGATGGGTTAATTACTCCTGAGGAAAAAGCTGAATTAGAGGAAGCATTACAAGATGCAAAGGATGCTAAAGATGCTGCTCAAGATAAAGTCGATAACTTGGTAGATGGCGAGGAAAAATCTGATTTACAAGATCGACTAGATGATTTGGTTGATGAAGAGTTGCCACCAATTAATGATCAAAATGGTGATGGTGTACCAGATGATCTCGAGCAAGCTTTACTAGATGCTGAAGAAGCTGTAGCCAATGCTGAACAAGCGTACGAAGCATTAAAAGATTTAATTTTAGAGAAGAATGAAAACGGCCTGATTACACCTGCTGAAAGAGCGGAATTAGATCAAGCTAAAGAGGCTTTCGAGAGTGCCAAAGCCTTAGCAGAAACTAAAACAAATTTATTACCAGAATCAGTTCAATCTCAAAAAGATGCTTTGCAGGAACGTCTTGAAGATTTAGTGGATATCATCCTACCTGAAATTAATGATGAAAATGATGATGGTATCGTAGATGATATCGCTGAAGCACTCATTGAAGCAGAGTTGGCTGTTGCGGAGGCTGAAGCAAAGTATGCAGCTGCTGAAAATGCTTTAACTGTTGCAAATCGTGATGGATTAATTAATCCAACAGAGCTTAATGCTTTACAGAATGCTTTAGAGCAGGCACAAATTGCTAAGTCAACTGCTCAAAGTAAAGTAAATGCTCTACCTGAATCTGTTCAGGAACAGAAAGATGCCTTTCAAAATCGATTAGATGATCTGACTGACATAAGTTTGCCTGCAGTAAATGACGCAGATGGTGATGGCATTGTAGATGGCTTACCAGAAGCGATTCAGGAAGCTCAGTCAGCTGTAGAAGAAGCTGAAGCTAAATATGCTGAAGCTCTTAATAATTTAGCTTTGGCTCAAAAAGATGGCTTAATTAACCCGCTTGAACTCAGTATTCTTGAACAGAAAGTACAGGCTGCACTTGATGCAAAAGAAGTTGCTCAAGATAAGGTAAATGTATTGCCAAATGGAGCGATTAAAGATGGTTTACAAGATCGTCTAGATGCTCTTGTAAATATTGACTTACCTGAAGTCAATGATGCAGATGGTGATGGCGTACCAGACGGCGAAGATATTACACTTGAAGAAGCAACAGAGGCAGTAGAGGCGGCTGAAGCAGCATATGCTGAGGCAGAGCAAGCACTAGCAGATGCAGAATCAGATGGTTTAATCACGCCAACAGAACTTGCTGAGCTGACTCAAGCACGTGATGATGCACTTGCTGCTAAAGAAGATGCACAAGCGAAAGTTGATGCACTTCCAGAAG